>NZ_JASLDS010000078.1 GCF_030151385.1 Soonwooa sp.
TAGGATCAAAAGTAGGTAGCTTAGAATTTTCTGTCTTTTGAATTATCATTTTTGAAATTTTTTATGTAGTCTTACAAATATATAATAATTTTTTAAATCTCAAAAATTAAGTTTATATTTGAAAAAAAAGAATATGAATCGGGAAATTATCACGACTCACGACGGCAGCAAAACGCTATATATCAAAGAATTAGATGAAACCTACCATTCTCATAATGGTGCATTACAAGAAGCAGAACACGTATTTATCAAAAATGGATTAATAAAAATAAATCGTTACCAATTTAACATTCTTGAACTAGGATTCGGAACAGGACTTAACGTTTTAGTAACAATTAATGCATTATTACGAAATGACAAAAATCATATAATTCATTACTTTGGCATCGAAAAATATCCCATTTCGAATGACGAACAACAAGCTTTAGATTATGCCCAACTTTTTGATAATCCCGAAATCCGTGAAATTGAAAAGAAAATCCATGCTGCCAATTGGGGTGAAGCAACAGAGATTATCCCCAACTTCTTTTTAACAAAGATAAAAGCAGATTTTTTTGATATTAAAAACTTAGAACTTCCAAAAATAGACTTAGTTTACTTCGATTGTTTTGGCGCAAAAGTACAACCCGATCTTTGGGAAAAGCCTCTTATCGAAATCGTAGCGAATACAATGAATAAAGATGGACTTTTAACAACATATTCTTCGAAAGGAAGTCTACGACGCGCTTTAAAAGAATTAAATTTCTCAGTGCAAAAAATGGCAGGTCCTCCAGGAAAGCGCGAAATGATAAACGCCATCAAATTAGAATAGCCTCTATAGGAATCATTCTTTTTACATTCTATTAAATAAAAAGCTTATATTTATAAAAGAAATCTAAACAATGATAGACAAGATTAACCTTAGGATTTACGGAATTTGTTTAAAAAATAATAGCGTTTTGGCTTTACATGAAGAATATGCTGGCGAGCCACTTTTAAAACTTCCAGGCGGTGGATTAGAGTTCGGCGAAAGCGTGATTGAATGTCTAAAACGCGAATTCCATGAAGAGCTTAATGTTGACATCAAAGTGATTAAGCATTTTTACACGCAAGAAGATTTTCTAGTTTCTAGATTTCGCGATAACGAACAATTGATGACAATTTATTACATCTGCGAAATCCTTAATGAAGAAGACATGCTTATTATTGACCCTTGTATAGAAACAGTAGAATGGGTTCCCTTAAACCAAGAAAACCCATTTCCACTACCAATCGACAATATTGTTTTTGAAAAATTAAAACAACAGCATCTATAACTAACTAATAACTATTTTATTTCTCTGGATTGAAATCCTGATAACCAGGATATGGTTTTAGATAACCATAATTCCAATTGCTTATCAACAAGCTTTCAATAAAATTATCTTCACGAAACTTATGTGGATCATAAGGTGTTTTAAGACTAACATCAGCCATATTTCCCTTTACATTCCACCAGAAAGCACTCCAACCACCACGCAATTCACGGATAATCTCGTATACCGTTTTGCCAGTTGCACGGTTCATTAATTTTGCAAAAACCTGACCTTCGGTGGTTGTCAAATCCCGCAACTGTTTTTCATATTCGTTCGCCAATTCTTCTTGACGTTTTTTGATATACTTTCTACGAGCATCTTCGTCCATCGTAGCCGTTTCGTTTTCCAAACCTCTGTATTGCTCTAGCGCATGCAGAAAAAGTGGATAGACACGATTTAGTTTTTTATTTAGAAAAAAATAAAAATTACGATCTAGCTGGTTATTAAATTTTGGATTTGCTCTTAATAGCAATTCATCCATCACAATCACTTGTTCACCATTGATATCATAGACTTTGGCTTTCTGCACTTCATCATAATAATACCAATTCCCAAACTCATCTTTTTTTAGTTTATCTTTTGGCATTTCACTTAAGGCTTTAGGGACTTGGTCGAGATCAGAGTCATTTTGTGCCATTGCGAACGAGCCTACAAAGATGCTTAAAACTAAAAATAACTTATAAAATTTCATTACTTTTACCTCACAATTGGAGTTTGTCAACTATCAAAAATCATTCCTATTATGAAATTTGAAAAAAAATCATTAAAATTTTTACAAGAATACCTTAACATAGCCTCTCCTACTGGCTACGAACATGCTGGACAAAAAATTTGGACAGACTATATCAAAAACTATGTAGATAAGGTAGAATTCGATCATTACGGAACAGCGTATGGCATCATAAATCCCGAAGCAGAGTTCAAAGTAGTTATTGAAGCGCATGCCGACGAAATCAGTTGGTATGTTAATTATATTACAGATGATGGATTAATCTACGTCATCAGAAATGGTGGATCCGACCAAACCATCGCACCTTCGAAAGTGGTGAATATCCACGGCGAAAAAGGTGTGGTGAAAGGTGTTTTCGGTTGGCCTGCAATCCACACCAGAAGCAACCAAAACGAACCAACACCAAAAATTGAAAACATCTTTATCGATTGTGGTGCGACAACCAAGCAAGAAGTTGATGACTTAGGAATCTACGTCGGTTGTATGATTACTTATCCAGATGAGTTTTTTGAGTTAAACGACCGTTATTTTGTTTGTCGTGCTTTGGATAACAGAATCGGTGGTTTTATGATTGCTGAAGTTGCTCGTCTTTTAAAAGAGAATAAAAAGAAACTTCCTTTTGGACTTTACATTACCAATTCCGTGCAGGAAGAAGTTGGTCTTTATGGTGCACAAATGATCGCCGATACCATCAAACCAAATATCGCCATCGTTACAGATGTTACGCATGACACGACGACACCGATGATTGATAAGAAAAAGGAGGGTGATCAAAAATGTGGTAATGGACCAGTCGTTTTCTTTGCACCAAGCGTACATCACACGATTAGAGAACTTATAGTAGACACCGCAAAAAATAAAAAAATCCCTTACCAACGCGCAGCAGCAAGCAGAGCAACAGGAACGGACACTGATGCGTTTGCACATTCTAATGGCGGCGTACCAAGTGCACTGATTTCTTTGCCTTTGCGTTATATGCATACGACAGTAGAAATGGTTTCGAAAGAAGATGTGAGCAACGTGATTAAATTAATCTACGAAAGTCTTCTAAAGATAAAGCCAGACATGAATCTAAAATACCATTAAATAAAATCTAAAAAATAAAAAGTAAATCTAATTTGTAAAAATGAAAAATAAATTAATCGCACCATCGCTATTATCAGCAGATTTTGGAAATCTCCAACGCGACATCGAAATGCTTAACGAAAGTCAAGCAGATTGGTTACACGTTGACGTGATGGATGGTCGCTTTGTACCAAACATTTCCTTTGGTTTCCCTGTCATGAAAACCGTACAAGAACACGCTAAAAAGTTCGTAGATGTACATTTAATGATTGTTGAACCAGAAAAATATGTGGACGAGTTCATCAATATGGGTGCAGACTTGGTTTCTGTGCATTTGGAAGCTTGTACGCATCTTCATCGTGTGATTAACCAAATCCAAGACCGCGGCGCAAAAGCAGGTGTTGTTCTTAATCCAGCAACGCCCGTTATTTTGTTGGAAGACATTATCAAGGACGTTGATTTGGTCTTGTTAATGAGTGTAAACCCCGGCTTTGGAGGACAAAAATTCATTGAGAACACTTACAAAAAAGTGAAAGAAACCAAAGACATGATTTTGGACAACAACTCAACGGCATTAATCCAAGTTGATGGTGGCGTTAATCTGGACAATGCTTCAAAATTATTTGATGCAGGTGCAGATGTTTTGGTTGCAGGCAACGCTGTTTTCGCTTCCGAAAATCCAGCAAAAACAATCGAACTTTTAAAACTCTAATTTCTTATTAAAGTTCTAAACAATAAAAAGCGACACCTTTTGGATGTCGCTTTTATTTTTCGTAAAAAAATTTCTTAGAAAATTTCTCTTCCAGAAAAATGGAATTGCGCTTCGATCAAAGCATTCTCGTCAGAGTCTGATCCGTGTACAGCATTTTCTCCAACGCTTCTTGCAAACATCTTTCTGATAGTACCTTCCGCAGCATCCGCAGGGTTAGTAGCACCGATTAATGTTCTGAAATCTTCCACAGCATTATCTTTTTCCAAAACCGCAGCAACGATTGGTCCAGAAGACATAAACTCTACCAACTCTCCAAAGAAAGGTCTCTCAGAGTGTACTTCGTAGAATTTCTTAGCATCAGCAACTGTAAGCTGAGTAAGTTTTAAAGCTTTGAACTTGAATCCTGCATCTGCAATTTTCCCTAAAATAGCACCAATATGTCCATCAGCAACTGCATCTGGCTTAATCATGGTGAATGTAATTTTTCCTGACATTGATTTTTTAATTATATACTATGCAAATTTACAATTTTTTATATATATTTGTTACTGAATTTCTCAATAAGAGATGACGATAATTTTTGGCACACTGTTTGCTACTATTATTTCGATTCTCATGTTTAATTTGAGTTTTCATGGTTATTAGTTTTTACCCAGCTTCGGCTGGGTTTTTTATTTTATAATACCAAGCCCAAAAACACCAACAATCTTACATATTCTTTGGGCGCCTCTTTTCCAGCTGTCACTAGTCGCTGCGCCGTTCCATCACTTTTGCCCACGCCTACGGCGCGAGCTCCAACATGCCGTTCCATCTGGGGCGCGAAAATCTGCTGGTTTTGTTACGTCACATTTCAAAACAAAAAAAGCCTTTCAGGTTTTTGAACCCTGAAAGGCTTTTTCAATCTTTTATCAACAGAGAAAACATTTATCTGAGCTTGAGATAAGAAAATGAACATCAGTTTGAGTGGTTTTCGAAGAAAACTGTATCGAAAACAAGTGAATTTTCTTATCGCTAAAGCTACTTGATGCAAAATCTAACATGACCTTACATTAAAAAAAATTATTTTGCTTGTTGTTCTTCCGCTTCTTCCATCAATTTCAGATAATTGACGTAGCGACTGCCTTCAATTACACCATTTTCGACAGCATCTAGAACAGCACATTTAGGTTCATTAATATGAAGACAATTATGGAATTTACAGTTCTGTGACATTCTGAAAATCTCTGGAAAATAATGCTGAATTTCTTCTTTTTCAACATCGATTAGCGCAAACTCTCTAACGCCCGGCGTATCGATTACACTTCCTCCAAAATTCCAAAAGTGCATTTGTGCAAATGTTGTCGTATGTTTTCCTTTAAGATGGACATCCGATATTTCGCCCGTTTTAATGTTAAGGTCGGGTTGTAAGGCATTTACCAAGGTTGACTTTCCACTTCCTGAATGACCGAAAAACAAAGACGTTTTATCTTTAATAAAATCTTTTAAAACTTCAAGATTCAGATGCGCGTAAGAAGAAATTTCGAGACTATCATAACCGATTTCAGCATAGATTGCTTGCATCTCGTTTAATATTTCCAATTCTTCATCAGACAGAACATCGACTTTATTAAATAAAATTAATGGTTTTATATCATAGGATTCACAACACGCCAAAAAGCGATCAAGAAAGCCCAAAGAAGTCTCAGGATGTTTTAGTGTAAAAATAATACAAGCCAAATCCATATTAGAAGCAATAATATGCGCTTCTTTAGAAAGATTAACCGACTTTCGAATAATATAATTCTTACGAGGAAAGATTTTGGTAATCCATGCAATGTCGTCTTGCTCCAAAGTAAACTCCACCGAATCGCCCACTGCCAAAGGATTTGTCAATCTGGTTTTTATCAGCTTGAATTTTCCTCTGATACGTGCTTCGTAGATTTTTTTCTCAGATTCCTCCAAAACCTGATACCAACTTCCTGTGGATTTAATGACGATTCCTTGCATTAATTTTAAATAAAAAACTTCACTTTTAGAACGTTGACAAAGCTAAGGATTTCTAATCGCTCTCGCAAAATCAACATCATAGAAGTGAAGTTTAAAAATTGACGTCAAAAACGCTTATTTATTAATCATAATTTTATTCTGAACCTCAATCGATTCTTCATGTATCGCTTTGAAAACTTTTTCAATAAACTCTGGACTCATCCCAGATTCATTAGCTTTTTGAGTGGCATAATCTGCAATAATTCTCCAACGTTCTGGCTGGAAAATCGCGATGTTATTTTCTTTTTTCAAAGTTCCGATTTTCTCAGAAATCTTCATACGTTGCGACAACAACTCAATCAATTGGAAATCCAAATCACTAATCAAGGTTCTATGTTTTCCCATTTCGTCTTCGTAACCAGAAATATCAGATTTACGAATCTGGATACTGTTAATCATATCCGCCAAAACTTCTGGTGTGATCTGTTGTGACGCATCACTCCACGCTTCATCAGGATTACAGTGACTTTCGATAATAGCTCCTTCGTAACCAACATTGAAAGCTTCTTGTGTAACGCCTGCCAATCCAGTTCTATTCCCACAAATATGCGATGGGTCGATAAACATAGGAATATTCGGGAATTGGTGCTTGAAATCTAAAGCAATCTGCCAGTTTGGGATATTACGGTATTTGGTTTTTTGGTAAGTCGAAAATCCGCGGTGAATAACACCAAGATTTTTAACATCTTGACCTAAAAGTCTTTCCAATGCGCCAATCCATAAAGCTAAATCTGGATTCACTGGATTTTTAACCAAAACTGGTTTATCAATACCACGAAGTGCTTGTGCAATTTCCTGAACTGTAAAAGGATTAACTGTCGAACGCGCGCCAATCCACAATACATCGACATCTGCTTCCAAAGCTGCAAAAACGTGATGTGCATTTGCCACTTCCGTCGCCGTTTTGAAACCGTATTCTTCCTTCACTTTTTTTAGCCAGTTAAGTCCAATAACGCCAACACCCTCGAAGCCATTTGGTTTAGTACGAGGTTTCCAAATTCCAGCACGGAACACAGAAACATCCGCATCACTTTCTTTAAGTCTTTTCGCTGTTTCCAACATTTGCCTCTCACTCTCTGCTGAGCAAGGTCCCGCAATAATGACAGGTTTTTCAAAACCTTTTATCCAATTATTTTCTAGTTCGTTTAAGTTCATTTTATCTAAATATTTGCTGAGTTAATACAAAAGTTAATCTGTTATAAATGAGGATTTATAATTCTTTACCAAAAAAATGCCGTTTAAAAAAAATCTTAATAGATTACAGAAATGCGAAAAAAAACGCAATATTTTTTGAGAAAGAAATTTAATTAGCTAAACCAATAATATCGGTAATAACTTTTAAAATTTCTATAATAAGCACCAAAATAGCTAAACAATCCACCAAAAGTAAAGGCAGATTCTAAAGTAAATGAATATGGAAATTTGTTTGATTCCATTGATAAATCCTTTTTAATAAAGGCTTTTAGCTAATTTTGATTAAATTTTTCTACATAGTTTATGTAGAAATCTTTGGCAAAGTTATAACATTATGATAAAAACAAAGTGTTTTTTTTCATTTTTTTTTAAAACATCTAAAAAGCACAAGCAATTTTTGAATGGAAAACACCATTATTTTTTTAGTGCAAAATCTAGCGATATAGCGCTTTAGGAGAAGAAATTCAAAAAAAAAAGGCTTTTATCGATTTAATTTTACATAAAACTATTTTCGCCAAAATAAGTAAAGTGAGGATTATCAGGTCGCTCCTACGGAGCTCTCTTCTCATATCTTCGAAATTCCTATTAACAGTTAGTTCCTACGGAACTTTTATATTAACAGCGTAAAATTTAAGTCAAAGCAAAATGCATCAACTCCTTACGAACAAACTCAAAAATGAAATTTTAAATCGAAAAACTATCAGGTCGCTCCTACGGAGCTCTCTTTCCATCTCTTCGAAATTTCTATTAACAGTTAGTCCCAACGGAACTTTTATTTTAACATCGTAAAATTTAAGTCAAATCAAAGCGCATTAAATCATTAAGAACAGACTCGAAAAAATGAAATTTTAAAAGAAAAAACTATCAGGTCGCTCCTACGGAGCTCTCTTCCCGCATGTCCAAGATTCCTATTAGCAGTTAGTTCCTACGGAACTTTTATTTTCACAATGAAAAAATTTAAGTCAAATCAAAACGCATCAAATCGTTAAGGTCTTTAAGAACAGGATTAATTTCCGCGAATTTTTCGAACAACTTCTTTTTCGTCATCACTTCTTGGACAATCGTTTTATCTTCTTTAAAGTGAAGTTTAATGCTGTAATTCTTCACTTTATGCTTAAAATGATTCACAAATTCTCCCGCAACCTTATCGAATTCTGCTTTCGCAGTTGATGACGAATACAAAACTTCAATTTGGTCTTCGTGAGTTTTAGTTAATCTAAAATTATTGATTGCATTGTAAGCTACAGAATCTAATTTTGACAATTTAAGAAGAAAGGCTTTCCACTCTCTTTCCACATCCGCCTGCGAAAAATGCTCTTTTGGCAAATCTTCTTCCGCAGGAACAAAGAGCTCTTCCGACTCTTCTTTTTTGTTCATAAAAGCATTAATACTAAACTCCGAAGCTTTTGCTTGCTGTAAGGGTTTTGAAGCTTTTTCAACTTTTGAACGTTCTTCGGGAAAAGTTGGCGCAGATTTTTTAACCTCAGTTTGTGGTGTATTCTGAGGACTAGCAAGTGTAGAAGTTGTTGGTGTTTTAAGATTAGCTTGAAGAAGTGGCGCTAATATTAAGAACTTTTTTTTTTAGCTTCCAAGCCAGCAGTAAGACTAGAAAGTTGCATCAAAGCAATCTCGACCGTCAAACGTGGATTCTTAGAATTTTTATAATTGATGTCCGCAAAGTTGCAAATTTCGATTGCGTCAATTAATTGTTGCGCTGTCCATTTTTGACTTTGCTCAAAGAATTTTTGTTTGGTCTTCTCTCCGACTTCGATTAATGCTAAAGTTTGAGGATTTTGCGCCATCATCAAATCACGGAAATGACTTCCCAATCCAGCAATGAAAACATGTGGATCGAACCCTTTTTTAACAATCGTATCAAAAGCGATTAATACATCTGGAATTTTATTTTCTTTTGCTAAATCAACGATGTTAAGATATTGGTCGTAATCAAGGATATTAAGAACTTCCGCCGCCTTTTCTAAAGTGATATTCTTTTGAGAAAAAGTTGACAATCTATCAAAAATCGACAAGGCATCACGCAAAGCGCCATCAGCTTTTTGAGCAACCATATAAAGCGCATCGTCTTCGTAAGTTACGCCTTCCTTATCAGCGATTTTTCTAAGATGATCTTGGATGTCTTCAATAGTGATTCTTTTGAAATCATAAATCTGGCATCGCGACAAAATTGTTGGAATAATCTTGTGTTTTTCCGTTGTTGCTAAAATGAAAATCGCGTGTGCAGGTGGTTCTTCCAAAGTTTTAAGAAAAGCATTGAAAGCTGCCGTTGACAACATGTGCACCTCATCAATAATATACACTTTGAATTTTCCAACTTGTGGCGCAAATCGCACTTGGTCAGTTAATTCTCTAATATCATCAACCGAGTTATTAGATGCCGCATCGAGTTCGTAGATGTTTAAAGCAAAACCATCAACATCACTAGCTCCAGATTTTTCGTTAATTTTTCTTGCCAGAATTCTCGCACAAGTCGTTTTACCAACACCACGAGGTCCACAAAACAACAATGCTTGCGCCAATTGATTTTCATCAATCGCATGCTCCAAAGTATCTGTAATGTGTGATTGACCAACAACAGTGTCAAACTCCTGAGGACGGTATTTTCTAGCAGAAACAACGAAATTTTCCATTGCTCAAAAATAGGGAATATATTTGAATTTTAAAATCTTTATCCGATTTTTAAAACAAATAAAAAAGCCGACTTTCGTCGACTTTTCTGCTAAAACAATGTATTACAAAGATGTCACGCGAACATCAATCCTTCTATTTTTGGCTTTACAATCTGGTGTGTCATTGCTGGCACAAATCGGAAACTCTTGTCCATAGCCTGCCGTTTCTATTCTATCTCCTTCAATTCCAGATTCGACCATTTTTTGTTTTGCCATATTCGCTCTTTCCAGAGATAAATTTTTATTCCCATCAACATCGCCTGTATTGTCGGTATAACCACCGAGTTTTACTTTCAGACTTGGAAAATCTTTCATAATCAAAACCAGATTATTTAGTTGAGATTCCGAAGAAGCTTTTAGGTTACTTTTTCCTGACTCGAAGTACAAGTTTTCAATTGTAAACCATTTATTTTTGTCTAATAAACCGGCGTCATTGTTTTTTACTTTATTGTACAAATTATAAAGTTGGCTGTTCTTTCCTAAGTTAATTTCGCCGCCAGAAATTAATTTAACTTTTTCCAAATCTCCTAGTTCATAAACAAAATCGCCATCTGCATTAACCGCTCCAACCACAATTGGCTCTTCTTCGATAATCTTAATATCTTCATGGGAGCCTGTCATCATTTTAGAATTAAGACTTTCAATTTTTTGTAAACGTTCGTCAATAATTTTATCTTTAAACATATTGGCTAAAGTTGGCGCAATCACCAAAGAAACGATTGACATTAACTTAATCAAAATATTCATCGATGGTCCAGAAGTATCTTTAAAAGGATCCCCAACAGTGTCGCCCGTCACCGAGGCTTTATGTAATTCTGAACCTTTGTAATAGGTTTGACCATTAACTTCGACACCTTTTTCAAAAGATTTTTTCGCGTTATCCCAAGCGCCACCAGCATTATTTTGGAACATTCCCAAAAGAACGCCACTCACGGTTGCACCTGCCAAAAATCCGCCCAAAACTTCAGGACCAAAAGCGAAACCAATAATCAAAGGTGATAAAATCGCAATCGCACCTGGCGGCATCATTTTTTTGATTGAAGCATCAGTCGAAATGGCTACGCATTTTTCGTATTCTGGTTTCGCTTTGCCTTCAAGAATACCTGGAATTTCACGGAATTGTCGTCGAACTTCCTCGACCATTGCCATCGCCGCTTTACCAACAGCAGTAATTGCCAAAGACGAAAATATAAACGGAATCATCGCTCCAACAAATAATCCAGCCAAAACATCGGCACGATAAATATCAATACCGTCAATGCCCGCAATCCCAACAAAAGCAGCAAACAATGCCAAGGCAGTAAGCGCTGCCGATGCAATCGCAAAGCCTTTACCTGTCGCAGCTGTTGTATTACCAACAGCATCCAGAATGTCCGTTTTCTCACGAACTTCGCTTGGTAGTTCGCTCATTTCTGCAATTCCTCCGGCGTTATCTGCAATTGGTCCAAAAGCATCAATTGCCAATTGCATCGCCGTTGTTGCCATCATTCCAGCAGCAGCAATGGCAACGCCATAAAGTCCAGCACATAAAAACGATCCATAAATACCACCTGCTAACACCAAAATTGGCAGCATAGTCGATTCCATTCCGACAGAAATTCCACCAATAATATTGGTTGCATGTCCTGTACTCGATTGTCGAACAATACTTTTAACAGGACGCTTGCCCATCGCCGTATAATATTCGGTAATAATACTCATCAAAGTACCAACAACTAAGCCGACTATGATGGCTCCAAAAACACCATTTCGAGTGAATTCTAAGCCGCGCAAAGTCATTTTTTCAGGTAAAATATATTGAACTAAAAAATAGCAAGCAATAGCAGTTATAACGATACTTCCCCAGTTTCCGAGATTAAGCGCATTCTGAACTTTGGAAGCACTAATCCCAGAAGCATCACTTATTTTAACAAAGAAAGTTCCGATTATTGAAAATATAATTCCTGTACCAGCTATAAGCATTGGTAAAAGAATAGGTGCAAAACCGCCAAATTGATCCACAGATAAAGTCTCTCTACCCAAAACCATTGTCGCCAATACGGTTGCCACATAAGAACCAAACAAATCCGCTCCCATCCCCGCAACATCACCAACATTATCACCAACATTATCGGCAATAGTTGCTGGATTTCGAGGATCATCTTCTGGAATTCCGGCTTCAACTTTCCCGACCAAATCCGCGCCAACATCGGCAGCTTTAGTATAGATACCGCCACCAACACGAGCAAATAACGCAATTGACTCCGCACCTAATGAAAAACCAGTAAGGACTTCGATGGCGCGTTCCATTTCGTGAGAACTAACCAGTGCATCTGGCGCAAAAAGATGTTTAACAACAAGAAATAAAGAACCTAATCCCAAAACTGCCAATCCTGCAACGCCCATTCCCATGACAGAACCACCTGTAAAAGAAACTTTAAGCGCTTTCGAAAGGCTTGTTTGGGCAGCTTCAGCAGTTCGGACATTAGCTTTGGTTGCGATTTTCATCCCAATAAATCCAGCTAATGCGCTAAAGACCGCTCCAAAAACAAATGCTAAACCAATTGACCAATGCGAAGTAGGATTTGAAAATCCCATAAAACCGAGCAATAATGCTACAATAATAACAAAGTACGTCAAGACTTTGTATTCTGCAGATAAAAATGCCATGGCACCATCAGCGATATAACCGCTAATTTCTTTCATTCTCTCGTTGCCTGCAGGTTGTTTACTCACCCAACTACTTTGGATAAAAGTATACAATAAGGCTACGACTCCAAATAACGGAACTAAATAAAATAAATCCATAGTTTATTGTTTTTATATTAAAAATGTGATTGGTTTGATAAATATATAAAAAATATCAATTACTAAAACAAAAACAATAATTCTAATAAAATAAAAAGAACAGACGAAAACGCCTGTTCTTTTGTAAATATCGAAATTTATTTAAAAATTATCCGCCGTAATTTTTAGCATAATCTTTTTGAGAAGCTACAATAACTTCTTTAGCGTGCTCTGCTCCGTAGATTTCATCAATTCTACAATTTGCAGGTTCGAAAGGTAAGTTTTTGTACGTCAAAAAGTAGTGTTGCAATCTAGAAACCTCTGCCTTTGGAAGTTCAGAGATATCACGAATATGACCATAAACTTGGTCGTCAACCAATACCGAAATAATCTTGTCATCAGCTTCACCTTTGTCAATCATTTTGAAACCACCGATTGGAATAGCATCCATCAAAAGTCCACCAGAATGGATATTGTGAGAACTCAACACCAAAATATCCAATGGATCGTGGTCACCTTCAGTAACATCTGTAGAACCTCTTTCTACTGCCAATCTCTTAACTTCTTCATCACAATAAGTTCTTGGTACAAAACCGTAAACCGCAGGGATAATGTTAGAGAATTTTTGAGGACGGTCAACTTTAAGGAAACCTGTTTCTTTATCTACTTCGTATTTAATCGTGTCAGAGGGTACAATTTCCACAAAAACCGTTACCACATTAGGTGCATCCGGTCCTGCAGAAATCCCGTGCCAAGGATGCGATTTAAAATTTGGAATCATAATTTTAGTAAACTATTTAGTTTTATATTAATTTATTAACATCATTTCGTAAACCATCGATACTATCGCCGATAAAATCTTCGCCGTTGACATAGTTCATTAGGAATACGGTTTTAAAATCTTCTAGTTGAGAAGTCTCACTTAGGTTTTCGTAAGTCTTGTGAAGCAATTGGATAACATTGTTTTTTGATGTTACAATATTATTCCATGAAGTTTGGTTGACATATAATTGCTGTGACGAATTATAGTCAAATTCTTCATTAATGCTTTTTTCGGTCAAAAATAAAAACTCATGCACAGCCAAGTTCTTATCAAATTTCATGACAAGATTTGATGGTTTTAGACGTTCTAAGAAAAGCGTCATCCTTTCGTAAGCTTGTAATTTGACAGCATTGTTCGATTTCCCAGAAAGCAACTGCAATTCCTTTTTCTTAAGATCTAGAAAACCATATACGAACTGTTTTGCAAATACCAAAAATGGCACAGCAATCAATATCGCAATAGCATACGGAAAATAATCTGAGTTGAACATTCTTATTTTTAACGAGGTTGCAAAATTAATAATTAAAAGCTAGTTTTTAGTAAATTTTTCAATAAACTTAATTTGCTTTGCAAAATAATTGAATACTTATAAGAATCTGCGCCAAATCTTGCATTAAAATCTGCCACATTTTTGACCTCGCTTCCCATGAAATCGAAGTTTCTATCAGCAATGTATTCTTGTAAACAATGATCAATCATTATTGACGGCAAGTTTTTATTGCTAAGATTACTATCGTTAACAAATAAACTTAAATAGGAATTTTCTTTAGTTTGGTATAGGAAAACCAGTGATTGAATTTCGTTTTTCCAACGCATAACAAGTTTCTGACCAAGATTTTTTTTTGCTAAATTTTCCATTAAATCAAAAAAGCAATCAAGGTCATCATCTTTCATTGTTCCTTTTGCATTTGCGCAGAAGAAAGCTCTCTCATCACCTTTAAAGCTTGAATCAAAATCTAATGTACCAACCAAATCACCTATTATTCTCACATTACGTCGACGATGCACGCTGTAGTTTTTCTTAACTGTGTCGTAATCATTTTTAGAAAGTTCAAATGATGTTTTTTGCGGCAATTGCTCAGAAAATTGATTATTTTTATTAAATGCGTAAAAAATAATTTTATAATTTTTCTGAAAATATTTTAGAAACGAATCATTAAGTTCTGTGGAATTTTCAGTAGAAAAAATACCTAATTGTTGACAAAGCTTAGGCATTAAAACAATTTTAAAACCCAATTTCATAACATAGGAAATTGGCATCACAGCTTCATAATCTTCAAACACAAGAAGTTCCCAATGCTGATCCGTCACGACATCCAAAAATTCTTTTCGGGCGTAATCCGAATTTTGGACAGCATTATCTAAACATTTCTCATATTTTATAAAATCAATATCTTGATACTTAACTTTTCTAATCATATCTACAGCATATTTTCGTCCGCAAAACTGAAATAGGATTTTTGCGAAAGAATCAAATGATCTAGCAGTTCTATTTTCAATAATTTGCCTGCTTCTTTTATTTCTTTGGTTATTTTAATATCCTCGGCACTAGGTTTTAGACTTCCTGATGGATGATTGTGAGCTACGATAAGACTGGTTGCAACATGTTCTAAGGCAGAACGAAACAACAATCGAACATCGACAACGGCTTGTGCAATGCCACCTTGTGACAAGCAAGCTTTATGAATAACTTTATTACTTTGATTTAAAAACAAAACCCAAAATTCTTCATGTCTTAATTCCGAAAGAAAAACTTTCAAAACTTTGTAAGCATCGTTACTAGAGCCAATTTGGATTTTATCAGGAACTTCTTGTAAAGCTTTTCTGTTTCCAATTTCTAAAACTGTTGCAATGGAAATAGCTTTTGCTTCGCCAACACCTTTAAACTTCATCAAATCCTGAACTGATAAGAGACTCAATTGATGCCAATTGTTATCAACCGACTCCAAAATCCGTCGTGCTAATTCCACAGCAGATTCCTCACGATTGCCACTTCCCATAATGATGGAAAGCAACTCCGAGTCCGACAACGCATTTTTGCCTTTTAACAAAAACTTTTCGCGTGGACGGTCATCTTCTGCTAAGAATTTGATGCTCATTTTAAATTTAGAATTTATTGATACGCCAAAAGAATAATTTTCTTCTTAGAATTATCGATGTATTTTTCTACTAATTTAAAAAAATTTTCAGACAACATCGGACATCCCAAACTAAGACAAATTGGATCATCTTGCTCTTTATCGGGCACACATTTTAAACGATGCAAAACAATAGCTCTTGCAAAAGCATTGCTATTCGAAGTATCTAGACCATTCAATTTATAAGACTTTCCAAAATCGCCCACGTAACTGGCGCCGATTGCATATTTGCCCAAAGACGAACAATAAGAACCATCAGTATTGCTAAACTTAAGAGATGATTTTGTCTTTCCTTTTTCTGATCCATAACCATGCGCAACCAATCCTTTATTAAGGATTTTATCATTTTTAAGGTCGTAAACGAAAAAACGATATTTGCCTGAGGCTTTTGAGAAATCAATAAAAAAAGCTAAATCTTGATTGTAATTTGAATCTTTGAGGAAAGTCTTTAGAGCACTTACATTTTTATTTAGTGACGCATCCACATTGCTTTGTCCCTTACTCGAGTCCGAACAAGACAACAAAACGAGAAGCATCAAAAAACTACAAAATGAGCGCATTTTTTTTATTTTTAAACGATTAAACCATCCTTCATTACCAACTTGCGGTCAGTACTTTCTGCCAAAACTGGATTGTGCGTTACAATGACAAAGGTCTGGTTATATTTGTCTCTTAAATCAAAAAACAGTTGATGTAAGTCATCTGCATTTTTGGAATCCAAATTACCTGTCGGCTCATCCGCATAGATAATCTTTGGCGAATTAATTAAAGCTCTTGCAACAGCAACTCTTTGCGCTTCTCCACCTGACAATTGCCCTGGTTTGTGATGCATTCTACTTTCGATGTTAAGATCTTCAAAAATAGAAATCGCTTTGTCTGTAGCTTCTTTCAAGTTTTTATTAGCAATTCTCGCAGGAATCAAAACATTTTCTAAAGCTGTAAATTCTGGAAGCAATTGATGAAACTGAAACACAAATCCAATATTTTGATTTCGGAATTTTGACAATTCTTTATCTTTCATATTTAAGAAAGATTGTCCATCCAAATTAATTGAAGTTTCAAATTTGTTAGGTGTTGTCGGCGTGTCCAAAGTACCCAAAATCTGCAACAATGTTGATTTCCCCGCACCAGATTCTCCAACAATCGATACCACTTCACCATGTTTGATATGGATATCAACACCGCGAAGCACCTCTAAACTTCCATAAAATTTATGAATATTTTTAGCTTTAATCATACTGCAATATAGGAATTAAATCTTCGTAAGTTTTGCGAATTTTAAAATTAAATTTTTCTCGCCTTCGTTAGCAAAATGAACTTTCGCTTTAATATTATTCGGGTCAGTTCCATCCAAGAAAACCACTTCTCCAACACCAAATCTATCATGTCTTACATGATCACCAACCTCGATGTCCTGCGAGGATTGCCCCGATGGATTGATAATTCTGGCAGTTGCAACTGGTTTTAGATTCTTTGGAACAGCATCTTCTTTTGGCGCGGCATTTATCGTACGTTTCGCTTCTTTCTTTTTAAAGAACGGCGTTTCGGCAGATGGTGCTTCATCAAAAATTGAAGAACTAAGTCCAGAACGGTTAATCGTGCGACGTTCTAAAGCTGGATTAATAAATTCTAAGTAATCAGAATCGATTTCGCTTAAGAAACGAGACGGCTCAGCATCCGTAATTTTTCCCCATTGGAAACGCGAAACTGCATAAGTGAAAAAAGCTTGCTTTTCGGCTCTTGTCAACGCCACATAAAAAAGACGTCGCTCCTCCTCCAATTCTTCACGAGAAGAACTACTCATAAAGCTTGGGAAAAGATTTTCTTCCAAACCAACCAAATGCACCACTGGAAACTCTAAACCTTTGGAAAGGTGAATCGTCATCAACGACACCATATCTTCTTCCTCATCATTTCGTTGCGTATCCGATGAAAGCGCAATGTTTTCTAGGAAGTTAGACAAGCTGGCGTCGCCATCTTCCAATTGTTGTTGCTCTTCCAAGAAACCTTGCATCGAGTTTAACAATTCCTGAACGTTTTCAACTCTCGAAATTCCTTCTGGCGTTTGGTCGTCTTTTAGAAGCTTAATTAATCCACTTCGTTTCGAAACTTCCATCGCGACATTATAAACATTATCTTGTTTTAACATCACTTGGAAAGCTTTAATCATGGACCAGAACTCTCCCAATTTATTTAGAACACCATTATTAAGTCCTAATCTTGGCGCATAAAAACCTAAATTACTCAGCAATTCCGCAATCGAAATATTATTTTGATCAGCAAAAACAATTAATTTATTCTGCGTCGTTTCGCCAATACCTCTTGCAGGATAATTGATAACGCGCAACAAAGCTTCACTATCATTTTCGTTAACCAACAAACGCAAATAACCAATTAAATCTTTAACCTCTTTACGTTGATAGAACGACAATCCTCCATACACACGATACGGAATATTTCGCTTTCTCAAAGCATCTTCAAAGGCACGCGTCTGCGAGTTGGTACGATACAAAATCGCAAATTCTTCAAACTTTCGTTGCTCACGATTTCGGATTTCCCAAATATTAGATGCCACAAAATTTGCTTCATCAGCATCAGAAAGGCTTCGATAGATTTTAATCTTTTCGCCTTCTTCATTTTCACTGAAAACATTTTTCTTAAACTGTTGTAAGTTTTTAGAAATCACAACATTGGCAGCGTTGACGATATTTTGAGTCGAACGATAATTTTGCTCCAAAGACACGGTGTGCGCGTCAGGATAATCTTTCTTGAAATTTAAAATGTTATAAATATTCGCACCACGGAATGAATAAATCGATTGCGCATCATCTCCCACAACACAAATATTCTCAAATTTCGAAGCCAATGCTTTGACAATCAAATACTGAGAATGATTGGTATCTTGGTACTCATCAACCAAAATATAACGAAAACGATCTTGATATTTTGCTAAAACTTCTGGAAACCTCGTCAACAACTCGTTGGTTCTCAACAACAAATCATCAAAATCCATCGCGCCAGATCGGAAACAAGTTTCGACATACTTACGATAAATTTCGCCCATCAACTTCATATTAGCACGTTCGTCAGCCTCGATTATTTCGGGATTATTGAAGTATGCATTAACTGTAATCAGGTTATTTTTGTATTGTGAAATTCGTCCCAAAACTTTTTTAGGTTTATAAACATCAGAATCGATATTCATCTCTTTTAAAACCTTTTTTAGAACATTAAGACTGTCTTGTGTATCGTAAATTGTAAAGTTGGACGGAAAGCCAAGATAATGTGCTTCACTACGTAATAATCTTGCGAAAACCGAGTGAAAAGTTCCCATCCAAAGCGACCTTGCATCACTTTCGCCAACAACTTTTGCGATACGCTCCTTCATCTCGCGCGCCGCTTTGTTGGTAAAAGTTAAAGCCAATATATTGAAAGGATCCACACCATTGGTAATAAGGTGCGCAATCCGCATTGTAAGCACACGAGTCTTGCCAGAACCTGCGCCAGCCAAAACCATCAATGGGCCTTCTAATGTTGTAACTGCCTCATATTGAAACTCATTCAATCCTTTCAAATAATCCATGTCGTATCCAAAATTTCAGACCACAAAATTAGGGAATTTTTACGGGATTACTAAATGACTGATTCGCCAATTCTTAGACAAAAAACTTTGATTTTGAGAATGGAGAAATAAAGAATTATTTTATCATTTTTAATAAAACTTGTTCTGCTTTATCTCGAATTTTCTCTTTTGAAAAATCTATGAATAGATTACTATTCTGATGTTTTAAATCTTCAAATTGCGACCAAACATCGTCTTTTTCTTTAAAAATAAAATCAAAATTGCTTTGATAATTTGCTGGAAAAACAGCAAGCTTTTCGTATTTAATTGCATCACCAATATTTCCTGTCATTTTGGAAACACCATAAAGTTCTTGCGCTCCCAAAAATTCAGTTTCTTTTTGAATAGGACACCAAAGCACATCTGCTTTTTGCATCCAAGCATCAAAATCCGTTTGTAATACTTTTTCGTTAAAACTAACAATCTCTATCTTCGAGTCCAGTTCTGGTTTTAAACTATTGATGGCTTGTTGAATTTCATAACTCGCTTTTCCTAGAAAAATAACTTCTACTTTGGTAGTAGGGTTTTTGAGATTTTTTAAACTCTCCAAAACATGAAAATAATCTCGACGACTTTGCGAAGCCGCTCCTGGAACGGCAATTCTTAAAATTTTCTCGTTATTTTCTTCATTTAAAAATTGATTAAAAAATAGACTTAAATATTGAAATCTTTCGTTAGAAAATGTTTTGTCCAAAACCAAAAGATTTTGACCTTTTCGAAATAAAGCTGGCGCGGACAACAGACTTTCTTTTAATAAAAGTTTGACTCGATAACGAAAATCTTTTATGAAAACAGACTTTAATAATTGAGTTTTTGAAGCTTTTATAAAATTAAGATTATGACAAATAATTGCAGAATTGAATTTTGAAGTTATTGCTAAAAAAATATTAAAATAGCGATGAACAGTACCAATAATCACCAAATCGTATTTTTGTCCAGACAACTGCTCAAGAATAATACTCGGTTCGGAAAGTTTAACATTATTTGACTTAATATCAAATATTTTAAAAACCCGTTCGGACAAATAATAATCTATTTCAAAAGTTTTGGAATCAAGAAAAAGTTCGTAAAAATTCTTCGCAATTTCGGCGTGTGTATCCAACTCAATGTAAGCAATCTTCTTCATCTTAATTTGATTTTAGATACTTTTTGAACATCGCTTGCCAACGAAGTTGACGGATATACAACATCTCATCATTGGTCAAAACACGTTCTGAGTTTTGTCTAAGATAAGATTTCATACTTGCAAAAAACTCGGACGCTGATTTTGATTTCATAGCAGATTTTGCAGAAGAAATAATAGCAAGTGGCATATCTAGTCCAATATTATAAAAATATTCGCCAAGCTTTTCAGCCTTTTGCTTTTTGTATTTATAAGCTGTTGGACGAAGATGCTTCACCCACAAATCTTTAATTGTTGCAATTTCCCAACCTGCTTTTTGCGCCAACATCACATCGATATTATCCCAACCCAAAACTGTGCGAAGTCCCTTCATTGCTTCGAAACATTCTTTACGATAGGCTTTAATTGGACCACGGACATGATCTTTTGACGACAAGTTTTCGAAAACCCAATCACCTTTTTCATTTTGAATATGAACTAAACCGCTTAACATTCCCAATTTGGAATTTTGCTCGAAACCTTGATTAATTCTGAAAAGATAATCTTGGGGGAAAATAATATCTGCATCGTATTTGCAAATAATATCGATATCGGACAAATCTTCATACTGCAAGCCTTTTTCGAAAGTCTGAACAACTTTAGCACCAGGTTGATGCTCCGATTTCTGAAGATTTTTGATCCAAAAATTTGGATGGCTTAGTAAAAATTTCTCGACCAATTCTTGAGTAGAATCTGTTGAACCATCATTAACCACAACACAACGAAAATCCTGAAAACTCTGTTGAGCCAACGACTCCAAACATTGCAAAATACAAGCTTCCTCGTTGTGTGCGGGAATAATGATAAGAAATTTCAAAATTTATTTATATTAAAAAGAATTTTAAATCTAAATTAATTTATGTGGCGTCAACATATTGGCAGGATCAAGAATCGCATCTAGTTTTTCTTGTGTTAAAATCTGATGTTCTAACACCAAATCGTAAACACTTTTACCAGTTTCTAAAGCTTCTTGAGCAATCTTCGTTGAATTTTTGTAGCCAATATACGGATTTAGAGCTGTAACAATACCAATACTATTTTTAACCATGTTAAGGCAAACTTCTTTATTAGCAGTGATACCAACAATACATTTCTCGCGAAGCGTATCTAGAGCATTGCTCATAAAGTTGTTGCTTTCCATAATCGCGTGACACAATACTGGCTCCATGACGTTAAGCTGTAATTGTCCTGCTTCTGCTGCGAAGGTTACTGTCAAATCATTACCAATAACTTTATAACAAACCTGATTAACAACCTCAGGAATAACAGGATTAACTTTACCTGGCATAATAGATGATCCTGGCTGCATTGGTGGTAAATTAATTTCGAAGAAACCTGCTCTAGGTCCAGAAGCCAACAAACGAAGATCGTTACAGATTTTCGACATCTTTACAGCCAGACGCTTCATCGCTGATGAATAGATAACGTAAGATCCGGTATCAGGTGTTGCTTCGACAAGATTAGGCGCACTCACCATTGGCATTCCTGTCATTTCAGCTAGGTTGTGAGCACAACGTTTTGCATACATTGGTGGCGCATTAAGCCCTGTACCAATCGCAGTTGCTCCCATGTTAATCTCAACAAAAAGAAGTGCGTTGTTATTTAGTTTGGAAATATCTTCTTCTAGATTAGCAGCAAAAGCTTCAAACTCTTGTCCTAAAGTCATCGGAACAGCGTCTTGAAGCTGGGTTCTTCCCATTTTGATAACATCGTTAAACTCTACGCCTTTTGCTCGGAAAGCAGCAATTGCTAATTCCAACTTCTTAACCAAAATTGCGTTCATGTTATACAAAGCGATTTTAATCGCTGTTGGATAAGCATCGTTGGTTGACTGCGAAAGATTGATGTGATCGTTAGGCGAACAGAATTGATAGTCGCCACGCGCTTTGCCCATAATCTCCAAAACACGGTTGGCAATAACTTCGTTAGCATTCATATTAACCGAAGTACCAGCACCACCTTGGATCATATCGATCGGGAATTGATCGTTAAATTTACCTTCAATAACCTCGTCACAAGCTTGCATAATGTGCTTGTACAACTCCTCATCCAACAAACCAAGTTCGTAATTGGTTCTTGCGGCACCTTTTTTCACATAACCTAAAGCTTTGATAAACTCAGGAAACTGCGACAAAGTCTGTCCAGAAATCTTAAAATTATTGATAGCTCTTTGCGTCTGTACACCGTAATAAGCTTGTGCTGGGACTTGTAATTCTCCTAATAAATCACTTTCTATTCTATAGTCTGTCATACGATCAAATTAAAGTGGAAAGTTAAAATTTTTTTGAAGAAGTGAAAAATTTTTGAAGATGAGTTTTCGATTTTTTTTGAATTGAATTTTACAGGAAAATGAACAAAAATTAATTCTCCCAAAAAGGCAACAAAAAAGCCACTTCGAAACTGAAGTGGCTTTAGTCGGGGCGGCAGGATTCGAACCTGCGACCTCCTGGTCCCAAACCAGGCGCGATGACCGGACTACGCTACGCCCCGAGGCCAACGAAACTTTAATAAAAAAACTCACAAACAAGTTGTGAGTTTTTGTGAGCGCGACAGGATTCGAACCTGTGACCGTCTGCTTAGAAGGCAGATGCTCTATCCAGCTGAGCTACGCACCCATTTTTGGTAAAAAAAAGCTTTTTGAACCAAAAAGCTTTTTTTAAGTCGGGATGGCAGGATTCGAACCTGCGACCTCCTGGTCCCAAACCAGGCGCGATGACCGGACTACGCTACATCCCGTATATTTTTTATTCTGCGGAGGGTAAGGGATTCGAACCCTTGCGACCCTTGCGAGTCGACAGTTTAGCAAACTGCTCCGTTAACCACTCCGGCAACCCTCCTTTTTTTAATGATCTTTTGTTCTGCGTTTGCGAGTGCAAATATAGAACGGATTTTTGAATTTACCAAAACTTTTTTGCATTTATTTTTTGTATTTTTGACAAAATAAAAACCTTTAAAACACCTATTGATGCGTAATACATTATATTTCATCGGATTAAGTGCAGTGCTTTTTTCCTGCGGTTCTTCTAAAAATGTTACACCTCAGAAAAAAAACATACCAGTAAATAAAAATAACAGCAGTAATGTTACTTCCAAATCACAAACGCCATCTGTACAGACTCCCGTAAAACCGGCTATTCAGAAAGATCATGGGGTAGAGTTTTATACCACAAATATTGCTGATATTACCAAAAATGATAACACAGCAAGTTATGGTAGTATTGTAACGGCCAAACCAAT
>NZ_JASLDS010000009.1 GCF_030151385.1 Soonwooa sp.
GCTACAGGTGTAAAGGCAGTAATGTCATAGCCGAGTAGTACTAATTACCCGTAGATTTATAGCCTAAATGTAGGTTTAAAGTTTAATGTTGAAAGTTTAAACGTTCAACTAGAAACAAACAAAATCACTTTAGTATAAAGGGAGTGCGATAAAGGTTATGCCTTTGTGATGTTAAAAATACCGATTAAAAAAAGCCAATGGCTAATAGCTTATAGCTAATAGCCGAAAGCAATATACAGCCTTTAGGGTGGTTATAGCAGAGGGGCTCACCTGTTCCCATTCCGAACACAGAAGTTAAGCCCTCTAGCGCCGATGGTACTGCTAACTCGGGAGAGTAGGTCGCCGCCAGTTTTTTTTAAAAGCTCATCAACATTGTTGATGAGCTTTTTTTGTTTTAGAACTATAGGATGTAGGTATTAGGTAGAAGGTGGTAGGTAGCTGCTATAAACAATTAGCTATTAGCTATTAGCTATTAGCTATTAGCGCAACTCTTTAAGTTCTTATTAAAAAATAAAAACAAAAGTTAAAAACTGAAATCATTCGCTCGTGCGAGCGTCTTGCTCGTTCGATTCTAAACAAAATAACTTTTGTTGTTGAGAGCGTCCTGCTCATATCTGTAAAAAGAAATACTACGGTTGTATATTTAATGGTAGCTTTATTCAATATTATACATATAAGATAACAAAAGGTACAAGGGATTAGGAAGCAGCTAATAGCTTATAGCAAGTAGCTATTGGCTACAAGCTAAAAGCCTATAATTAAAAAGCTAGCCCCGATTGAACGGCATGTTCAAGCTCTTTTTGTATGCCATTGGAAATAGTTTGGCGCAAAAAAGCGAGTAGTGAAAGCGGGAATAAGCTCCTAATAAATTTAATTCTTGGTTTTGTAGTTTTTGTATTACTCAATTTTGTTTTGCTTACTGTCTTGTTTTTTGTGGTAAATGTTGTTAATGTTTGTGAAAATCAGCATTTTTATTTTTTTTTCCTTTAAATAAGCATATTTTTGCAAGCAAATATTTTAATCAAGTTATGAAAAGAATTTTGTTCTTATGTATGATTGCATTGTTGGCAGTTTCTTGTTCTAAGAAAGTGAAAGTTAACGGTGTTATCAAAAATGGTTCGCCATTAGAACGTGTAGAATTTATAGATGCATCTGGTGTTGCAACATTGCCACTAATTAATTTGGGTGTTGATAGCAAGGGAAATTTTAAGGGTGAGTTTGAGGCGCCTAAAAACGGAATGTATGCGATGACTTATGGTGGTCAAATGGCATTTGTATATCTAAAAGCTGGACAGACACTTAATGTTTCTGGTGATGCGATGTCTTTCCCAGGTCTTTTCAATGTTACTGGTGATGCTAAGGCGAATAATGATTTCATAAAAGAGACGCAAGCGTTTATGGAGCAATATCTTGGTAAATTGGATGCTAGTATCATTTCTAAAGATGAAAAGTCATTCTTAGAGCAAGTTAAAAAAATTAATACTGATCTAACTAAGAATATTGATGATACCGCTTCTAAGACTAAAGCGGATTCGGAAGTTGTTACTTTGAAGAAGGACGAACTTAAAACGCATATCTTAACTTTCCTTAGTCAGTACGAACTAAACCATGGTGAAGCTATCCAGCAAGCAAATTTCAAGGTTTCTGGTGCTTTTAAAGATTATCAAAAATCTATGGAGACAGATAGCGAGAGAATGATTAAAACTTTGCCGTTGTACCGTAACTACTTGTTGAACAAAATTGGAGATGATTTCCAAAAATTTGCATTAACGCAAGGTGACAAGAATACAGCGTCGATGTCTTCTATTTTTGCTAAATATTTGAATACTAAAAAAGATTATTCTCAAGATACAAAAGATTATTTGTTAGCTTTTGTTATCGCTAAATTTGACCTTAATCCTTTTGCTGATAATACGGATGCGATTGTAAAACTTGCTAACGATAATATTAAAAATCCTGAGGTTAAAAGCGATCTTCAACGTGCTTTTGACGCAGTTTATGGATTGAAGAAAGGTACTGAGGCACCAGCTTCACCACTTGTAAAGGCTGATGGTAAGTCTACAACTTTAGCAGACTTCAAAGGGAAGCCAACTTTGGTGATGACTTATGCTTCTTGGAATCCTTATATCGCGCAAAATACGATCCCAGTTCTTAAGGAGGTTGTTAACTATTATAAAGCGAAAATGAATGTTGTCTTTGTTAATCTAGATGACACGAAAGAGCAGTTCGACAAAACATATAAGAGTTTGTTAAAAGGAATTCCTGGAGAAAATGTATATGCAGAAGGAGGTTTAACTTCAAAATTTGCTAAAGACTATTCTGTGTATGGATTCAAGATTCCTGGATTTACAATTCTTGATAAAGATGCTAAAGTAACTGGTCCAACTTATTACAATTTAGGTGAAGCAAAATTCATCGATGAGTTGAGTAAGTTGACAGGTATTAAAGCACCAGCTGCGCCAGAAGCTCAGGTTACACCAGAATGGAACGGAGAACAAGCTGCGCCAGCACCTGCGCCTCAGCCAGAAGCTGCACAACCAAAAACTAAATAGATAGAAATTTATTCTTAATGAAGAAAAAAAAGAATTTAATTTTAGAAAATATCAGACTCCTTTCTGCCGGTGCGAAAGGAGTTTCTGTTGCTAAAGCAGAGGATGGCAAAACGATTTTTGTAAGCGGTGCCATCCCAGGAGATCTTGTTAATGTACAAGTTAAAAAATCAAAAAGTAGTTATTACGAAGGTCAAGCGATTGAGGTCTTGGAATTGTCGCCTGATCGTGTCGAGCCAAAATGTGTACACTTCGGATATTGCGGTGGCTGCAAATGGCAGAATATGTCTTATGATAAGCAACTGTATTACAAGCAAGACGAAGTCTTGAACAATATTAAAAGAATTGGAGGCTTTAAAGATTTCGTTTGCGAACCAATTTTGGGTGCAGATGAACAATTCTTGTATCGTAACAAAATGGAGTTTTCGTTTTCGAATGCTCGTTGGTTGACTCCCGAAGAAATAAAAAGCGATGCTGAGCTTAATAGCAAAGATGCTTTAGGCTTCCATATTCCTGGACAATGGAGCAAAATCCTTGATCTTAGCGAGTGTTTCTTACAAGAAGATCCATCAAACGAAATGCGATTGTTTGTTAAAAACTTTGCCGTTGAAAATGGATTAGACTTTTTTGATGTTAGAAACCAAGAAGGATTCTTGAGAACCTTTATGCTTCGTCAAAATTCTAAAGGCGAATGGATGTTATTGTTCCAATTGTTTAAAGAAGATGAAGACAAAAGAAAATTGCTTCTTGATGCTGTTTTGGAAAAGTTTCCACAAATTAAAACTTTGCTTTTCGCGATTAATTCGAAAGGAAATGACAGCGTTTACGATTTGGATATTCAGACCTATTATGGTGATGGATTTTTATATGAAGAAATGGATGGACTTAAATTTAAGATTGGTCCAAAATCATTTTTCCAAACCAATTATAAACAAGCTTTAAATCTCTACCGTAAAACTTTGGAATTTGCTGGATTAACGGGAGACGAAGTGGTATACGACCTTTATACAGGTACAGGAACGATTGCACAATACATTGCTAGAACTGCAAAACATGTTATCGGAATCGAAGCTGTGCAAGAAGCCATCGATGCAGCTGAAGAGCATGCAGCACTTAATGGACTTGACAATTGCACATTCTATTGCGGTGATATGAAGGAGGTTTTCACCGAAGAGTTTTTGGCGCAGCATTCAAAAGCTGATGTTTTGGTGACAGATCCACCGCGCGACGGAATGCATCCAAAGGTTGTAGAACAAATTCTAAAACTTTCGCCAGAGAAAGTGGTGTATGTTAGTTGTAATTCGGCGACACAAGCAAGAGATATAGCTTTGATGAAGGAAGATTATGATTTGGTAAAAATCTTACCTGTCGATATGTTCCCGCAAACACATCATGTGGAGAACATTGCACTATTGACGAAGAAGAAAAAATAATTTTAAATAACCCTGAGTTCGGGATAAGGAAATTAACGTCAGTTCGAGTAGATTTCGCAGAAATCGTATCGAGAACTTATCATTAAAACTTCTCGATACAAAATCTTTCAGATTTTTACTCGAAGTGACGCGTCATAAAGGATTGGCTTTTTATCACGAACTGACATTAAATAAGATTACTAGAGACTGTTTAATTTTATAATTAATCATTTGACCACAAAAGGAAAGTAAGGCGCAATTTTAAAAGAGCAAAAATTACAAAGTGTAAACTTTAGTATTTTTGAACTTTATCAGTTGTTGTTAAAGACTATACTTTTGTGGTTTAATATTTTAAATAGGCTCTTAATTAAAACGAAGATTGTATATGAAGAATTTTAGAACATTAATTATTTCGACCGCTATTTTATTTTTTTATCAGACGGGAACTGCACAGACGGATTCCACAGCGGTAAAAAAAGAAACACCTGCTGCTAAAGCAAAACTGGATGCAGACAAGGACAAAAAGGTAACGGTAAAACCTTACAAAGATGTTATCACGGACAAAGCGGTGACAGATACTGGTGTGATTGATGTTCATAAAATTGATGATAAATACTTTTTCGAATTGCCTGATGATATTCTTAACAAAGAGTTTTTGATGGTGACACGTCTTACAAAAGCTGCTGCTGGTATGCGTTCGGGTATGTCTGGTTATGCAGGCGATCAAATTGGTCAAAAAGTTATTCGTTTCGAAAAAGGGCCTAAGGACAAAATCCTTTTGAGATCGATTTCTTATGTTGATTATGCTGCAGATTCTACATCGCAAATGTATCAATCTGTTGTTAGGAATAATGTCCAAGAGATTATGATGTCTTTTGATGTTAAAGCCTATGGAAAAAACAAAAAGTCGTCTGTTATTGATGTGACGGATGTCCTTAATGCAGATAACGATATGGTATCTTTTGCAGCAGCAGCGAAAGATGATTTCAAAGTTGGTGCGTTTCAAAAAGGGATGTCGTTTGTTAACTATGTTAAATCTTTTCCTACGAATCTAGAAATTAACACTACTAAAACTTTTTCTAAAACCAATGGTCGTTCGGCAACACCAGTTCCTGGTGCTATTGTTCCAAAAGTTAGTGGAAATTACACTGTAGAGATTAATTCGTCTTTTGTGCTTTTGCCAGAAAATAAAATGCAAGCGCGATATTTTGATCAACGTGTTGGTTACTTCACTGTTGGTTATACCGATTTTGATATCGATCCGCAAGGTGTAAAACGTGTTAACCTTATTAAAAGATGGCGTCTAGAACCCAAACCGCAAGATGTTGAAAAATATAAAAGAGGCGAATTGGTTGAGCCTGCGAAACCGATTGTTTTTTACATTGATCCTGCAACGCCATCCAAATGGGTGTCTTATTTGATGCAAGGTGTTAACGATTGGCAAGTGGCTTTTGAGAAAGCTGGTTTTAAAAATGCAATCGTAGCCAAAATTCCAGATCCGAAAAATGATCCCGAATGGAGCCTCGAAGATGCGCGTTATTCAGCGATTGTTTATAAACCCTCGGATGTTCCCAACGCTTCTGGACCGTCAATTGCGGATCCAAGGACTGGGGAGATTTTGGAAAGTCATATCAATTGGTATCATAACGTGATGTTGTTGTTGAGAAATTGGTACTTTATCCAAGCTTCACCCATCGATCCAAAAGCTCAAAAAATGGAATTTGATGATAAGCTGATGGGCGATCTTATTCGATTTGTGTCTTCACATGAAGTTGGACATACTTTGGGACTTCGTCATAATTTTATATCGAGTGCGACAGTGCCTGTAGAAAAACTTAGAGATAAAAAATGGGTGGAAGCCAATGGACATACGCCTTCGATTATGGATTATGCGCGATTCAATTATGTTGCACAACCTGAAGATAATATTTCAGAAAAAGGTATCTACCCACGAATTGGCGATTATGATAATTGGGCAATCGAGTGGGGCTACAGAAGATTTTTTGATTTAAAAACACCAGATTCCGAAAAGTCAAAACTTAACCAATGGGTTATTGACAAAACTAAAAATCCAAGATTATTATTTGGAACCGAGTCCGACGCTTTTGATCCTAGATTACAAAGTGAAGCTTTAGGTGATAATGCGATGTTGGCGAGTGATTATGGTCTTAAAAATCTTAAAAGAATCGTTGATAATTTGGATAAATGGACAGCAACACCTAATGAAGATTTCACAAATCTAGGAATGATGTACGACCAAGTTGTTGTGCAGTTCAAACGTTATATTGGACATGTTTCTAAATATATTGGAGGGCGTTATGTGACTCCAAAAACTACAGAGCAAATTGGCGTTGTCTATGAAACCGTTGCCAAAAAAGATCAAAAAGAAGCACTTAGCTTTTTAGATAAAAATGTTTTCCAAACACCAAATTGGTTGCTGAAAAAATCCATCTACGACAAGACTGGAAAGACACCTGTCAAAACGATAGAAGATTTGCAGAATACTGTATTTAACAGAATTTTGAGCCCAATGGTTTTGCAAAATATGTATCAGATGGAAGCTGTTGGCGGAAACAATTATGCGATGATCGATTATCTTTCGGATTTAGAAAATGCTGTTTTCAAAAATAATGATGATATTTATAGTCGTAATTTGCAAAGAAATTATGTAGCGACTTTGTCCAAGTTAATCGATAATAGAAATAATGATCAGACGGATATTTCGGCTTTTGTAAGAGGGCGACTTACCGATCTTAAAACAAAACTGGCTTCGAAAGTTAGTGCAACTGACCAAGCGAGCAAATACCATTATCAAGATTTGATTTTTAGAATTGAAAAAACTTTAGATCCAAAATCATGAAATTAAATTTTAAAATATTAGCCATTGCATGCACGTTAAGTCTTTTGTCTTGCGGCGGTGACGATGACATCTGTGTAAGCGGTGAAGCGACACCACGTGTTAAAATAAAATTCAAGACGGATAGCAATGATAAATTGTTAACAGTCGATACTTTGTATGTCAGCGTAGATTACGGAAATGGCAAAATAAAAAACTTAACAACGGCTTCCAAAGTAGATTCTATTTTTGTGCCGTTGCGCGTGGATAATAGCACTGCAACCAAGTTGTATTTTAAAACAAGAAAAAAAGGCGATACTTCGATTGTTAATATCAGTTATCAGACGGCTTCCACTTATGTTTCTCCTGCTTGCGGTTATAAGTTGAGTTATAAAGATGTAAAATATGACTTGCTAAAACCAAATCCAGTCAAAAGAGTTCAACCTAACCAAAACGAAATTGTTGATGAAAACAAAACTCATTTCTTTCTTCTGTTTTAGTCTATCATTTGCTGCTTTTGGACAAAAAAAGCCTGCTGATACTATTAAAAAACCTTGGAAGTACGAACCTAATTTTTTTGTTAGTGTTGATGTGCTTAATGCTGGCTTAGGTGCTTTCTCTGATCACAAACTTTTCCAAGCTGGGATATCGTCTAGGTTGACCAAGAAGCTACACGTGTCTGCGGATGTTGGCTATGACAAAAATGTCTATCAAAAGAATGGTTACGACGCCAAAGCGAGTGGTAATTTCTTCAAGCTAGGAAGTTATTATATGCTGTCTCAGGATAAAGAAAACTTATACAATGGATTTTATGCTGGCGGAAAATTGGCAGGAAGTTTTTACAAACAAGAATATTTTGCAATCCCTGTTCGTGCGACAGGTGGTGGTGCCGATGGTACACAATCTTTACCCGAATCTTCGCAATCTTCGTATTGGCTAGAAGCTGTTATTGGTGGACGTGTAGAGTTGTTTAATTCCAATTTCTATATCGACGTCAATGTTCAACCCAAGTATTTGTTGCACACCTCAAAGCAAGAAGAAGTTTTCCCAATGATTGTTCCAGGTTTTGGACGTAGTTCTGGGAAATTTGGATTTGGATTCAGTTGGAATATTGCCTATAAGTTTTAGAATTTAATAAACCACAAAAGTTTAATTATTAACAACTTAGTGTAGTTTCCGAAAACTAGTTTCTTAGTTGTTTATTCTTTTTGTAGTTAAACTTCGTTTCTTTGTAAGCTTTTGTGGTTTAAGTATTTCGTTGAATCACTTGTTGTAACTATAAATCAAAAGCCTGACACTCGTGCGAGTGTCAGGCTTTTTTTACAATATAATTTAGTTACGAGGTCCTATTTCACTTCCAAAACATAAGGCATTCTCATCATTACACCATTTTGCAATTTTGACTCTGTCAATTGTTGGAAAATTTTGTAGTTAGATTCTCCAAGTTTGCTTTTCAACATTTTTGCAGAGATCTCTTCTTCGTCCATACTTCCAAACACATCTTCGAAAGGATTAGATTTGTTCGGGAAAGTAGTAACACTATACTTTGAAAGTTTAGCTCGTTTTGCCGCATCTGCTATCGCATCATTGATGCCACCCAATTCGTCTACCAAGCCCAATTCTTTTGCTCTTGTACCAGACCATACACGTCCACCACCAATCTCGTCGATTTGTTCAAAAGATTTCTTTCTATTAATTGTTACAAAGTGTACAAAACGCTTGTAAGTACCTTCAACACTTTTTTGCATCATTGCAATAGTTCCTGGACTTGCACCTTGTAATGCAGAAAACATATTAGAGTTTGCATTGGTTTGGACAACGTCGCTACGGATTCCATTTTTGTTGGCGATATCCTTGTAGTAAGTCATAAGACCAAACACACCAATCGATCCTGTAATCGTATTAGGCTCCGAGTAGATTTTGTCTCCAGCCATCGCAATATAATAACCGCCAGAAGCAGCATAATCTCCAAAAGAAACGACCAATGGTTTTTCTTTTTTAAGTTGTTCTAGTTCGAAAAGAATTTCGTCAGAAGCATTAGCACTTCCTCCAGGTGAGTTGATTCTTAAAACAACTGCCTTTACCTTTTTGTTATCTTTTACTTTTTTAATTTCTTTTATCAAACTTTCAGAGAAGATACCATTACTTCCTTTACCAGAATTAATTTCCCCACTTGCATATAATACAGCGACTTTATCGTCTTCTGAATCTGGATCAAGGCTTGCAAAATATTTCGGGAACGAAATTTTGTTAAGTTTTTCCTCTTTTTTAACACCAATTTTTTGACGAAGAACATTATCATACTCCGATTTTTGAAGCATTTTATCCGCTAACTTATATTTGATGTTATTTTCTGGGATAAAGCTGTACAAGCTGTCTGTAATTGTTTTGAACTCTTCTGGCGAAATTTTTCTAGATAGTGCAATTTGCGAAGAGCTTCTAGACCAAACATCATTAAGAAGCGTTGAAAGCTGCTCTTGATTTTCTGGAGAAATTTTGTTCAACATAAAAGGTTCAACCGCCGCTTTGAATTTTCCATGACGGATAACTTGAATGTTAATTCCATATTTATCAGCAAAATCTTTATAAAAAGCAACTTCAGCAGAAAGTCCTTTTAGCTCGATACCGCCAGCAGGGTTTAGAAAAAATTGGTCTGCTACAGAACTGATATAATAAGCACCTTGCGATACATTATTTCCATAAGCATAAACAAATTTTCCGCTTTTCTTAAAATCGATTAAAGCTTGACGAATGCTCTCCAATTGAGTATTTCCTGCACTGAAGTCATCCAACTCCAAACTAATACCTTTAATATTGTCATCTGTTTTTGCATTCTTAATAGATTCTAACAGATCTAGGCTGGTAATTGTTTTTCCTTCTTTATTAAGATCAAAAATTGAAAATTTCTCGTCTGTAGGACTTTCAATAAGTCTTGTTTTTAAATCTAAGGTTAAAACTGAATTTTTCTTGACAGAAGTTCCGTTATCCATAAAGGTACCCATAATCGCAAAGATGATAAATCCTAGGATGAAGACTCCTACAATAATGATAAAAGCAACTATATTTGCCAATACATACTTGAAAAAAGATTTCATAAATAATTAATGTTTACAAATATGTCGCAACATGTTGCTGTTTTGTTACTAGGAAGTAATAAAAATAATCCTAAAATGCAGATTGATAAAGCTATAAGTAATATCATAAATTCTGGATGTACAATTGTTAATATGTCAAAAATCATGGAAACATTGCCAACAGAATTTGATAGTTATAATAATTTTTGTAATATTGCATTGGAAATCAAGACTTTTTTATCACCAATTAAGTTACTTGAGGCACTGAAACAGATTGAACATGATATGGGAAGAGTGCATGATAGTGCATATTTTGGTGAATATAGAGATAGAGAGATAGATATTGACATTGTATTTTATGATAATATTTCATTTCTTAGTAATAAATTGAAAATCCCACATTTCAAACATGCTTTTGAACGTGAGTTTTCTAAAGAGTTACTGTCAGAAATTTGCAAATAAATAGAACAAAAACACGATATGAAAAAAAAATTAATCCTTTTGGCTGCGGCCTTTCCAGCTTTAATTTTTGCTCAGAATTCAAATCCGTACGGTTCAGGTTCAGAAAAAACCGAAAAATTCACTAATGAAAGTCGTCTTTTCAAAGATTGGGCTATTTCGTTAGGTGGAGGTGGGGCTTTCATGCAATCTGCTGACCTTACGTCTTTTTATGATGGTAAAGTTAATTGGGGATGGAATGGTTATATCAGTATTGATAAGCAAATTAATCACACTTTTGGTGTTAGTCTAAATTTCTCTAAAGGTGAAACCAAGCAAAAAGCTATGGCTAGACCAGAATGGGGTGTTGCCGAGGCTAATACGAAGTACAATCAATTGGCGATTTTAGGAGATGTTAATCTATCCAATCTAATGAGAAGAGTAGATAACAAATCCGAATTCAAGTGGGCAATCCATGCGTATGCTGGAGCTGGAATCATGGGTTATAAAACAAGATTGCAAGATCAAGGTATTTATAACAAATGGCCAATTTATGTTGAACAAAAACTTGATCAAGGTTCTGTGTTTTGGACAACAGGGGTTGGTCTGAAGTATAATGTGTCTAAATTGATTGATTTAGAATTACGAGCAATGTATGTCTTCTCTGGTGATGATGCATTCGATGGTTCTGGTATCCAAGGTGGTCGTGCATATGATCCTGAAAATGGTACTGCAGCTTACATGCAACTACATCCTAGTAGATCAGATAATCCTTTTACTGTTAACTTAGGTGTAAGCTTCAAGTTAGGTAAGAGCAAGCAGACGCATTTGCAATGGTTCGATCCTATTCAAAATGCATACTCAAGAGTTAACAAGCTGGAAACAGATATCAAAGATTTCGTAGTTTGCGAAAAAGGTGATAATGATAATGATGGCGTTTGTGATGATTGGGATAGACAACTTGATACACCTGCTGGAGCTAGAGTAGATGGAGCTGGTGTTGCTTTAGATTTAGATTTAGATGGTGTAATCGATCTTTACGATAAGTGTGTTACGGTTCCTGGACCAATTGAAAACAATGGTTGTCCAGTTGAATCACCAACTAAAGCACTTATCCAAAATAATATTGTTAATGAAATTAATGAATATCTAAAATCTGTTGAGTTTGAATTAAACAAAGCTGTTATTAGACCTACTTCATATAAAGTATTAGATCAAGCGGCTACTGTAATTAAGAGCTTAGATAATGAAAAAAGTTTCTTAGTTATTGGTGCAACTGATGCTAGAGGTTCTGCAGAGTATAATAAAAAATTATCTCAAGAACGTGCTAATGCTGTAAAAGCTTATCTTGTTACAAAAGGAGTTTCTTCAAGTATTTTGGAAGCTGAAGGACGTGGTAAGTCAGATCTTAAATTCCCAGAATGTGACCCTGCAACGAAGTGTCCTGAATGGAAAAATGAAGCTAACAGACGTGTATATTTCAATGCTAAATAATAATTAAGAAAAACGACATAAAATGAAACAAAATTTATTAACAATTATAGCTTTAGCGGGTTTAGCGATGCCATCGTTAAGTTATGCGCAAGAAGCTACAGCTAAAAGCGATTCTATAGGCACTCCAGCTTATCAGCCGTTTACTCAAGACTCTAAAAGATTCAATGATTGGGCGATTTCTGCTGGTGGTGGTACAGCGCTTATTCAGACAGGTAATATTACTTCAATCAACAATGGTTCAGGTAAAACTTTGTTCGGTTATTCAGCTTACTTTAGTGTTGATAAAGCGATAACACATGCTTTTGGTCTTAAACTTCAATATGATAAAGGAGAGACTAGACAAGGTTATGCAAATACTAAAGATCATCTAAATGATGTGAAGGCAGCAAGAACACAGTTTGACGCCATTTCATTATTGGCAGATTTCAATATCTCTAACTTATTAAGAAGAGTTGATAACAAATCTAACTTTAGATGGGCTCTTCATGGTTATGTTGGTGGTGGTACTATTGCTTACAAAGCTTATATCCAGAATGCTGGTATGCCATACAACCAAAGCTTAGCTACTGAAGTTAAACCTTTTAAATTAGGTTCTTTATTCGCTCAGTTTGGTACAGCTGTTAAATATAGAATGACCAATTCATTAGATCTTGAAGCAAGAGTGATGTATGTGGTTACTAATGATAACACATTTGATGGTAGTATTGGTATTAACCAAAGTAAAACAAACAAGGTATCTGATAATATGGTTACTGGTGCTTTGGGACTTACTTATAACATCGGAAAACATCAATCTCATTTATTCTGGCATGATCCATTACAAGAGATCTATTACAAGTTAGATGTCCTTGCTGACAAATCTAACGATGTAGAAGTTTGTAAAAAAGGAGATGCTGATAACGATGGTGTTTGTGACGATTGGGATAGACAACTTGATACTCCTGCTGGAGCTAGAGTTGATGGTTCTGGTGTTGCTTTGGATGCTGACTTAGATGGTGTAATTGACCTTTACGATAAGTGTGTAACTGTTCCTGGTCCACCAGAGAATAACGGTTGTCCTTACGATAAAGCGCCAGGTCAAGCTACAGAAGTAACAGGTGAAATCAAAGGTATTGAGTTTGATCTTAACTCTGATAGAATCTTACCAAGTAATGTATCTATCTTAACAAATACTATTGATAACCTTAACTCTTCAGGAAGTTCTTTCAAAGTTATTGGTGCTACCGATACTAGAGGTACTGCAGCTTATAACCAAAAGCTTTCTGAAAGAAGAGCTAACAATGTTAAAGACTTCTTAATCAAGAATGGTGCTAATGCTTCTAAATTAGAAGCTGTTGGTAGAGGAAAATCTGATCTTCTTTACCCTGAATGTAACCCAGCGACAAAATGTCCAGAGTGGAAAAACAGAGCTAACAGAAGAGTTTATTTCGAAGCTAAATAAATTTCTTTTTAGATAAAATTAAAAACCGTTGAGACATCTCAGCGGTTTTTATTTTTTTAAACTTTAGTATTTGTGTAATTTTACGAGATGAAAACTGATAACCAATTATCGCAACTCTTACACGAGCAACTTCAAAGATTTTGGGGTTTTGCAGAATTTCGTGATGATCAAGAAGCGATTATTAGATCAGTTATTAATGGTGACGATGCACTAGCATTATTGCCAACAGGTGGTGGTAAGTCGCTTTGTTACCAGCTTCCAGCCATCGTTTTGGAAGGGACTTGTTTGGTGATTTCGCCGCTTTTAGCTTTAATAAAAGATCAAGTTACAGCTTTAGAAAATATTGGTATCGAAGCGGACTTTCTAAGCTCCGAATTAGACGATAGAGAAGTTGAAGAAGTCTTCAATCGTTGTATTGATGGTTTTACAAAAGTACTGTACGTTTCGCCTGAGCGTCTTAAAAACCAAGAGTTTCTTCGTAGGATTCCAGAAATCAATATTTCCTTTATTGCGGTTGACGAGGCACATTGTATCTCGGAGTGGGGTCAAGATTTTCGTCCAAGTTATCAGAATATAAAATTCTTTCGAGAAGAGTTTAAGAAAGTTCCAATGTTAGCTTTAACAGCAACGGCAACACCAGAGGTTGTTGAAGAGATTTTGGATAAATTATCTTTAAAGAACGTTAATGTTTTTAAACAAAGCTTCCAAAGGAAAAATCTCAATATTATTTGTCAAGATATTACAGATAAGTACCAAAAAATAAAGGATTTTCTTATTCAAAATAAAACGGCAGGTATTATCTATACACGAACGCGGAAAGAGGCTGAAGATTTAAGTAATTTTCTTAAAAACTCTGGATTTGACAATGTAAATTTTTATCACGCAGGACTTTCTCGACAAGATAAAGAGCGTCTTCAAAAACAATGGCAAAACAGTCATTCTCGTGTTTTGGTTTCGACAAATGCTTTCGGAATGGGAATTGACAAAGATAATGTGAGGTTTATTATGCATCTTTCGCCTTCTTCATCGATTGAAAACTATTATCAAGAAATTGGTCGTGCTGGTAGAGATGGAGAGGAATCCATTGCTTATCTTTTTTGGAATCAGCAAGAACTTAATGATTTCGATGCTATCTTAAAAAATCAAATTCCAACCAAGGAAGAATACCAATCGATACTTCGATATTTGTATTCGATTTATCAAATTGCCGAACACGATTTGCCTGAGCCGATGTTTACACTAAAGCTTGATCGAATTAAAAATCTTAGTAAGGCTTCACGAGCGAAGATTGTCAATGTTCTTAATTTTTTGCATAATCAAGAACTTATTTATTATAAAAATACATGGAGTCCATCGAGTATAGAGTCTTTGGTCAATGGTCAAGATATTGAATTGTTGCCATCAAAAGACGCTTATTTCTTGGAGTTGTTGTTTAGAAATATTGCAGGTTTGGCGTCTGGCAAAGTTAATTTTAGCGAAAGAGCTTTTTGCGAGAAAAATCATTTTGATTACACGTTGTTCAAAGAGCGTTTGGTGGAATTACAAAAGGCTGGATATATCCAATATTTCGATGGTGCTAATCATGCTGTTCGATTTTTGAAACCTCGTGACGAAAACAGATTATTTGGTTACTATTGGAAGTTGTTTTCGGAAATACAGGAAAATAAACTTCAAAAATGGAAACAAATGAAATTCTATGTGACCACGCAAGATTATTGCCGAATGAAGCTTATTTTACGCTATTTTGGTGAGAAAAATGCTGACGAATGTGGTAAGTGCGATTATTGTCAAAAGAAAGCGCCAATGTCGTCCAATAGCTTAACGAATGACATCTTGTTACAGCTGACTTATCAGCCAAGAACCTTAAACGAATTGGTAGCGATTCTCAAAATTCACTCGCGCGAGACCATTTTAGAAATCTTGATTTTTCTTTTAGATTTAAGAAGAATCAAAATGTTGAATTATAAAACTTATACGATAAATTCATAAATGAAAAGTTTAAAAGTTGTGTTTCTAGGAACACCAGAATTTGCAAAAACGGCTTTGGAAGCTATTCATCAATCGCATCACGAAGTTGTAGGAGTGGTAACAGCAACAGATAAAGCGAGTGGGAGAGGGCAAAAATTAAATGCTTCGCCAGTTAAAATCTATGCCGAAGAACAAGGTCTTAAATTATTTCAACCAGAAAAATTAAGAAATGCCGAATTTTTAGAAGAGATAAAATCCCTAGACGCGGATGTTTTTGTCGTTGTTGCTTTTAGAATGATGCCGCAAATGTTGTTTTCAATTCCACCAATGGGAACATTCAATTTGCATGCTTCTTTGTTGCCAGATTATCGTGGTGCTGCGCCAATTAATTTTGCGGTGATTAACGGTGAAACCAAATCTGGAGCAACTACTTTTTTTATCAATGAAAAAATTGATGAGGGAAACATTTTATTGCAAGAGGAGATTGATGTGCTGCCAGAGGATAATGCCGGAAGTCTTCATGATAAATTGATGGTGATGGGCGCTGGATTAATTGTTAAAACTTTGGACGGTTTAGCTTTAGGAAATCTTACCGAACATCCTCAACCCGAAAAAGAAAATCCAAAAACAGCGTACAAGATTTTTAAAGATGATTTAAAAATTAATTGGAATCAAAACTCCGAAATCATCCATAATTTTGTTCGTGGTATGTCGCCTTACCCAACAGCTTTTACGGTTTTAAATATTGAAAATGAAGAAAAATCCTTAAAGCTTTTTAAAGGAAATTTTGAATTAAATAATCACAACGAAACAGCTGGGACAATCCATATTTCTAAAAATGAGTTTAAAATCGCTACAAAAGACGGTTATTACTTTCCCGAAGAATTGCAATTGCAAGGTAAAAAACGAATGCCTCTAAAAGATTTTTTAAATGGTTTTCGTAGTTTCGAACAAATAAAAATGGCTTAGTGATTACTAAGCCATTTTGGTTTTTTATAGTTGTACCATTTCGGTTACTTCAACATCGTAGCCTGCAATAATAGGCTTTAAGTTTGGATTTTGAGAAATCACTTTAAATTTGCTGATTCCTAAATCTTTCAAAATCTGAGTTCCAATTCCGTAGTCTCTAAAATTCGCTGGAATGGTTGGCAAATCTTCTTGTCCGTTTTGGAAATTCAAGAATTGTTGTAGCTTTCTAAGTGTTGTTTCGGTATTAGAAACGTTATTAATAAAGACAATCGCACCTTTTCCTTCTTTGTTGATGATGTCCGTAACTTTTTCTAAAAGTGGTTGTTCACCATTAGTAAGTCTGCTCAACACATCAAAATAAGAGCTTGAAGACTGCACTCTAATCAGTACAGGTTCGTCTGGCGTCCAACTTCCTTTAGTTAAAGCAAAATGAACTTGCTCTGTTGGTTTTTCCTCAAACGCAAAGAATTTGAAATCGCCGTAATGTGTCTTCACATCGCGCTCTTCGATACGTTCAACGATTGTTCCTTTTCTTAATCTATAGTGGATAAGGTCTTCGATAGACACGATTTTTAAGTCATGTTTTTTACCGAATTCAATCAAATCTGGAAGACGTGACATACTTCCGTCGTCGTTCATGATTTCGCAGATAACGCCACCTTCTTTAAGACCCGCCAATTTTGTTAAATCAATAGCAGCTTCCGTATGACCAGCTCTTTTTAGAACACCACCTTCTTTTGCACGCAATGGGAAAATGTGTCCAGGACGCATAAGATCTGTAGGTTTGGTCGTAGGATCCATAATTGCTTTAATGGTTTTTGCTCTATCACCAGCAGAAATTCCAGTCGTAGCGCCTTTTCCTAAAAGGTCAACAGAAACAGTGAAAGCCGTTTCTTTTGGATCTGTAGAATTGCTCACCATTGAGTGAAGTTCTAGCTCGTCGCAACGTTTTTCGCTAAGTGGCATACAGATAAGACCTCTAGCATGGATGGTCATAAAGTTAACAATCTCGGTTGTTACAAGTTCTGCTGCAGCCAATAGATCGCCTTCATTTTCACGGTTCTCGTCATCAACAACGATAATCATTTTGCCATTACGCAAATCTTCAATTGCTTCTGATATTGTATTTAGTTGGAATTTTTCCATTTTTACTTTTAATTTTTGGTTATGCAAAGATAAGGATATTGAAAGGATTTTTCTTAAATTTATAGCATTAATAGCCGAATTTAATAAGAGTGAAAATTTAAAAATTAAGTTTTCGTCTTGAAAATCAGGGCTTGAGATAAAAATTACACAAAAGCCTTTTGAAATCAAGAATATTTTACTAGATTTGCAAACCAAATAAAGGGTGCTTTGGCCGAGCGGCTAGGCAGTGGTCTGCAACACCATCTACAGCGGTTCGAATCCGCTAGGCACCTCAGTAATAAACCCTAATCTATTGATAATAAATAGTTTAGGGTTTTTTGTTTTCCTAATGTTCCAAAGAAATTCTAACGGATAGGAAATTTACCTAGAAACCTCATCTTTTTTGCTATAAAATGTTTTTAGATTTAATAACTATCAAAACCAACAGCAACGCTATTTACTAAATAGATTTTAATTCTTTTAAAACTATAATCCATTACTGAAACCGTTTTCCCATTGTAAAAACTTTCGTAGGTTTTAGACGGACTTCCGAGCGTATCAAGCAAATAAAGATCTGTTAAAGATTTTTCTTTAATCATTCTTTTTAGATCCATTTTTAAACCAGAATTATAACTACCAAAGTAAGACGATAAATCTACGTTATCAATATAATTTTTAATCTCTTCTGGAGTCTTTTCTTTGTTGTCGTGAACTACAACGTATAACGGATCTGTAGTAAGTGATTTTAAAACAACCGTACCGCTATAATCTTTGTTTTTTGAATAACCCATCCACGCACGATCTTTAGGCGCAAAATACTTATTTGTCTCCAGTATATTAATTCCCACCTTATCACTCGGACACTTATCTCCAGACGGTAAATAACAATTAATCTTATTTGCTTTTGCTGGAGCGCTGGACTTTTTCTTTTGAGCAATACCTAACGAACAAACAGAAATAGAAAGTAATAGTAGTAATTTTTTCATAGCTTAAATTTAAGTTTACGCATAGGTAGAGTTTTTTTATGACTTTGTATTACGGAAAACCGTAAGTTTGAAAATCTTTAAAGTCTCTCATAGATTACTACAATGAACAAGAAAGCTGTCGCTTTTTTACTTACGATGATGTTTCTACCATTGACCTGCTTTTTTGGTTATTGGTTTTTTGTTGCTATATCTGATAAAAGGTCTAATAAGGAAATATATCTTGATATGCGAAGAGAACTTCATTACGAATTTAAAATTGAAAGGATATATAGAGATGATCGAGGGCATAATGCTGTTACTTTAAAAGGCATTAATAAGGAAGATTACACAACTGTTCCTCCAAAATGGGAAAACGGAATTTTTGAAGTTGGTGATTCTATTGTGAAGAAAAAAGATTCGTTGAGAATTTTTCTTTATCGAAATCAAAAGTTAGATACGATTCTTGATTATCACAATATTTTTATCAGAGAAGATATTTAGTCTTAGTCATTTTTCACATTGCGATAACGATTGCTACAATAGACAGCAACTGCGCTAAAACCGCAATATATTGTATTGATGAGATAAGCGTAATTCTTGTTTTTGCCAAGAAAATCGGCATTGCCAGTCATCGATATGGCTACGCTTCCTAGTAAGATTGCCATCCAAAATACGACAAAGCAGCCTGTATTTCCTTTTAGGTTATCGAGATCCTGTTTTCTTCCATAGAAAAGTACAAGCAAATAATTGGGCAACCACGCTGCAATCGAGAATAACATCGCTTGGTTATAAGCGATAGCGATTCCAAATCCTAGAAAAATTGAAAAGGCAACAAAAAATACTAAAGCTGCAATTTTGGATTTTGAAGTTTGTTCGTCTTTTAAAATAAACAAAGGAATATTCATCATTAAAAGGAAAAATACAACCCAGAAATTGAAGAAATTACTTACTTCCCAAAATCTTGTGTTGAATAAATATAGGTTTACAATTCCCCAAATTATGAACAACATAATTTGTAAAATTGCGCCTTTCTCAAGTGGCGCTTTTTGCTTGAGATCGCTTTTTAACTTTGCTTTTATTTCAGCAATTTGGTCGTTGATTTCCTTTTGTTTCTTCTTGTCCATTGAGGTCGCTGCTACTTTTCAAGTTTTATAAGAACAGGAAAATGGTCACTAAAACCACTAAGATAACGAGAACCAGAATAGGTACGTAAGGGGTGTTTTGAGTTTTTGGCTCGGAGTTTTTCGTTTCGGAAGATGTAGGCTTTTTCATTTGTGTAATTTAAGTTGTTAAAAATATTTTTGGAATACAAAATTTGATCGAACAAAAGTCCTTTACTACCATAATAAGACGAGTATTGATTGTCGTTAAACAAGTTTTCGAACGGATTAACAAAAACCTTATGCCCAAAATTGTCAAGCAATAATTCTTTGATTTTTTCGCCGTTAGGATTTTCATTAAAATCGCCCATAATAATGATGGACTCTTGCTTTTCTATAATTGTTGTTAAGATATTCTTGAAAGCTTCGATGATTTTGTTTCTTAAATTCCTTTTCTCGTCCTGAAGACGTTGTGAGGGTAGATGAAGTACAAACGCGTGAAGCGTTTTATCATTAAACTCAAATTCGGCGTGCAAAATATCTCGGGTGTCCGCGACCAAATTTTCAGAAATGTTAAAACTTAGACTTTGAAAATTTTTAAGTTTAAACTTTTCTTCATTGTAAAATAATGCAACACTCAATCCGCGGGAATCATTTGATTTTTTATAAAGAAATTGATGATTAAGCAAAGGTGAATCTTCTTGCTTTAAATCTTCCAAAACTGAAATGCCACCAATTTCTGCAAGTCCTATTATTGAGGGGATTTGTCCAAAGTCTTCTTTGATCCAATTAAAGACATTTTTGATTTTTCGGAGTTTGAGACCATATTTGTAATCGTCCCAATTGTAAAGTCCAGAAGTCGATTTTTCGTGTTTTATATTTTCAGCTGGAAAAAAATTTTCAACATTATAAAACATAAATAATTCCGAAAGTGTCGACATAAAAGGAGTTTTGAAAAGTTTTACTTTGGTTAAAGATAAGAAAATTTGGTTTTAATTAATGATATTTGGCTTTAGGCGATTAGATTTTCGGTAATGACTTTGCAAAAATGATTAACAGGTCGCTCCTACGGAGCTCCTTCGCACTAATCAAACGCTTTCTATTAACAGATCGCTCCGACGGAGCTCGCTTTGTGATATTCTCTTGTATTAACAGGTCGTCCCTACGGGACTTCCTACAAGAAAAAAGTCCAATGAAAACATTGGACTTTATATAATTTAGATTTATAAATTATTCTGCAATACTCGGAACTTTTACATTCTCGTTAGCATCTTTTTCATAATCAATTCCGGCAATTTCGAAACCAAAAAGATTGAAGAAATCTTTTCTGTAACCTTCGATATCGCTGATGTCAGCAAGGTTTTCTGTTGTTACCTGATTCCATTGCTTTGCAACTTCAGCTTGTACATCTGCTGCCATTTCCCAGTCGTCGATACGGATTCTACCAGCGTCATCCAATGGAACAATGCCATCTGCCGTGTACAATCTCTCTGAGAAAAGACGTTCCATTTGTTCGATAGTACCTTCGTGTGTTCCTTTTGCCTTCATCACTTTATAAAGCAAAGAAATATACAACGGAACCACAGGGATTGCCGAGCTAGACTGTGTTACCAATGCTTTGTTAACCGACACATATGATACTCCGTTAAGATCTTTTAGTAAATTATTAAGAACTGGAACCGTTGCTTCCAAATCGTTTTTAGCTTGACCAATTGTTCCATTTCTGTAGATCGGGAATGTCAATTCTGGGCCGATATAAGAATAAGCAACCGTTTTAACACCGTCTGCTAATACGCCAGCATTTTTAAGATCTTCCATCCAGAATTTCCAATCTTCGCCACCCATAACAGCAATGGTATTGTCGATATCTTCGTCTTTGTCCACTGGTTGAATGCTGATGTCAGAAACAACACCAGTGTGGAAATCCACCGTTTTGTTAGTGAAAGGCTCACCAATTGGCTTAAGAACTGATGCATAAGCCACGCCTGTTTTTGGATGCGTTCTTCTTGGAGACGCCAAACTATAAACCACTAAGTCAACTTGTCCTAAGTCTTTTTTGATAAGTTCGATGGTTTCTTTTTTAACATCATCAGAGAAAGCATCTCCATTGATACTTTTTGCGTAAACTCCTGCTGCAGTAGCCTCCTTCTCGAAAGCTGCCGAATTGTACCAACCTGCAGTTCCCATTTTTCCTTCTGATGCTGGTTTTTCGAAGAAAACACCGATTGTCGCCGCGCCAGATCCGAAAGCTGCTTCTATTCTAGATGACAATCCGAATCCTGTAGAAGCACCGATTACCAAAACTTTCTTTGGACCATTTTTTAGTTCGCCTTTAGATTTTACATATTGAATTTGGTTTTTTACACTTTGTAACGCGCCATCTGGATGTGCGGTTAGACAAATGAAACCTCTTGTTCTTGGTTGGATAATCATTTTATTATTTTTTTGACTATGCAAATTAAGGAATTTTTTAGATTAATGCATGACATAATGCTTGGACTTTTATCGAAGGATTTACAATTATCCTTATCTTTAGGTTTAAAATTTAAAAATGAAAATCAAAAATAATTTTGGTGAGCTGGTAGAATTTGATATTACAAAACTCGAATCCTCGCTTAGGAACTCGGGAGCAGCACCAGAAAGTATTAAAAAAGTTTTAGAACTTATCACACCAAAATGTTTCGACGGTATTACGACAAGAGAGCTTTATAAAATGGCTTTTGAAGCTTTGAAAGAGCTTTCTAGATCAGTTGCTGCGCGTTATAGTTTAAAGAGAGCTTTGTCAGAATTGGGACCAGCTGGTTTTTATTTTGAACAATGGATTTCGCGCGTTTTTCAAGCGCTTGGATACCAAACTATGACTGGGCAACATATCAAAGGTCACGCGGTAACACATGAAGCAGACGTTATTGCTAAAAAAGGAGACCGAACGTATTGGATGGAATGTAAGTTTCGAAATACCGATGATGCCAAAATATCGGTAACAACACCAATGTACGTTTTGTCAAGAATCAAAGATATTTCGGGAATTGATTATAAGTTATTTGGCGCGACAACACAGTTTACTGATGGTTGGTTGGTAACCAACGCCTATTTTACTAGCGATTCGACGACTTTTGCAGAATATTATAAGCTAAAAATGTTGTCTTGGGATTATCCTCAAAACAGAGGTTTAAAAAATCTAGTGGATGCCAATGTTCTGTATCCTGTAACTTGTTTAACAACGATTAACGAAGTTGAAAAATCAAAGCTGTTAGAAAGTGGGTGTATCTTGGTAAAAGAGTTTGTAGAGAATCCAAAGTTCCTGAATTTGTTAAATCTAAAACCTGAGCAACAAGAATTGATGCTGCAAGAAGCAAAAGAATTATTAGTAAATAAAATCTCGGAGTAAGTCAAAAAAAGCTTCGAGTTGTCTCGAAGCTTTATAATATTTTAATTTGTCCCTTTACGCTTTGGCTCTTGTACTTCAGGCCATTTTTGACCGTCAGGAAGCACTCGTTTTTTGCGACTTACAAATTCCGAGTCTTCCGAAGCCATATACGTCATAACTGCAGCTGCAATGACATTGTTTTTAACTTCATCAAACATAATTTTGTCGTAGGTGTCTCTGTTGGTGTGCCATGTATAACCAAAATATCCCCAATTGAGAGAACTCAACGAAATTCCAGGAATTCCAGCTGCTACAAAAGACGCGTGATCTGATCCACCGCCGCCAGGCATACCTGGGAAAGTTGTTTCGATGTTTTTGGAAACATTCTTTGGAAGTGCCGCCATCCATCTCGTCAAATAGTCATAAGAATCTACAAATCCTTGTCCTTGGATATTAATGATACGTCCAGTACCATTATCTTGGTTAAAGGCAACTTGTGTGTTTTTGATAATCTCAGGATTGTCATAGACGAAGCCACGCGAGCCATTAAGACCTTGCTCTTCACTTCCCCAAAGTCCAATAATGATTGTTCTCTTATTGTTTGGATAATATTTTTTAAGAATACGAGCAGCTTCCATCATGGTAATCGTTCCTGTTCCGTTGTCCGTTGCGCCTTGCGCACCATCCCAAGAATCGAGATGCGCCGAAAGAATTACATATTCATTTGGTTTTTCTTTTCCAGGAATCGTTGCAATCGTGTTGAATGATTTTGCAGTTCCAAGATTTTGAGATTGGGTATTGATTTTTATTTTCGGCGTTTTTCCATTTTTTGCTAATCGGTAAAGCATACCGTAATCTTCCAAAGCGATGTCAATCATTGGAATGTTTTTGGTTTTTGCTCCAAAAATTCTGTTAGCACCCATAATGCCAGTCCAGTTAGAAATAACAATACCTGTGGCACCAGCTTTTTCTAAAGCTTCGGGAAGAGAATTGTTGTCATAACCTGTATTTTTTATTAAAGTTTTGAAATCGTCTGCATCTTGGTCTTTTTGCTTTTTATAAGCTTCATAATTTTCGGGAAGTGCAAATTCTTTTATTTGATAATCGGGTCTACCTGTGCGTTGGTATTGCGCCATCAAAACAATTTTGCCTTTTATCGTTTTTAGCCAAGATGAAAATTCTTCGGGATTCTTAATTTCTGGAAGTGTAACAACTTCTGCTTCTACAGCTTTTTTAGTTGCGGGTGACCAAGCGAGCTGGATGGCTTCAAGACTTTTGATACGCGGTGATGTCATTTCGACTTGGGTAATGCCTCGTTGCCAAGAAGCCCATTCGCCGAACTGCTGCTTTTTTGCGTCAATACCCCAAGATTTGAATTTGTCAATTGTCCAATCATTGGCTTGTTCCATTGCTGGCGAACCTACCAATCGCGGTCCAATAACATCTAACAATTCGAATGCAAGTTTTTCTAATTGCGAGTTATTGTTGGTTTCGTTAACAATGTTTTGAACAATTGGGTCACGTTTTTCCGTTGCATTATTTTGTTGCGCAACCACCACCTGAGTGGAAAGTAATAACGCAGCAAGTGTCATTTTCATGTTGATTTTCATAGACTTTTCTTTTATACATTTAAGCTTTCAAGATAAGAATATAATGCGGATTTGCAAAGTCTGTAAAGAATGTATTTTATTTTAAACAAAAGTGTATTTTTGAAGTCTATTTTATTTAATAATGAAAATCTTTCCTATTTTAAAAACTGAGCGATTAATAATGTCGCCTTACACTTTAGATGATGCTCCTGTTGTTTTTATCCAACGTTCTAGCTTTGATGTGATGCAATACATCAAAAGAGAGCCTTATACAGATGTATCGCAGGCAGAAGATTTTATTAAATTAATCCTCGAATTATTTGATAAAGATGAATCTATAACTTGGGGCTTACGCTACGAAGAAAACGGCGAATTGTTGGGTTCGATTTGTCTTTGGAAGTTTTCGGAAGATCGAAAAACGGCGGAAATCGGCTACGACCTTAGACACGAATTGCACGGAAAAGGCTTGATGTCTGAGGCGATGAAAGTGGTGCTAGATTATGGTTTTCATGTTTTAAAACTAAATCAAATTGAAGCTTTCACAAGTTTCAAAAACAAGTCGTCTATTGCTTTGTTGGAAAGATTTAATTTTAAATTAAATGAGGAACGAAAAGATGATGGCAACGAAGACAATTTAATATTTGAATTAAAAGCAGATTCGTAATTTTTTTGTTTTTGTACTTCTTTCTATAGTTTAGCAGTTTTCGTTTAACCTGAAAATTTTTATGATTGATTTGTCATGTGTCAAAAATGATACTTGGACGTAATCGCCTTTCATAAAGTTAGAATAATCCTTTATGCTTGCTGATAGTCTAATTTTTTTGTCGTTTGGAAGAGCAAAAGTTAACATCGTTTCCATTTCGGTTTTGTCCTTGTCGATAATATAGCTTATTAGAATTTGCTTCCCGCTTTCAAAATCTTTCAAAAACTTATTTTTCCAATAGATAGAGTAGAGGTAGAATATGCCTATCAATGCGAGGAAACTTAGAAACATTGCACTAAAGAATAAAATGTTGTCACTCGTTTCGTATTTGGAAATTCGCCAATCGTCTGCCCACAATCTCATGACTATTATGGTGCCAACCGCAAATGCAGAAACAAAAGGCGCCACTTTTCTAAGGCTTTTTACCTGATGCATACATTCTTCTTTTTCCTGATAGGTCAGCGGAATGTTTTCTTTTAATTCTATTTTGGAAGCGTCAATCTGCATAATTTACGAAATTGGAGGATTGTACTTTTCGCCCACAAGCCTTGTTACCACCATCGCTGCAACCGTATTTCCAGTCGCATTGAGGATTGTAGCTAAAGGGTCAACCAGAGTCCCAATAATCATAACCGCGGGAATGGCTTCTTGTGGTAGGTTATATGCGGAAATCATCAGCATTTCGCCAATATAGCCACCATTAGGAATTCCGCCTTCGACCATGCTGACAAAAACAGTCAAGCCAACTGCGATTAGCAAATTATGTGTGGTGAACAAATCCCATCCCATAATTAAGAATACAACATATATTTTAACAATGGAGGAAATGGAAGAACCGTTTTTATGAATCGTTGTTCCAATGGTAATGACAACATTGGCCACCGAATCTGGAATTCCGATACGTCGAGCAGCTTCGAGGTTAACTGGCATTGTTGCAAGACTACTACAAGTACTCACAGCGGTAAAAGATGGCAAAATATTATTTTTCCAAAACAAAGAAATTCCTTTTGGACCTCTTCCGATAAATGCGTAAAGCGTGTAAAACGTGAAAAAATAAACAATTCCCACGCCGTAATAAACGCCCAGTGGTTTAGCATAGAATCCAAAAAGCTGAGGTCCAATGGTGCCGACTTGGTAAGCTATGTAAGCACCTAAGCCGATTGGCGCGGCTTTCATTAGCAGAATTAATAAAGCTTTCATTGCTTCGTTTGCGCCGTCAAGAAATTTTTTGAAAGTGCTTATTTTCTCTTCGGGAACATTTCTAATCGAGATTCCAAGTAAAAAAGAAAATATCAAAAGCGGCAACATATTTTGTCTTGATAGCAATTGGTAAAATTCGCCTACGGTAAAGAATTTTACCATTCTGTCGCCCCAGCCTTCGCCATCGCTGCCCATTTCGTGTATTTGACTGGTGAGGTTGACATCTGGTTTTGTTGTTGGAAAAAGGTAAACTGCAATTAGAGTGAAAATTGCTGCCAACACGATAAAACACAAAAATGTAATACCCATCGCAAAGAGTATTTTCCCCAATTTTCCTTTTTGCTCGATAGATGCAACCGAGGTAACAATGGCAAAAAACACCAAAGGTATTACGGTAACAAATAACAAATTGAGAAAAACATCCCCTAATGGCTTCAGATAATGGACATAATCGGGCATTGCAATTCCGACAATACTGCCGACTGTAATCCCGATAATCAAAAGGATAATGTTAGAATAGCTTTCCCAAAAGCTAGTTGGTGAAGTTTCCATTTAGAAGTTTTAGGTTAAGTAAAAATACTAAATGTTGCAATACCTACATTTCTTTTTCTGCCAATTCAGCTCTTCTTTCGTTTTCAGAGCCTGTTTCAGATTTCCCGAATTTCCAATAAGAATAGGCGTCAAGCTCATCTTTTGTCCATTGTTTTTCCTTTCTCAAATAATTTCTAATTTCTTTAACTGAACTAAATTCAGCAGCGACATAGGCAAATCTAGAATTTGGATTCATATCGTCGACATAGAGTTTGGTTCTCGCTGCCAAAAATGAGTTTTGTCCTGGCGTAGGATTAATCAACCATTCAAAAGTTGCTTGTGCCTTGGTCGTAATTTTTTGCACATCTTCGGCAGAAATAACTTCGATAATAACGTGCACTTTAGCATTTTCGGGTAGGCTTTCCAAGATACAAGCCAATACTGGGATTGCTGTGGCATCGCCTACTAAGAGGTAATCTTCCACCTCTGGATATAATGATTTGGGTTCGGCATGCATCGAGATTCCCAATTCTGAACCAATTGGCGCATGGATAGCAAAATCCGAAGCAGGACCTTCGTCGCCATGAGCAACAAATTCTAGATAAATTTCATTTTTTTCAAAATTGATACCGCGATGTGTGTATGTTCTTACATGAGGTTTCAGATGTTCAGGCATCGGTGTCCATTCCATTTTTTCGAAGTCAAATTCTGGTATATGGACTTTTTCGATAGCTTTTGGTGCGATAAAGATTTTGTTATTAACGCCAAGAGTTGAATTTCGAATAGCTTCTAGATTGTCATTTTCTAAAGTTAATCGGATATAATTAGGTGTCAGGTACTCTCTGTTTTTTAGATAGTAAATGGCACTATGGATATTTCTCATTATAAATAATTTTCGGCAAAGTTAATTATTATTTAGAATAAATAAAAATAAAATTAATTTTAACAAAAATTTGATTTTTCTGTCTCTTGGATATTGTTTAAATTTGAATAAAGTATGTATTTATGGCTTATATAGATTACTATAAAATACTTGGCGTAGACAAAAAAGCTAGCCAAGATGATATTAAAAAAGCTTACCGAAAACTCGCTCGAAAACTTCATCCAGACCTTAATCCTAATGATAAGGAAGCTGAAAGGAAATTTAAGGAATTAAATGAAGCTAACGAAGTTTTGTCCAATACCGAAAATCGTGCTAAATACGATAAATACGGCGAAAATTGGAAACATGGCGAAGAGTACGAGAAAGCGCAACAGCAGCAAAGACAATATTCTCAAAATTACGGTGGTGGCGGAGGATTCTCTGGTGCAGATTTTGGGGAAGGCGAAGATTTTTCAGATTTTTTTCAGTCGATGTTTGGAGGTTCTGGTGGCGGTTTTGGAAGAAGCAGTCGCGGTAGTTCTTCTGGAAAATTCAAAGGGCAAGATGTTTCGGCAGAACTTAGTTTGACTTTAAAACAAGCTTCGGAAACGCATCAACAAACTTTCGAAATTAATGGTAAAAAAGTAAGAATCACTATTCCTGCTGGTGTTTACGATGGTCAACAAATCAAATTGAAAGGTCACGGAAATGCAGGGATGAATGGCGGACCAAATGGCGATTTATTTATCACATTTAATATTGCAGCAGATTCAGTATTCAAAAGAAATGGCGATGATTTAGAAACGGAAGTTGCTATCGATTTGTACACGGCACTTTTGGGTGGCGAAGTTATGATTCCGACGCTTAATGCTCAGGTTAAACTTAAAGTAAAATCGGTGACACAACCCAATACAAGAGTTCGTTTGAAAGGCAAAGGATTTCCTGTTTACAAAAAAGAGGGACAATTCGGAGATTTATTTGTGACTTATAAAGTTGACTTCCCGAAAGAGTTTAATGACAAACAAAAAGAATTGGTGGAACAATTAAAAAACAGCTAAGATGAACGAAAGAATATCCATAGAAGAAATCATTAGAATATATAAAGTTGATTATAGTTTTGTGAACGCGCTTATCGACTCCGAGTTGTTGCATCCACAGACCGAAAACAGCATTCGTTACATTATCCATGATGAGTTATCGGATTTTGAAAAATTTATGAATTGGCATTACGACCTAGAAGTCAATCTACAAGGTATCGAGATTATCCATGATATGTTAAAAAGAGTTCGACACTTACAAGCCGAAAACAGAAATCTTATACAACGTCTGCAGATAAAGCGATTTGACTGGGAAGAAAGCGACGAAATTCTGTAATCTTTTTGATTTTTAACTTTAAATAAATGCTTTTTAGAGCGAAGAAATTTGCATCTTAAAAGCGTTTTTTTTAAATAAAAAGATTAATAAGGTTCAAAGTTGTTTATAAAGAGTAGTTTACAAGAATTGAAAACCTTATCGGTAACGATTTAGTAATGGTGCTTACTGCACTTGCTTTCATTTGATTACCTTGTAAATCATTACTGCAAATGTAATAAATTAATGGGTAAAGTATATTACTGCTTTACCCTTTTTTCATCCTCCCTAATATAAAAATCTTTGAAAAAAAATCCCACACTGGGGAGAACCTGTGATATTGGTTTCAATATTATTGCCAAATTTTGGCATACAACAATAGTTGCAATTCCGAAACAAATAGTGATAACTTCAAAAAAGACTATGCTATGGAAATCGTGTTGAGTAAAATATTATCGCAAATTAGACATCAGGAAGACAACCTATCTTCTCAAATGATGCGAACGGCAGACGAGGCATACCAAATGACCTTGTTCTTAAATGAAATGCTGGGAAGTATAAAAGCAAAAGTATCGCAGGATAATTTCGTAGATGAACAGCAGGAGATTGACTTTTTCAAGAATATCAAGCCACAGGTTTTAGGGAAGCTCATTTATTATAATAAAGTGTTCCGTATTGAAACAACCTGCCCCGTGAGTAATGGTAAAATACATCAAAGCTATTACGAGAACCTGTTAAAAACCCTCAAATCAGAATATAAAGAGAGTATCTGCAACGAGGATTTTTACAGATACTATCGGGCTGGCAGGACTGACCGTGACCATATTTACTTTCGGCTCGGGCAAATCAATTACCACGACGGATTAAAGAGTGGCGTATTTGAAATTGACCTTAGCTTTTCTACCTATTATGATAACAAGATAGCCCACATTATAGCCAACGAACTACTCTACACTTACCTGCTTACCAAAATCAACCCCGAAGAAAATCCTGATACGATTTTAATAAATGGAGATGCAAACAAAGATATTTCGTGGACAAATTCCCAAAATGCACTTATCGAATTGATATACGCCCTATATGCTTCAAATTCCATTGCACACGGAAAAATCGGCATCCGAAAATTAGCCTTAATTTTTCAAGTGTTGTTCAGAACTCCGCTAAACGACGTTCATCATTCTTTCCACCGAATGAAAACAAGGGCTGGTTCAAGAACAGCATTTTTAGACCAACTTAAAATATCCCTCGAAGAATATATGGACAAAGACCTTTAGCTATATTATTAGATATGTTCAAAGCGGTACATCAAAAGTGTACTGCTTTTTTTATGCCAATATCCGCCAATGGGCGAACACTTCCAATAGCCGAATACAAAACATACCAAATCCCTTAAAATACTTGTCTGAAAAGGGCTTTGCCCGATTGCAAAAATTTTCAAAAAACCACCCAACCAATTGGCGAGGGTTGGCGGACAAACTCTGCCACCCTTACCAATTTTGCATTGTGAACATTAAAAAGCAATGCGATGAAAATAATCACTATTGAAGAAGAAGCGTGGCAACAGCTAAACAGCCGTATCAATGCCATTGCTGACTACCTGAAAAGACAGGAAGACACCAGCTATGATGACCTGTGGCTCAATAACCACGAGGTATGCCAATACCTGCACATCAGCGAAAAAACTTTATGGCGTATGCGTACCAAAGGCGAAATAGCCTACTCCAAAATTTACGGACAATACTTCTACACCATTGGAGCAATCAAGGATATGCTCAATGCCAATGCCGTACAAAGTAGCGATGAATATGTACAGGAACTTATGGCAAAAGGCAAAAGCTATATCGAAAAAGGCAGAAAGCTGAAAACAGACAAAAAGTAAGTGCTATGAATATTGACAGAATGGAATTTATATCGTGGATGGAACGACTAATCGACAGGCTGGATATGTTGAGCGACCATATAGACGATTTAAAAAAGAAGCGTAACAGTATTGACGGCGAAGAGTTGTTGGATAATCAGGATTTACTGCAAATGCTGAAAATCAGTAACCGTTCCCTGCAACGGTATCGCTCCATCGGAAAGCTACCCTATTATACGATAAGCGGAAAACTGTATTACAAGCTATCCGATGTACATCAATTCATCAGAGAGAGTTTTAACAAATAGAAAGCCAATGAGTGCCAAACACTGCCTTTGACTGCCACTTCAAGTTACACAGTAACAACTTCATTTACTTTCGGCACTAAAACTTTAAAATTTTCAGATTATGAGCGAAGAAACAACGAACAAACAGGAAATGCCCGAACAGTTATCGGACATATTATTGGTGCTGGATAAAGAAAAAATGAAAATCCAAGCCGTAAAGAGTATTGACGAAAACGGAAAAATGGAAACCGTTGACCCTACGAAAAAGAACCAAAGCGAGTTTATGCGTGTGGACAAACACGGCGATTTATTTTCCAACTTCTTCTCCAATTTTTGGAGGCAGTTAAAAGACCCTACCCAATTTTCATTTTTCAAAGTATCTGCTGATGAAGCGGTAGAAAAGGCAAAGGAAATGCAGAAACAGGTTGATAATCCTACTCCCGAGGGCGAAAAGGAAATGAAAAAGCACGAAGTGAAAACCGATACAAAAGAGAATAATAAACAAGAAAATAATAATGATATGGCAACAACACAAACAACACCGGAAAAAAGCGAATACCGCTACCAGCCGGAACAGATTGATTGGGACACAATGAAAAATCTCGGATTGAGCAAAGAATATCTTGAAAAAAGAAACCTGCTTGACCCCTTATTAAGAGGTTACAAAACTAATGAGCTTTTACCGATTGGTATTAATCTCGGTAGTACAATTCTCCGCACGGATGCCCGTCTGTCTTTACAGCAAGGCGAAGACGGAAATGTTATCGTGGCAATACACGGTATCAAAAAAGAACCTAATCTGCACTTTGAGTTCTTCGGACACAAGTTTACAGATGAGGACAAGAAAAACCTGCTCGAAACAGGCAATATGGGGCGTGTGGTTAATCTAATCAATTCTAAAACAGGCGAACTAATGCCGTCTATTATCAGTATTGACAGGCTTACCAATGATGTTGTTGCTCTACGGACGGATTTCATTAAAATTCAAGATGATATAAAGGGTGTGAAGCTGACTGATGAACAAAAGCAAACCTTAATGGAGGGCAAACCGCTCAAATTGGAGGGTATGATTTCTACAAAAGGAACGGAGTTCTCTGCAACGGTACAGTACAATGCCGAAAAACGCTATCCTGAATTTTTGTTTGACCGTAGCAACTCCAACGGACAAAAGCAAAATAACCAACAAAGCAATCAGCAAAGCCAACCGCAGGAAGCTCCAAGAGCATTCCGTGGCAAGGAACTGACCGATGAGCAGTACAAGGATTTCAAAGCGGGTCAAACCGTGTATATGGCAGGTCTGGTTGATAAGAAAGGACAAACCTACAATGGCTATATTACATTCGACAAAGCCACCGGAAAAACAGGCTTTGAGTTTCCTAATCAATATAAAGAAAGAATGCAGCCCACCGAAGCCCACAAAACGCAAACTGCCGTCAATTCGCAGGGCAAAACCAACGAAGCGACCAAAAACATCAAAGAGCCTTTGAAGTCGGGGCAACAAAGACCAAAAAATGAAAAACAACAGGAGCAACAAAACAAGCCTGCAAAATCAAAAGGTAAAAAAGTGAGCTAACTATGAAAACAATCATTGCAGAAAAACCAAGCGTAGCAAGGGAAATAGCGGGCTTGTTGGGAGCTTCCGAAAAAAAGGACGGTTACCTGACAGGCAACGGCTATTTTGTTACGTGGGCATTCGGTCATCTTATCGGTTTGGGAATGCCCGAAGACTACGGGATTTCGGGGTTTGACAAGGCTTCATTGCCCATACTCCCGAACCCGTTTGTTTTGACCGTTCGTAAGGTCAAAAAGGACAAAGACTATCAAGCCGATACAGGAGCATTGAAGCAACTGAAAGTAATCAAAGAACTATTCAATAAAAGCGACAGCATCATCGTTGCGACCGATGCAGGTCGTGAGGGAGAGCTTATTTTCAGATACATTTATGAATATCTGAAATGCCGTAAGCCCTTTGAACGGCTTTGGATAAGCTCACTTACCGAAAAAGCCATTAAGCAAGGGTTTGACAGCCTGAAAGACGGAAAAGAATTTGACGGATTGTATCAGGCGGCACAAGGCAGAAGCCGTGCCGATTGGCTCGTGGGTATCAACGCTACACAGGCATTGAGCATAGCCGCAGGCAATGGTATTTATTCGCTGGGCAGAGTGCAAACGCCTACATTGGCTTTGATTTGCAAACGCTATTTGGAAAACAAGAATTTCTCGGTTAAAAAGTATTGGCAAATTCAGCTATTACACCATAAAGAGGATATTGATTTCAAAAGCATATCCAAAAAGAAATGGGACGAACAAAAGCTGACAGAAGATACCTTGCGTTCAATCCAAAGACACGGCACTGCTACGGTTGTATCTGTGGAAAGCAAGAATGTAACGGAGCAACCTCCACTGCTTTTTGACCTCACGGGCTTACAAAAAGAAGCCAACAAAAAGCTGAACCTATTAGCCGAACAAACCCTCAATATTGCCCAAAGCCTTTACGAAAAGAAATTTATTACCTACCCCCGTACCGGAAGCAAATACATACCCGAAGATATGTGGGCTGAAATCCCCAATCTCGTAAGGGCATTACAGGACAATGATAGTTTCAAGCAAGCTACATCCAAATTGAAATGGGGTCGGTTTAATAAGCGGATTGTAAACGATTTGCGTGTAACAGACCACCACGGATTGTTGATTACCGACAAGATACCGTCTGCCCTCAATGCAGACGAAACAAAGGTTTATAATATGATTGCGTTCAGACTGCTCGAAGCCATTTCGCAAGCCTGTATCAAAGAGATAACCGATATAGCATTGGAAGCATCACACTATGATTTCACATTGAAAGGCTGTAAGGTTTTGGAAGCTGGTTGGCGTTCGATAAAAGGTGCTTTTTCGGACGAAGACACAGAGCCGATACAGGATTTACCCGACCTGAAAAAAGGCGATGAACTTAAAATCAAAGAAGCCGAAGTTTTGGAAAAGAAAACCAAACCGCCTGTGCTATATACAGAAGCCGGACTGTTATCGGCAATGGAAACCGCAGGTAAGGAAATCGAAAACGAAGACGAACGGAAAGCCCTGCAAAATATAGGTATCGGAACTCCGGCTACAAGAGCCGCAATAATCGAAACACTGTTTACACGTAATTATATCCAAAGAGATAAGAAATCCCTAATCCCTACCGAAAAAGGATTGCAGGTATATGGATTGGTAAAAGACAGAAAAATTGCAGATGTGGCAATGACTGCCGAATGGGAATTGGCTTTACAAAAAATAGAAAATAACGAGATTGATGCAAGAGTGTTCCAAAGAGAAATGGAAACCTATGCGAAATCCATTACCGATGAACTATTGCAAACTTCCATTGCTCAAAACAACCTGCCTAAATTGGCTTGTCCGAAATGCAAAAGCCAGCAACTCATTATCCGTGATAAAATAGTGAAGTGTCCTGATGAGGTTTGTAATTGGGTACAGTTCCGTAATGTCTGCGGTGTACAAATCGGCATTGCCGATATTGAAAATCTTGTCAATAAAGGCAAAACTTCCCTTATCAAAGGAATGAAAAGCAAAGCCGGAAAGAAATTCGATGCTTACATCGTTTTGAATGAGCAAGCAGAAAGTTCCTTTGAATTTGAGAAAAACAAAAGCTACAAACGCAATGGAAAATAAACCGACTATTGTACCGCAAGAAATCAGAAATCTGATTTATACCATACGTGGCAAACAAGTGATGTTGGATAGCGACCTCGCTACGCTGTATCAGGTGGAAACAAAGAACCTTAATAAAGCCGTAAAACGGAATATCAACAGGTTTCCTGCTTCTTTCTGCTTTCAACTGAACAAAGAAGAGCTTGAAAACTTGAGGTTCCAAATTGGAACCTCAAGTTTAAATTATGGTGGAAGACGTTATCTTCCCAACGTTTTTTCGGATATGGGAATCGCGATGGCTTCTGCTATTCTACGTTCAGATATAGCTATCAAAATCAGTGTTGAGATTATGGAAGCTTTTGTAGAAATGCGAAAAATGCTTATCAGCAATGCTTCTTTGTTTCATCGTTTGGATAATATCGAGTTAAAGCAACTGGAAGCCGACCAAAAATTTGAAGAGATTTTTAAGGCATTGGAAAGCGACAAGCTCCACAGCGAAAAAGGCATTTTTTACAACGGGCAGGTATTTGATGCCTACGCCTTTGTTTCCGATATTATCCGAAATGCTAAAAACTCTATTATCTTACTGGATAATTACGTGGATGATACCGTGCTGACTTTATTGGGGAAACGCAACCCCAATGTAACCGCTACTATCTACACTAAAAATATCAGCAATCAACTACGGTTGGATTTACAAAGGTACAACAGCCAATATCCGCCTATTGAAATAGAAGTTTTCTCCGATGCTCACGACCGCTTTTTGATTATTGACGGTACGGAACTTTACCATATTGGAGCCTCGCTAAAAGACCTAGGTAAGAAATGGTTTGCCTTTTCCAGAATGGATGTTGAGATTGGTAAGATGCTCCAAATATTGAGTAAAAAACACCCCCTCCTAATAGGAGGGGGTAAATAGTATTTCATAATTAAATAGTTTTCAAACCTAATTCTTTTAAAAATTTATTGTGTTTGTCAGTACTTGTTTTGATTTTTTCATTTATAGCTTCAAGTTTGCTATTAACATCGTTCAAATCAATTTCAACATCATCCTCTGCAGTGCTAACGTATCTCGAAATATTGAGATTAAAATTATTCTTTTTAATTTCATCCATAGAAACTCTACGAGCATACCTTTCAATATTTTTAGGTCTAAATTGATAAGTATCAACGATTCTCTTAATATGTTCTGGCTCTAAAGAATTTTGTCTTTTTCCTGGTTTATATTGTTCGGAAGCATTAATAAATAAAATATCATCGTGCTTTTTACACTTCTTTAAAACCAAAATACAAACTGGAATACCTGTTGAATAGAATAGATTAGAAGGTAATCCAATAACTGTATCTATATGATTATCTTTTAACAGCTTAGTTCTAATACGTTCTTCTGCTCCACCACGAAATAAAACACCATGCGGTAAAATTATAGCCATAGTACCTTCATCACTTAGGAAATGAAAGCCATGTAACAAAAACGCAAAATCTGCAGCAGATTTGGGAGCTAGTCCATGACTTTTAAAGCGAAAATCTTCAGCCATAGCATCATTTGGCTCCCAACGTAAGCTAAAGGGCGGATTAGCAACAATTGCATCAAATTCTACTTTCTTACTTGGGTTCATTTCATTCAACAGATCCCAATGATTTAGTAAGGTATCACCGTGAAATATTTCAAACTCGGTATCTTTCATGCCGTGTAAAAGCATATTCATTCGGGCAAGGTTATAAGTAGTGATATTCTTCTCTTGTCCATATATTTTATTGACAGTACCCTTTGCATTTCTAATTTGGTTTCTCACATTCAATAACAAGGATCCCGAACCACATGCAAAATCAAGTACTTTGTCTAGCTTATCCTTTTTCCCAGACGATGGATCTTGACTATCAAGCGTAACAATTTCTGATAGAATGGTTGAAATTTCCTGTGGAGTATAAAATTCACCAGCTTTTTTACCTGAGCCTGCTGCAAACTGCCCAATCAAATACTCATATGCATCTCCTAAGGTATCTGTATCAGTAGAAAAGTCAGCTATACCTTCAGAAATTTTCTGAATGATATTGCAAAGTGTTTTATTCCTGTCTGTATTAGTTTTTCCTAATTTATCAGAGTTTAGGTTAATTTCAGAGAATAACCCTTGAAAAGCACTGTCAAAAGATTCATCTTGAATATATTTAAAACCTTTATTTAAAGTAGGTAATAATTCATCATCTTGGGTTCTTGCCATCTCAGTGATATTACTCCACAAATATTGCGGTTTTATCACATAGTGAACCTTTCTTCTCATTTGTTTCTCAAATTCCTCGATATCATCATTATTACTCTCATACCATAATTGAAGAGGTGTTGTAACACCAAATTTTGAAACGATATTTGAATCCGTTTGAGGATAGTCTGAGCCTAATTCTTTTTTAGCAGCTTCTTCATAATTACTTGATAGGTATCTTAGAAATAAGAACGATAGCATATAATCACGGAAATCATCCGCATTCATTGCACCTCGTAATTCGTTTGCTATATCCCAAAGGGCTTTACCCAATTTTTGTTGCTCTTTTTGTGTCATTTTAACTGTTTGATTGATCAGGTTCCACAATTGGAACCACTTCATTTGATACTGTTGGCACAGCTTGTGCTACTTCTGGTTGTGGAGATTCTGCTGCCACTTCTTCTTCAAAGATTAATGGAAAATAAAATTCATACTTATCAGTAAAGGCTTTAAGAATTCTTTTAAAAAGGTCTTTATTATCATCACCCATTTCCACGGGATCGAAGATTGAATACTTTCCGTGACTAAAAAGTTGCAATGCTCTTTCAAAAAGCACTTCATCCTCCATTCCATCAATACATTTATCGATTTTATCATAACCAAAAAATGTTGCAGTTTTTTCTAAAACACTTCGTAACGAATTAAAATGATAAGTATATATTTTGTTGGATATAGCGATTTTCTTTAGCTCACTAAGTGTTGCGATGTGATGGAAAAATGGAGTATCACTGGTGTCTTGCAAAGCATACCCGCTAGGTTTTTTACAATGTAAAAAGTATCGTTTATTTTTTACCTTTCTTCCAAATTCATTATACAAAACATTGAAAAATAAGCTATGGTGTGTAGAAATTACAGTTTTGATTTCGTTACTTTCAGTTGTTAGCAGGTTGCATAAATCGCAGGCTACTGCTATAGCATTATTTTCATCGAGTGAAGAAATTGGATCGTCAATATAAATATACTTTACCCAGCTGTAAGCGGGGTCTTTATCAATTGCTAATTGGCAGATTGCAAGAAAGAAACACCAAATAAATAACGTTTCTTCTCCTCTTGAAATCTTAATATTTTCAACAGTCTGCTCATTTCCTTCAACAACGATACTTCTGGAGAAAGTCACCGTCGAAGTATCATAATTAATATCGAATTTTAAATCTACGTAGTTATTGAAAAATGCTTCGATTTTAGCATCAAACTCTAACTCGTGTAATCCGTCAAAAAAAGCTGAATCCGCATTTAAATTTAATACCCTATTGGTGTCGTTCTCTAAATCGTTATTCCAAGAAAATAAGTCTTCTGTAAAAGCATTAAAATACAAAGTATCTCTGTTTGTTACATTTCCTTCTGCATCAAACTCTTTACCTGCCTGCTTAAAATCCATGGAAAGTCGGGTTTTTCCAGTGCCGTTGTGGGCAAAAAAGAGAACCAAATCTTTCATTGGGCGATGATCGCCCGTTAAATCCTTTCTGAAATGCTGAGCAACTTCTTCTAAGGTTGTAAAATTGATTAATTCGTTTTTATTACTCATGCCCTAATCTTTCATTTTTGGAAATAGACATTGCATCAATCCTTTTTTATGTAATCTCAATTGATCTATTTTTTTAGTTTGTGCAATAATTAGCTCATCTAAAGAAGACAAGCAAGAAGCTATTTTTTTTTGTTCTTTTTGATTTTTGGGAAACGAAATCAAGATTTCTGAAATTCTTGTGGCAGAAATTCCTAATACTTTTGCTCCTTGTGACTCTCTCTGAATTTGTCTTCTTATCCAAGCTGATTTAAATAAATAACCTCCGAAACCAATAGCTAACTCGCTCTTCTTTTGCCTCGCCAGCAATGTATGAAGTCCTGAAACTAGTTTTTGTCCATCAAGATTGACAATCTCAATACTTTTGCCGATGTCATTCAAGTCCTCCGAAGCGTCTGCAAAAACGATATCACCTTCAATACAATAACTGTCTTCTTTTATTTTATCTATTGATATATCTTCATTGATAAATGGAACATATTCATTTGTAATGTCGAATAAAGTGGAAAATTTCGTATGAATATCTCCATAGTGTATATTCTTTACATTTCCAGCTTCATAGTTTAAATTATCTCTTGAAAATGAATTCGTGATGTAAAACCTATAAACTTTTCCTAACGATGTTTGAATCCATTCTACATCATTTTCAAATTCTGGGAATCGATGCTTTGGTTTTTTTTCTCCTTTTTGAGGAAATAGATTCTGCATCAATCCCTTTTTATGTTCTTCTAATAAGTCTAACCTTTCAATGTGACCTTCAATAATTTCGTCTAAAGAAGAAACAAATTCAGATATTTTCGCCTGTTCTTTTGGATTTTTTGGAAGCAAGACTGGACAATTTAGAACATCTTCATTTCGAAGATTAGTCTGTTTAACTCCATCATCGAAAGAAAGCAAGTAAGAATTCCTATTTAGTACATAATATAAAATTTTACTATTTACTTTTGTTGCTGTTAGCTTACATATCCTCTGATTAACAGTAAACTTATTATTTTCTTCAACATAAAAACATTTCGCTATTGCTTTTCCATTTGGCACATCGCTAAGCACCATTAAAACATCATCTTTATTGGCCAAACAATTAGCATTGTCTGTGTATTTTCTGACTTTTCCGTCCGAAGAAATAAATTTTGAGTTTACAACAATATAAGCTCCGTCTTCTATTATATTTTGTTCGTGTGCTTTTCCATTTTCATAACTTGCAACTTGACTTACGACAAGTTTTTCCCAATCTCCATCATCAATAAATTCAGGAAAACGCAATTCTGGTATCAAAGTATTTTCGTTATTCATAAGCTGCTAATCCTGCTATTTCACGCCCTTGGGCTAATTTCTTTAGTTGTGGTAATAAATCTTCCATTAATGCCAATTCTCTCACTCTACGTTCTTTCCAATTCAACTGTAATGGTTCTAATAAATCCGTTAGTTTTTCACCATCGAAAATCATTCGAGAAACAATCTTATCCACAAACACTTTCAAGTCTGCGGTTTGAAGTCCATATTTCGCTGCTATAGTTGCTAGTTCTTGATTGTATTTTTCATCCTTAAACAGATCATACATTTTCTTAAGCTCTTCGGCAGTATGACCAGTAGTCCAATCCAGAGCACTGATAAACTCAGTCAAATCTATTTGCTCTTCCATTAGGTTAGAGTTAGCACTTAAAAGACTAATGACCTGTGCCTTTGTCATTTTCTGCTTTGAGGACTTCTTCTGTGTGCTATCAGCAATCAAATTCATGATATAGTCATAATCAATCACAGCAGAAGCAAACAGAACGAACTCAAAATCCAATTGTTGAATTTCTGCCGGTGCGTTATCTCCCTCTTTTTCCTGTCTTTTTTGAAATTTCTTAGCAGTTTCTATATAAGAGCTACGGAAATCCTGAAAAGTTTCTTTCGGTAAAAGAGATTCAATTTCTACTCTTTGCTCGTCATTCAAATCCGTAAATTGATCTAACTGTAATTTGAAACGTTGGACTTCTTTAAAGTTTTCGATAAATGCTATTTTTGCTGCATCGCCTTTTAAATTGTAAACATCATCAGGTTTCATTGAAAGACTATTGTCTTCCATGAACTTGTTTAATTTCTCTATTGCCCCTTTAAACTTATCCATTACAACCGGAGCGGGATCTATCAGCCATATTTCTCTTGGATTATTTACTTTCTCACCAGAAAATAAAGCAATTGCTTGATTTACTTCATCCTGTTGTGAGCGAAAATCAAGAATATTGCCATACGGTTTGGTATCATTCAAAACTCGATTCGTTCTTGAAAAAGCTTGAATAAGACCGTGATATTTGAGGTTTTTATCTACATACAGTGTATTCAGATATTTCGAATCAAATCCAGTAAGTAGCATATCGACCACGATTGTAATATCAATCTTATGTTTATGGGCATATTCTTTATTACTGTATTTCTGATCTTTGATTCGCCTTTGAACATCCTGATAGTAAATATCAAATTCGTTAATAGTATGGTTTGTTCCAAACTGTTTATTGTAATCGGATATGATATCAGTCAATGCTTTTTTCTTTTCCTCAGGATTGTGCTTGTTGTCTTCTTTTTCCTGTGCTAGGTCGTCCTGAAGCTGTTTGATGTCCGCGGCATTCTTTTGACTTTGTTGGTCACCTTCTTTGGCAATCAATTGTGCTGGAGGAGAAAATACACAAGCTATATTTAAAGATGAATAATTAGGATCATTTGAATATTTCTTCTCCTGAATTTCTTTAAATAAGCGATGATACTCAATAGCACTATTAATGGATGATGTTGCCAAAACAGCATTAAATTTTCTGTTATTTGTTGCAGCTTCATGTTTTTCTAAAATAGCTTCTACCACTGCCTGTTGTGCTATAGCTTCTCCGGGCTTTGCATTTTGGCTACCTTGACCTTTGAAATAATCTATATGAAAACGAAGGACGTTCTTGTCTTCTATGGCATGGGTAATGGTATAAGCATGCAATTCCTTCTCAAAGATATCCTTGGTAGTTTTGTAGGAACCATATTCACCTTCCCGAATATTGTACGTTGCATTATCATCAAAAATAGGAGTTCCTGTAAAACCAAATAATTGAGCATTTGGAAAAAATTCTTTTATCGCTTTATGGTTATCGCCAAATTGAGAACGGTGACATTCATCAAATATGAATACCATTCTTTTATTGCGTAAAGGTTCTAATCGCTCTTTATAATTCTTCTTATTAGTTCCATCAAGAGCCAATCCTAATTTCTGTATGGTAGTGACTATTACTTTATCCGCATAGTCGGAAGAAAGTAATCGCTTTACTAATGTTTCGGTATTGGTATTCTCTTCAACACTTCCTTCTTGAAATTTATTAAATTCTTCACGAGTTTGTCGATCAAGGTCTTTACGATCAACCACAAACAAACACTTTTCGATGTCAGGATTACTTTTTAATAAAATCGATGCTTTGAAGGATGTTAAGGTTTTGCCACTTCCAGTTGTGTGCCATATATAGCCATTACCTCTATTGTCTTTAATACAGTCAACAATTGCTTTTACCGCATAAATTTGGTAAGGTCGCATCACTAGCAATTTTTGCTCACTCTCAACCAAAACCATATATTTACTGATCATCTCACCGAGCGTACATTTTGAGAGAAACTTTTCAGTGAAATCATACAGATTATTAATCTTCTTATTATTGATATCAGCTAACTCATACACCGGTAGAAACTGTTCATCGGCGTTAAATGCAAAGTGTTGGTTTTTGTTATTGGCAAAGTAAAGCGTTCTACCTCCATTGCTAACAATAAATAATTGCATGTAACAAAGCAGAGAGTTACTATATCCATTACCGGGTTCATTTTTATAATCAACAATTTGCTGCATGGCTTTCCTGTGGGAAATATCTCCTTTTTTTAGTTCAATTTGAACAACTGGTAAACCATTAATGAGTAAAATAATGTCATATCGCTGATGGCTATTTTCGGTATTAACTCGTAACTGATTGATGACCTCAAAATCATTCTTACACCATTGCTTATTATTTACCAAAGTATAATGTAATGGAGTTCCATCCTCGCGTTGAAAATACTGTCTTTCACGTAATAGTTTGGAAGCGTCAAAAACATCTGGATTTATTATTTCCTCCCGTAAACGCAAGAATTCGTTATCTGTTAATTTTACACGATTTAATTCCTCAAATTTCTGACGGAAATTTGATTCCAACGATTTCCTATCAACAATTTCAGGTCTATAGATATACTTAAGTCCTTTGAGTTGCTCAATTAAGCTAAGTTCAATTTGGTTCTCTTTGCTCATTGTTCTATTAATAAATCTTTGGCACTAACTCCAAGAATGTTTGCAATTTTATACAAGTCTTCAATACTAGGCTGTCTCACATTTCGGGCATACTCATTTATCGTATTGTAGCTTTTGTCCAATTTCTTTGCAAGCCATGCCTGTGAAATTCCCTTTTCCTTTAATACTTCTTTAATCCGGTTCATTTAATGCCTAATTAAATTTACAGTGTCAAATATAGTGAATATACAATAGTAAAAAGTGAAAATACCCACTATATTATCGGGTGTTTTCAAAATTCTTACGGGTTAATTCTGTATTACGCCAAATCCCGCCTCTCAAAGCCAAACCCTGCCACATCTTCAAAGGCACTTATCTACCGCTATAATTTTAGGCTTTCAGTAAAATTCTAAACAAAATATAGTATGAGTACACAGCAAAAAGACTTGTCGTATTTCAGATTACGACTGCAAGAACTACTAAACAGTAGCTTCCCCGAAAAGGCACACAACCAAAAATTTATTGACCAACGTTCATCGTGGGCTTCCAATGCCTATGAGGGTGCTTTCCGTTCGGGAAACCCGATTGAACAATGCAACGAGATCGCCAATTACATATTGTTCGAGGGCTTGCACTTCTCCAAATTTGATACGGTTTTCCAAGTGGTATGCAATGAGTTTGATACCCTGATGGCAGACGAGGAACTGCGACCGTTCGCCCTTAAATTGCTCCCTGTTTGTGAGCCTGTTTTTTCAAGATATACACTAACCGATGATTTCGCATACGGTTATGAGTTTGACCTGCTCTATACCGAAATAACCGGAATAATCGCAATATGGATAGAGGAAAATGGGCTTCAGTAAAAAGCAACACCTCCAACAGAATATTGATGCGCTGCGGATTGCTTTTACATTGGAAAAGGAGAAACGGCAAGCCTCCGTAAGCGAAAGACTGTCATTGATGCGTTACAGCGGATTTGGCGGTCTTAAATTCGTTCTGAACCCTATAGCAGAAGATATTGACATCAACCATTGGCGAAAAAACGACCACGATTTATTCCCGATTACACAGGAACTTCACCAACTGCTCAAAGAAAACTCCGAAGATCATAAGCAATACCGTAGGTACGTGGATAGTATGAAAAGCTCGGTACTGACGGCTTTTTATACTCCACCACAGGTAATAGATGTAATTTCCGAAACCTTGCGTGAAAGCGGTCTGAATATTGATAAATTCCTCGAACCCTCCGCAGGTATCGGCTCGTTTATTCAATCTTTTTCTGAAAGCCAACAACTCAAGGTTACCGCCTACGAAAAGGATTTGCTAACGGGCAAGGTTTTAAAACACCTATACCCTGAAAGCACTATCCGCATAAGCGGTTTTGAGGAAATCCCCGAAAAGGAACAAAACAGCTATGATGTTGTTGCAAGCAATATTCCGTTTGGCGATACTTCCGTATTTGACTTATCTTTTTCACGAAGTAAAGATCCAGCAAAAGTTCAAGCTGCCCGAAGCATTCATAATTACTTCTTTCTGAAAGGAAATGATATGCTCCGTGAGGGTGGTTTACAGGTCTTCATTACTTCGCAAGGGGTTCTGAACAGCCCAAAGAATGAGCCGATACGAAGGACGTTAATGGAGAACAACAATTTGGTGTCGGTTGTCCGGTTGCCTAATAATCTCTTTACGGAATATGCAGGTACGGAGGTCGGGAGCGATTTGATAATCCTGCAAAAGAATACGGCAAAACAAGGTCTGACCGAAACGGAAGAATTGTTTTGCCAAAGCAAACAGACTAAATACGGAACTCCAAGTAATGCATTTTTTCGTAATGGTTCAAGGGTCATCCATACCGACCGAAAAATTGATACCGACCCTTATGGAAAACCTGCAATTATCTATACCCACAAAGACGGTGTTGCCGGAATTGCCAAAGGTTTGAAGCAAATGCTTTCAGAAGATTTTGGAAAGAACCTGAATTTGGCTTTGTACAACGGTGGTATGCACGATGAGTCTGTTCTCCAAATTACAAATGAGTTAAAAGTAACACTTCCGATTGTTGAGCCTGTTATTATTCAGCAAAAGCCACAACCTGTACCAACTCCGGTAATTAATCTGGAAAGTCCGCGGGAACTGAAACAGTTGAGCATTTTTGACCTGTTTGAAAATGTAGGCGAGCCTGTAATGGTAGTCGCTCCACCCAAAAGAATTATACCAGCCAAAAGGCAAACGGCAAAGAAAAGAAGAGGTACAACAAATCTGTTCGGCGGTGCTATGCAACAACCTTATACACCGCCAAAACCTAACGGAACAACTCAAATAAATGGCAAAAAACAGGAAGCCATTGGCGATTTGTTTTCACAGGTAAATGGGAATGCCCATGTAGAAACGCCAGCTATTCCCAATATCACAATCAACACCATTCCCGAATCGGCTCAGTACAGTGGCGAACTGCAACCGTTCTACCGAAACGACTGTCTTGTCGTGGATAACGGTTGGGTCGGTCATCTGCAAGAAGTAGATGCCGCAAACGGTACGGCTATTTTCCACCCTTTGCAATTGCCCTCTTTACAGAAAGCTAGAGCCGAAGCGTACATATCGGTACGTGATATTTACCAACAACTTTATATCAAAGAAGCGGAACAACAAACTGAACACAAAGAAGAACGGGAAACCCTTAACCAACTTTACGATGCTTTTGTCAAAAGGTACGGAAACCTCAACGATGCTAAAAATATCGAACTTATCAAAACGGATAGTGCAGGTAAAGAAATGCCCTATTTGGAGCGGGTCGTTGGCGGTGTAATCCATAAGGCAGATATATTCAACCGCCCTGTAACTTTTTCGACTGCAACCATAGCAACGGACAATCCCGAAGAAGCCTTATCGGCTTCGCTGAACAAATACGGAAGCGTGGATTTGGGCTATATGTCCGAAATCAGCGGTATGCCTGCCGATACGCTGAAAGAAGCTTTACACTGTCGTATCTACTACAATCCATTAGAAATGGAATATGAAATATCCGAACGTTGGGTTGCGGGTAACGTAGTAGAGAAAGCCAAAGAGGTCAAAACCTATCTCGAAAGTAACCCCGATGATACGGAAGCCAAAGAAAGCCTTACTGTATTAGAGGAAGCAAGACAAAGACGGATTGAATTTGAAGAACTCGATTTTAATCTCGGTGAACGGTGGATACCCACAGGTATTTACGCCCGATTTGCTTCGTACTTGTTTGAGGCAGATGTAAATATCCATTATGCCGATAGTGCCGATGATTTTTCCGTTACGTGCAAACAGAAAAACGTACACATTTGGGATAAATATGCGGTCAAAGCCCAAAGCCGGACGTATGACGGGATTGCCCTGCTCAAACACGCCCTTGTTAATACCACACCCGATATTTCTAAAACGGTACACATAGATGGCAAAGATGTCAAGATGCGGGATATGGAAGCCATACAAATGGCGAATACCAAGATTGACGAAATCCGCACTGCTTTTACCGATTGGCTTCACGCCCAGAACGATGAGTTCAAAACAAGACTGACCGACCAATACAACGACACCTTTAACTGCTTTGTCCGACCGGACTATGACGGTTCACATCAGGAGTTTCCGGGATTAGACCGTAAGGGATTAGACATTGAAGACTTGTATTCGAGCCAAAAAGATGCCGTTTGGATGATAAAGCTCAACAACGGTGCTATCTGCGACCACGAAGTAGGTGCAGGAAAGACCTTAATAATGTGTACCGGAGCACAAGAAATGAAGCGTTTGGGAATG
>NZ_JASLDS010000056.1 GCF_030151385.1 Soonwooa sp.
TTGCAAGAGTTCTGGAGTATAAAAAATTCCTTTACGAACAAAAGAAAAAACAAAAAGAACTTAAAGCTAAGCAAGTTAAAGTTGTTGTTAAAGAAATTCGTTTTGGTCCTCAAACCGATGAGCACGATTACGAATTCAAGAAAAAACACGCTGAGAAATTCTTAGAAGAAGGTTCTAAATTGAAAACTTATGTGTTCTTCAAGGGACGTTCAATCATCTTTAAAGACCAAGGTGAGATTTTACTTTTAAAACTTGCTCAAGAACTAGAGCATGTTGGTAAAGTAGATCAATTGCCAAAATTGGAGGGTAAAAGAATGATTATGATGATGAGTCCTAAGAAGCCAGCTAAGTAATTTTCTGTCAAAAGTTCTGTAATCGGTCTATCATTTATCGATTTCAATTAATATAACAACTAAGCAATTTTTAGTTTAGTAAGTTATATGTATATTATAAATCCAACTTTTAGTTGGATTTTTTTTGTTTTTAATGATAGTCATACTTATGCAGTCAACAAGATTTTACACAAGTGCAAGAATTATTTTTAAGCTTAACAGGTTGGACTTTGCGGGTATTTATTGTTGTAATTTATTTTGTGTTAAAAATATTTATGTTTTGGCATTTTTATCAGTGCTTTATTTATGTTTTATCGTTTGTTACGATATTTTAATATGTGTTAAATAATAAAAAGTAAAATTATTCGTTATTTGTTGGGATTAAGAGAATAGTATTCTTGTTTAGTGTTTTATTTAGATGTTATTTTCTTAAATGGAACGTTTTTTGGATGTGTTTTTTTATCTAAAAAAAATTAATATAGTCCAAAGTGACTAATAAAGAAGAGTTTACAAGAGCGGAGAACTCTATCGGTAACGATTTAGTAATGGTGCTTACTGCACTTGCTTTCATTTGATTACCTTGTAAATCATTGATACAAATGTAATAAAAAAATGGGTAAAGACATTAGTGCTTTACCCATTTTTCCGTCCTTTCCTTTTTACTGAAATATCAATAAAAATCTCCCCACTGGGGGTATTCTGTGATATTGGTTTCAATATTATTCCCAAATTTTGACATATCTATAATAGTTGCAACTCCGAAACAATAATGAGAACTTCTAAAAGAATATGCTATGGAAATCGTGTTGAACAAAATTTTATCGGAAATTAAGCATCAGGAAGACAAGCTGTCTTCTAAGATGATGCACACTGCGGATGATGCATATCAAATGACCTTATTCCTGAAAGAAATGCTGTTTACTATAAAGATGAAAGTTTTGCAAACCGGATTTAAAGATGAACAGCAGGAAATCAATTTTTTCAAGAACATTAAACCGCAGATTTTAGGAAAACTAATTTATTATAACAAAGTATTCCGCATCGAAACTACTTGCCCCGTGACCAATGGTAAAATACATCAGAGTTATTATGAGAACCTTTTAAAAACCCTCAAATCAGAATATAAAGAAAGTATTTGCAATGAGGATTTTTACAGGTATTATCGTGCAGGCAGGACAGACCGTGACCACACTTATTTCAGGCTCGGGCAAATCAATTACCACGATGGTTTAAAGAGTGGTGTATTTGAAATAGACCTTAGTTTTTCAACCTATTATGATAATAAGATAGCCCACATTATAGCGAATGAATTGCTTTATACTTATATGCTTACCAAAATCAACCCGGAAGAAAATCCGGATATGATTTTGATAAATGGAGATGCAAACAAAGACATTTCGTGGACAAATTCTCAAAATGCACTTATCGAACTGATATACGCTCTCTATGTTTCAAATTCCATTACGTATGGAAAAATAGGCATCCGAAAATTAGCTTTGATTTTTCAGGTGCTATTCCGAACGCCCTTAAACGATATACATCATTCTTTCCACCGAATGAAAACCAGGGCTGGCTCCCGGACAGCGTTTTTAGACCAACTCAAAATTTCCCTCGAAGAGTATATGGACAAAACCCTTTAGCAATATCGGCGTAGGTTTTAAAAGCAGTACATTTTGTGTACTGCTTTTTTCTTGCCCATATCTGCCAATTGGCAGATATGGGCAAAAACTACTACAAATTAGTCGTAAAACGCTAAAACCCTTATAAAACAAGGGTTTTTCTCATTGCAAAAAAAATTAAAAAAGTGCCAAACCAATGGGTAAGCATTGGCAGATAAACACCACCACACTTCTGAATTTTGTCCTGTGAATATTAAATAATAGTGCTATGAACATTATAACAGTTGACGAAGAAGTGTGGAAGCACCTTAATGAACGGTTGAAAGCCATTAGCGAATATATCCTCAAACTGGAAGATACAAGCTACGATAGCTTATGGCTTAACAATCACGAAGTCTGCCAGTATCTCCACATCAGCGAAAAAACATTGTGGCGTATGCGCACCAACGGGCAGATAGCCTTTTCAAAAATGTATGGGCAGTATTACTATACCATTGGTGCAATAAAAGATATGCTCAACGCTAACGCTGTGCAGACCACCGATGAATATGTGGAGCAGCTTATGGCGAAAGGCAAAAGCTATATCGAGAAAGGCAGAAAACTGAAATCAGATAATCATTAAAAGCGTACCCATATGAATATCGACAAAATGGAATTTGTGGCGTGGATGGAACGCATAATGGACAGGCTTGACATTCTCGGCAACCACATAGACGATTTACAAAAAAAGCGTAACAGCATAGACGGCGAAGAGTTACTGGATAATCAGGACTTATTGCAAATGCTAAAAATCAGTAACCGTTCCCTGCAACGGTATCGCTCCATAGGCAAGCTGCCTTATTATACGATTAGCGGAAAACTGTATTACAAGCTGTCCGATGTGCATCAGTTCATCAGGGAAAGTTTTAACCCGCCTTTGCCCAAACTGGATGCCAATAAGTGACAAATGCTGCCTTTGAGTGCCACTTAAAGCAAATCAGTGAAGGCTTCCTTTACATTCGACCGTGAAATTTTAAAATTTTCAGACTATGAGCGAAGAAACAACAAATAAACAGGAAATGCCCGAACAGCTTTCGGACATCTTACTCGTACTGGATAAAGAGAAAATGAAAATCCAGGCGGTAAAGAGTATAGACGAAAACGGGAAAATGGAAACCGTTGAACCCACCAAGAAAAACCAAAACCAGTTTATGCGTGTGGACAAAGGCGGCGATTTCTTTTCCAACTTCTTTTCCAATTTTTTCAGCCAGTTAAAGAACCCTACAAACTTTACTTTCTTCAAAGTGCCTGCCCCGGTTGCTGCTGAAAAAGCGCAGGAACTGCAAAAGCACGTAGATAAGCCCACTCCACAGGGCGAAAAAGTGCTGAAAGAACACGAAGTAAAAGCAGAACCCCAACCCGATAAAAAACAAGAAAATCAAAATAATATGGCAACAGCACAAACAACAACGGAAGCAAGCGAATACCGCTACAAGCCGGAGCAGATTGATTGGGACACAATGAAGAACCTCGGATTAAGCAAAGAGTATTTTGAAAAAAGAAACTTGCTCGACCCCTTGTTACGAGGTTACAAAACCAATGAGCTTTTACCGATAGGCATTAACCTCGGTGGTTCTATCCTCCGCACGGATGCCCGCCTGTCTTTACAGCAAGCGGAAGACGGCAATGTTATCGTGGCAATACACGGTATCAAAAGAGAACCTAACCTACACTTTGAGTTTTTCGGTCACAAGTTTACGGACGAAGACAAGAAAAACCTGCTCGAAACGGGCAATATGGGGCGTGTGGTTAATTTGGTAAATTCCAAAACAGGCGAACTGATGCCGTCCATTATCAGCATTGACAGGTTGACCAATGACGTGATTGCGCTACGCACGGAGTTTATCAAAATTCCCGATGAAATTAAGGGCGTAAACCTGAATGACGAACAGAAACAAACTTTAATGGAGGGCAAACCACTCTATTTAGAGGATATGATTTCCACTAAGGGAACAGAGTTTTCGGCAACGGTACAATTCAATGCGGATAAGCGATACGTTGAGTTCCTGTTTGACAGAAGCAACAATAATCAGCAGGCGCAAACCAACCAACAGAACACTGGGCAAAGCAATCAGCAAAGCCAACCGCAGGAGGCTCCAAGAACTTTCAGGGGTAAAGAACTGGATGACGAGCAGTACAACAAGTTCAAAGCCGGACAAACCATATACGTTGAACTGAAAGATAAAAAAGACCAACCATATAAGGGTTATATCACTTTCGACAAAGATACCGGAAAGACCAATTTTGAGTTCCCCGGTCAGTATAAAGCACGGGTAGAACCTGCCGAAACCCATAAAACTCAGACTGCCGTCAATTCGGAGGGCAAAACCAATGAAGCGACCAAGAATGTGCAAGAGCCTTTGAAGTCCGGGCAGCAAACACCGAAAAACGAAAAGCAGCAGGAGCAACAGGACAACAAGCCTGCAAAATCCAAAGGCAGAAAAATGTAATACGGTATGAAAACAATCATTGCAGAAAAACCAAGCGTAGCAAGAGAAATAGCCGGACTTGTGGGAGCATCCGATAAAAAGGACGGCTACCTGACAGGTAACGGCTATTTTGTTACGTGGGCATTCGGTCATTTAATAGGACTGGGAATACCCGAAGATTACGGCATTGCGGGATTTGACAAGGCATCCCTGCCGATATTGCCCAACCCGTTTTTATTGACCGTTCGCAAGGTCAAAAAAGACAAGGGCTATGCCGCCGATACTGGCGCATTGAAGCAACTGAAAGTGATTGAGCAGCTTTTTAATAAGAGCAACAGCATCATCGTTGCTACCGATGCAGGTCGTGAGGGCGAACTCATTTTCAGGTACATTTATGAGTACCTGAAATGCAACAAGCCATTTGAACGCCTTTGGATAAGTTCGCTGACCGAAAAGGCAATAAAGCAGGGCTTTGACAATCTTAAAGACGGGGCAGCATTTGACGGACTGTATCAGGCAGCGCAAGGCAGAAGCCGTGCCGACTGGTTGGTGGGCATCAATGCGACGCAGGCATTGAGCATTGCCGCAGGTAATGGTGTTTATTCGCTCGGCAGGGTACAAACACCTACACTGGCCTTGATATGCAAACGCTACCTCGACAATAAGAATTTCGCAGTAAAGAAATACTGGCAGATACAATTAAGCCACAATAAAGCGCAGGTTGATTTCAAAAGTATTTCTGCTACCAAATGGGAAGAAAAGCAACTTGCCGATGATACGCTTAAAACCATTCAGCGTGGCGCAACGGCAACCATTACATCAGTGGAAACAAAAAGTGTTACCGAACAACCGCCCCTGCTTTTTGACCTGACAGGCTTACAAAAGGAAGCCAACAAAAGGCTGAAGTTATCTGCTGAAGCTACGCTCAATATTGCGCAAAGCCTGTACGAAAAGAAGTTTATCACGTATCCACGTACCGGAAGCAAATACATTCCTGAAGATATGTGGGCTGAAATTCCCAACCTTGTGCGGGCTTTGCAAAATCGTGAGGATTGCAAGCAAGCCCTTACCAAAATCAAATGGGGACGGTTTAACAAACGTATCGTGAATGACCTCCGTGTAACGGACCATCACGGTTTTTTGATTACGGATAAAGTGCCGTCTGTACTTAATGCAGACGAAAACAAGATTTACAATATGATTGCGCTTCGTATGCTCGAAGCCATATCGCAAGCCTGTGTTAAGGAAATAACCGATGTATCATTACAGGTATTGCATTACGACTTTACGGCAAAAGGCTGTAAAATTCAGGAAGCGGGTTGGCGTTCCATCAAAGGAAGTTTTACCGATGACGGCGAAGAGCCAGTGCAGGAATTACCTGAACTGCGTAAAGGCGACGAACTTGCCATAAAGGAAGCTGCCGTTTTGGAAAAGCAGACCAAACCGCCAGTGCTTTACACAGAAGCAGGGCTTTTGTTGGCTATGGAAACCGCAGGTAAGGAAATCGAGAACGAAGAAGAGCGCAAAGCCCTCAAAAATATCGGTATCGGTACTCCTGCAACAAGAGCCGCCATTATAGAAACCCTGTTTACCCGTAATTATATCCAACGGGATAAACGTTCTTTAATCCCTACCGAAAAAGGATTGCAGGTGTACGGGCTTGTCAAAGACCGGAAAATCGCTGATGTGGCAATGACCGCAGAATGGGAATTGGCATTGCAGAAAATCGAAAACAACGAAGCGGATGCCGGAGCATTCCAAAAGGAAATGGAAACCTATGCCAAATCCATTACAGATGAATTGCTGCAAACTTCCATTGCAAGCAACAACCAACCCAAACTGACCTGTCCAAAGTGCAAAAGTCAACAGCTCATTATACGTGATAAGATTGTAAAATGCCCTGATGAGGCTTGTAACTGGGTACAGTTCCGTAACGTCTGCGGTATACAAATTAGTATCGAAAATATAACAAGCCTTGTCAATAAAGGCAAAACGGCTTTAATCAAAGGAATGACAAGCAAAGCCGGAAAAAAATTCGATGCTTACATCGTACTGAAAGAAAACGCCGAAAGCTCTTTTGAGTTTGAGAAAAACAAATGCAGTAAACGCAATGGAAAATAAACCGTCAATCGTACCCAAAGAAATTAGGAACTTGATTTATACTATCCGGGGCAAACAGGTGATGTTGGATAGCGACCTCGCTGCCTTATACCAGGTGGAAACAAAGAACCTGAACAAAGCTGTTAAAAGAAATATTGAGCGTTTTCCTGTATCATTCTGCTTTCAACTGACCGAAGAGGAAGCCCATAACTTGAGGTTCCAAATTGGAACCACAAGTTTAAATTACGGCGGCAGACGTTATTTACCCTATGTTTTTACCGAACAAGGTGTTGCAATGGCATCTGCCATACTCCGTTCGGATATAGCTGTTAAAATGAGTGTGGAAATAATGGAAGCCTTTGTAGAAATGCGGCGTATACTTATCAGCAATGCTTCTTTGTTTCATCGTTTGGATAATATTGAGTTAAAGCAATTGGAAGCCGACCAAAAATTTGAAGAGATTTTTAAGGCTTTGGAAAGCGACAAGCTGCACAGCGAAAAAGGCATTTTTTACAACGGACAAATCTTTGATGCCTACGCCTTTGTTTCAGATATTATCCGAAGTGCCAAAAGTTCTATTATTCTGCTTGATAATTATGTGGATGATACGGTGCTTACAGTGTTAGGTAAGCGTAAGGCTAATGTGACGGCTACAATCCTTACCAAAAACATCAGCAACCAGTTACGGTTAGACTTACAACGCTACAATAGCCAATATCGGAATGACCGTGAACGGTAAAAACGGGAACTACCAGCTTTGGGCATTGGAATACACGCACCAATACCACAATTATAAAGACCTCCGCATACCGCAGGAAACTTATACTGCCGAAGGCGGTTACAGTTTCTTTCTGTTGGGTGATGCCCGTAAAAACATCACACTGAACTTCGGAATAACAGGTGTGGTCGGTTATGAAAGCATCAATCGTGGCGAAGCGATGTTGTATGACGGAGCAAAGATTTTGAGCGAGGATAACTTCATCTACGGAGCTGGTGGACGGCTCACTCTTGAAACATATCTATCAGACCGTTTTGTTTTAATCCTGCAAGGACGCACAAAAGTATTTTGGGGTACGGACTTAGAGCAATTCCGACCATCCGCAGGTGTGGGATTAAGGTTTAATTTTTAAAAACTTAAAACAATGATAGCAATATTTAATAAATTCAGAATAGGATTAGTGCCGATATATGTAATGCTGGCAATCCTAACAGCTTCGGTAACTTTAGTATCTTGTAGTAAAGATGATGAACTCGAAATACAGAACGATTTTCCTTTCGAGGTAAACGTGATGCCAGTTCCAAAAGATGTAGCCAATGGACAAACGGTAGAAATACGCATTGCCATACAGCGAACAGGCAATTACAGCAACACACAGTATTTTCTTCGCTATTTCCAATTTGACGGACAAGGCACATTGCGGTATTACGATGAGCAACCATATTTACCGAACGATTTATACCCATTACCCACAGAGCAATTTCGGTTGTACTATACTTCAACATCTGCCGTTTCGCAATCCTTTGATGTTTGGATTTCGGACAGCTTTGGAAATGAAAAACAGATAAGTTTTCAGTTTAATAGTGCTGATTAAAAACAATGAAATCCTGCCACAAAAAGCAGGATTTCTCTTTTTAAGGGATATTAAAACTGTTTTTTTTTGTAAATTTAAAAAGTAGATTTTAAGTGTTTTGTTATGGTCGCATCATTGGTTATAGGAATAATATTTTTGATTGCAGGTTTAGGACTTCGCTATTGGCTTAACCGACGAAAGTTTTACAGGCGTGGTCCGATGGGAGCCGAAGGTTTTTCATCTTATGAAAGTTCGGTTTTCATTAAATTTATTGAAAAGGTTGGTAAATGGATAGCTTATGGATTGATTATATTTGGACTTTTATCACTTTGGGTTTATTCTCGTGAGAAAAAAGATAGGGAAATCCAAAACATGGAAATCCAGAAACAGAATTAATCATTTTTAAATGACAAAATCCTTTGATGACATAACCTTGCGAAATATATCTGACATTATATCAAATCTATTAACGCATACAAAAATCACAGAACATTTAGCTGGTGCTAATATTTCTCAATCGCAAATTGGTACAAACAAAACCGACAGACTTTTTTATGCATTAAAAGAAAAGCAAATACAAGACAATTGTGGAAATAATGTATTGGCATTTGTAGTTAGGTTATTAAATCCTAAAAGATATAATTCCGAAGACGAATTTGAAAGAGACAGAACAACTATCAATGAAAAATTAGTTTACGAAGGGATAGAAATTGATAAAACCGGACAACCCCGACTAGTTGAAAAGGCTAAAACCATTTCAGAAGCTAAAAGCAGGTCACTTAAAATCAAAGAAAAAGTACACGGTATCGGAGTTCATTCAGAAATTTTACCATACTGCGAAGCCGAATGGCTGAAAGAAAATTATTTTCACTCTATACTAGAAATCACAAAAAGTGTTGCGGAAAGACTTAGGCAGAAAAGTGGCTATACTTCAGATGGAGCAGATCTGGTTGATGATTGTTTTGCTTTAGGAAAAGACAAAAGACCTATGCTTGCTTTTAATATGCTGAATAATCCAAGCGAAGAAAGTGAGCATAAGGGTTTCGGCAACTTCTGTAAAGGATTTTTTTCTATGTACCGAAATCCAAAAGCGCATAACCCGAAAATATTAGAAGACACTCAACTTTCAGAAATGACTGAAGTATTGGTTGTAGCTACAATTATTCATAACAAACTTGATAACACTTACAAAACAGGACTTAAATAGCGCAAATCGGATAACCCAAAAGTTATCCGATTTTTTAACTTACAAATCGGTGCATATAAAAGATGAGAGTTTTAGAGGTAAATAAATTTCGTCTGGACTGTGTTTTATGTAATCTTCTTTATCATAGTCCCACATAAAGCCAGGTCTGATTAAAGTAAAATCGTTTGTTTTATTTACGTACTGAACGTAGCTATAACCCCAAGGCGATTTGTAAATAATTTGCCCGTTAACTGCTGATGTATCAAAGTTCTTATCTTCAATCTGTTCAATCACTTTTATAAACGAAGGACATAGTCTTTCGTAAAATATCTCTAAGTTTTTTTCAAATCCTTTTGTCCTGTTTTTCAACTCAGAAATTCTAATATTAATTTTGGATTTTAATTCTACAAAATTGCTATTGAAATCATCTACATTCCTACAACCTAAATAATGAAGTGCATTTAAAGCCATAGTAAAAAAGTAATGTAATTCATCATCTTTCCATCGATTGTTAATTAAGCAAACAATTGTATTTATGAGTGCCTCTTTTTTTAGTTCCTCGATTTTCTTTTTTGTATAGTCAAATTCATACGCTTTAAATCCGCTTCTTGCCAGCATCAAAAAGTCGCCAATTAAGTTTAAACAACAACCCTTTACATTGTTATTGTCATAATCGTCTACAAATGGTAAATAACTGAAAAAATGGTGCGTGTCTTGTTCGTCATACTTTGCAGATTTCCCTCCGTATTCACTTATCAACTCAAGAGCGATTAAATATTTAGTCAAATCTGTAAGTGTAGGCCTATATGTTTTTGGTCGACTATTCCCATAGAGAATTTCTTGTTGGTAATTGTAAAGGTTATCAAAGTAGTTCATCAACTTTCTTTTTTCAGATTTAAGCATGACAAAGGAGAGGTTACGAACCGTTGCCACTTCTCCTTCCTCATTTCCATTTATGTTGCCTAAATCGTCTTCTTGCTCATCAATACTTATATCAGCTTTTTTATTTGTTGAAATTCCATTTAAATTGATGAACTTCAAAACATCTAAAACACGTAGGGAAAGAGAAGAGAGTAGAAGGTTTTTTTCAAATCCAGAATTTTCTATTGCTTTATAGGAAGAGAGATCGTAAAGTTTTTCAGGTTCTTTGTCATCATTCAACTTTGTAAACGTGTTTCTTCTGCTATCTAAAAAGCTGGCTCCTGTCTCATTTTCTGTTTCGTCAAAGATGGCGTAATGCAACAAGTCAAGAACTTTACTTAGTTCGCCATTTTGAATTTCGCTATAAATTTTCTCAATTTCCTCTGTTTTTGGGTTAGGATGCGTTTTCGCCAAAAGGAAATAATCGGAAATTAATAGTTTATTTGAGATAATCCCATCATTAACATTTGTCAATTGCACATATAGGAAACTGCCTAATTCTAAATTGACTGTTATTTTTAGCTCTTTCGCATAATTTGAGAAAGTTTTGGAATACAAAAATCGGTTTTGTTTATCGAAGAAAACAACCTTGAATTCATCGGTATAAGTTCCAGTGGAATGAAGTATAAATTCATCATAAATCAACTCTGCACAAAGCAACTGTACTTTAAATTGATTGTTCTTGATTATAGTTTCATAAATTGACTGATTTGTAGTCGCTGTAAATTCATCAAGGCTTTTACTATTGCTTGTTTTCAGTTTTATGCCTAATTGGTTTAATAATCCACCTTTTTCTGACTGAATAAGAAGTGAAACTTCTGCATTTGAATTTTTGCCCAATAATCCCAATCCTGCAGGTGTAATATTGGCACTACCGAACAAGCAAAACTCTTTTCCATTTTTTGTCTTGAAATGAATAATCTTCCCGTGAAGTTTTGATTTTGAGTTTCCAGATTTTGCATATTGGATTTTGCTTACGCCAAAGTGCCTTTTGTTGTGTCCATTTGCTGGGTGTCGCTAATCATTGCATATGCAAAAGCATCTTCAACGGTATTTTTAAAAAGGGTTGAAATTTCATCTTCCGCACCTTTTTTGATTAAATCAAAGGTTTCCTTATTCGGGCAAAGTGCCAATTGGATTAGCTTTTTAACCTCTCGGTCTGTTACCTTTACTTTTGCCCATTCATTGAAAATTCCCTCTAATTGGTTGCTCAATGTGTTGGCAAGTCCCATAATCTTGTGAGCGTTCTCGATACGTCCTTTTGCTCCCGAAGTGTGTTTGATACGGACAACATTAGTCATACTGCGTAATGAAGCGTTTAAGGTATTTTGACAAACAATTCTGATAGGCGTGAATGCGGCTGTGATACTTCCGCTACCATCGTGAGAAGTGGTTAGGAAAATGTACTTTTCCGTAACATCATCGCCATTACCTACACGAATATAATCGGGCAATTTGGCTGTGATGAAAATACGTTCTCCGTTGCCTAATGCTCCTGCGGTTTCGTACAGAATACCATCGCTACCGCCTACAATAGCATCAAAGAAATTAAAGGCTTCACGGTTTTGTACGATATGGTAATCCTTACCGACTACGCCCAATACGGCATTGTTATCGGTGCGTATGTTGGCAAAATAGTTAGGTACTTCCAATTCGCTACTGCCTATCTCTATGTCGTTAGCCGTTTCGATAATGCCCGAACCTTTGGTAAAAAGTGGGGATTTTACGACTTCGTAATCTAACCCTGCGTGTTTGATAGCTTCCTCGCTTGTCGGGTATTGCTCCACGATTTGCCCCAAGTTGTGCCACGCTTTTTGTTGTACGCTAAAAAATGAATAACGTCCTGTTCTCTCGTTGAAATTGATATTATGTGCCATAATGCTTAAAATTTTGATATTAAAAAATGGTTGAATGTTCTTGATTAAAATGGGAGGTCGTCTTCTGCCTGATTGTTGTTTGTGTTTGTGGTAGCTTGTGCCGTTTCCGATTTTTTGCCACCTCCGTGCAATTTGATTTGAGAGGTATGGAAATTCAGTCCTGCTCTTGGTTCTCCATCATTACCTGTCCACGCTCTTGTGCTTACTCGTCCCGATAGTTCTACCAAAGTGCCTTTTGTGAGTAGCTTGGCTACATTCGGGGTTATCCAATAGGAGCAGTCGAAATAGGTTGTTTGCTCTATGCGTTCGCCTTGCTTGTTACGGTAGCTGTCGTTGGTCGCTACTGAAAAATTTACTACTTGTTTGTCCTGTGACGTTGTGCGTACTTCCGCATCCCTTGTCAGTCTTCCTGTGATGTTCATATCCCTTAATTTTTAGTTATTTATTTTTATTTTTTTAGATTTATTCGGCAATGAGAGGAGGTGCTGTTTCGTTTCATTACCATTTCCAATGTTTTTAATCTTCATATCTGACATTTTTTTTATTCGTTTAAAGAGCCGGAGTATGCTATGTTTCGTTTCACGAGCATAAAAGGTTCGTGTTTAGCATCACCAAGGTTTTGAAAAAAAATACTACCCAACGGGTGGAGATTATTTTCCAAACTTGCTTGACCTTTGTGATGCGTTAAGAACACGGAAATACCTTTGCTCTTGAAATGGGACAAAAAAGCATACGGGTCTTTGGATAAAAATGAATGTGGAAGCCAAGAAGATGGCATTGAGAAATGGTTTACAGTGAATTGAAATAACACTTCCAATTCGCTGAATTTTTAAAACACTTTTTTAAAGCGGCGGGGCTATCAAAGCCACACTAACAGAGGATTAGAAAATGTATTTGTGTGGGAGGCGTAGATGGCAACATTTTTTAATCTTCTGTTCCAGAATTAGCCAAAAGCTCTTTTACAGAAAGGGAATAGCAGAGCGAAGTAAATGTGCTTTGGCTATAAAATATGGGCATAAAAAAAGCAGAACCGTTAAGTTCTGCTCGTAATTATCAAATTGTGATTAACTATATGACCTGTAAAAACGCTTCTTCAATCTCCTTAAATTTAGGAGCTACCAAATCCATATCCTTACTAATCTTTTGGCTGGTAATTTTAGCATAAATCTGTGTAGTTGAAATGTTTTTATGTCCCATCATTTTGCTAAGGCTTTCAAGAGGTACGCCTTCGGTCAAAAACATCGTTCCAAATGTGTGTCTTGCGGTGTGAAAAGTTACTTTTTGTTCTGTAATAATTTCAGCTTTTTCAATTAATTTGCCAATGTGAGTATTGCAGGTTACATTAGTTGGAACTGGAAAGATAAACTCATTACGAGTGCTACCGAGGTATTTTTCTATAATACGTTTTGGGATTTCCATTAACCGAACATTAGAAGCAATATCTGATTTTTTTCTTCTGCTGATGATCCATTGATGGCCATCGAAGAAAGACTGAATATTGTTCCTTGTTAGTTTTTTAATATCCGCATAAGCAAGTCCGGTAAAACAACTGAAAATAAAAAGATCTTTCACAAGCTCATACCGTGGGTGGGGCGGTGCACACATCATCAGTTTTTCTACATCTTCTTTAAGAATATAACCCCTGTCGGTTTCTTCCATATTGATTTCATAATCTTGAAATGGATTATCACGGATCAAACCTTTTTTTATAGCCAATTCCACCAGACTTAGCACGGGCATAGTGTAAACCCAAACCGTATTATGTGTAGATTGTAAATCGTACCGAAGATAAAAATCAAATTCCCTAATAAAATCTCCAGTCAATTCCCGAAAAGCCATATCATCACGATGATAGCGTTCTTTAATAAAAGCGGTAAGATGATTATAAACTGTGATGTACTTGTTGTAGGTGCTTTGTGAACGTTCTTCCTTGTCAACCAATTTTTTAAAATCCTCATTTTTATCATTGAAGACTTTTAGAATTGCATCATCCATTACACCAACACCCAAGAATGAAAGCTTTACTTTTTGAGAAGTAGCAAAGCCCTCGTGTTTCAGCATATCTTCATAAATTTTGTCGATACGCCCACGTATGTTATCCAATTTTTTATTAATATTTAAAGCTGTTGCGCTTTTGCCCTCAACTCTTCCATATTTTAGATCCCAATTGCTAGGATCAATTTCTAACTTTGTCCCAAAAGTTTTAGGTGCTCCATCAATGGTAATACGAGCCATAATTGGAGCGTTACCATTTTTTTTCAGTTCGTTCTTTTTCAAGTAGAAAAGCAGTTTGAACGTTGATTTTTTTGTCTGCGTCATAACTCAAATGTTTAATGTTTAAAATTAATTTACATTGAGTTACAAGGAAATATAAAAATAAGTGCAAAACACTGAAATATAACCGTTTAAACTAATAAGAAACCTCTATTAATCGGTAACGAATTAGTAACTTAACTTTGTCATTTCAAGCCCAAAACCTATCAGACACCGAGTTCCAAATAAAGACTACTTCTTTATAAAACATTGTATAGCAACGGATTTAATCGTTTTGCTTACTTTTGCTTTTTACTAATCTTTTTAAGGAAAAATAAAAAATGAATAGAAAAAGTATTTTTGTTTCAGCAACTTTGTTGCTTTTGACACTTTCATGTAGTAGTAACGATAATGATGACTCTACATCTCCTAACAACCAAAAAAATGATCTTAGTATAAAAATTGATTTTGTTGGAAGTTCAACAGCTTCAGATTTGACCAATGTACAAGTTGGCGATACCTTAACCTTTAAGTATAGAATTACTTCCAATTTTACTGCACCTTATTATTACATTACGCCTCAAACTTCCGAAGTAGCCAAGCATCAAAGAATTAATGATGATTTCGAATTGTATTTTGAAAAAACAAAATATTCTGAGATAACTACTCCCAAGAAGGAGGGCGAATTCAAAATGTTTATCAAGAAACCTGGTAACTTTCAAAACAAATTTTCTATAAAAAGTATTAAAGACAATTCGACTGATGTAGTGGGAACCAATGATGGCGATATTTTGTTCAATGCGGTTAAAATTAATGCCTATAGTTACACAAGAAAGACGAAAGACGATGGTCTATTTAGTCATTCTGAATGGAACTATTATAATAAATTATACATTGATACGGGCAATCAGGAGAATGATAATTACCTAAATAATGTTCCGTTTTCGGCTAAGTTTAGCTTTGTAGATAATGCATTTTCGGGTCTTAAACAAAAGCAAAGTCTTGATTTTTATGATATGCAGCATTATAAAGGAGGTAGCAGTGCGTCAGTTAGACCAGATAAAATTGACAAACTGACTTTTAAAAAGCAAATAAATAATCAAATTGTTACTGTCGAATATAATAACATTCCTGTCGTGTACCAAGGACAGCAAGATGCTTGGGGTGATGATGGTAAAAACAATTGGTAGATATTAATAAACAAATAAAAATAAAGTAGAAAAATGATGAAAGCGAATTTTTTTAGAATGCCAATTTCGGCAGCGGTTATTGCAATAGGTTTAATCTCTTGTAATCGTGATGATGCCAGTGGCAGCAGTGGAAACTTAAACAATGTACAATCTGTAAAGTTTTCGACAAAACCAGATCAGGAAGTTTCTGCAGAGTTTACTGGAAATACGGCAGTAATAAATGGTGTGCCAAAGAAAGAATATCTGGTTACTACAGAGAAGTCAGATGCTGTTATGAAGCCAGCTTTGATACGTGAATCTCCAATTGAGACGACTATGCTTTATCCTGGAAGTATCCTTCAAGGAGAAAGTTTTATGACTGGTGGCTATGACCCATTAGTACTTAGTAATCCTTTCAAACCAGTTGATCTTTTCTTAACAATCAAAGGATCTAGTAAGGTAGCTGTAAAATCTGTGATGCCAAAAGGTAGTACGATCTTCCAAGCATTGTCTGATTTGCAAATTGGAAATGCAGGTTACTTTCCGCTAGAATATGTACCTGCTAATTATACTTTCGAAAGTACTGAGATTAACAACGAAGAAAGTTTTACAAAAGCAACAGAGGTACATGCGAAAGCTAATTTTGCGAAAATCGTTTCTGCCTCTTTTGACTTTACCAACAGTCAAACAACAGTTAATAACAGAAAGTTTGTGATGGTGAAGCTTTCGCAAAATGTGTATTCTGCTGGTATCGATCCAAAATATCAAACAGATTGGATTGACGGCGATATCCAAGCAAGTCAAGTTGGTAAATATGAGCCGTTATACATCAGTAGTGTTGATTATGGTCGTATGGCTTATATCCTAATAGAAACGGAAAAGAAAAGTGACGAAGTGAACAAAATGGTAAAAGCTTCCGTGGAATTTGGAATCGGAAAAATTGGAGGTAGTGCAAACACTTCTTATAATACAGAATTTAAAAACCTTTTCACATCTAATAAGATTAAAGTATCGATTCTTGGAGGTAGTGCAAATACCATTATCACTGATTACGATGGTTTTATGAATTATCTAAAACTAGAAAATTCTGCTAACTCTTTAATTTCTTCTTCAGCACCAATTTCGTACACTGTAAGACGAATTAAAGACAATACTCAAGTCGAAATTGTTAACCAATACAAAGATGTAAAAAGAGAATACAGATAATTTCTTATATACTTTTGAACTAAGAGCCTGTTTAAAAATTTTACCGAAATATATTTTTGACCTATTCAGAACTTCTTTGATAAATTTTAATGCTCTTTTAAGCCAATTTTTCACTTCTCATTTTTGATTTAGCTCGCTAAATCTTCAAATATGAAATAAAAAATTTATCTCAAAATAGCTATGAAAATTTTATCAATAAAATTTAAACAAGCTCTAAATTATAAGGCTGGATTTTAATAATCTAGCCTTGTTTTATAATAAATATTGAATCACAATACATTGTCTTAAAAGTTATTTTTTTGTTTAAAAAAGAACGAATTCTTAAGATTTTTAAATTAGAATTTTTTTGTCATCAGAATTTTGACAAGCTGTTACTCTAGATTGCGTAAAAATTTGTATATTTGCAAACTTGAAACGATATTGATAACAAAATATAAAACGCAGAACAATGCCAAAATTAAAAACTAAATCAGGTGCTAAAAAGCGTTTTGCTCTTACTGGTACTGGTAAGATCAAAAGAAAAAATGCTTTCAAAAGCCACATCTTAACAAAGAAAGAAACTAAGCAAAAGAGAAATCTTA
>NZ_JASLDS010000075.1 GCF_030151385.1 Soonwooa sp.
CAAGATTAATTAAATGATTAGTTGGAGAAAGCATTATAAAAAGAGTTTGATAGCAATAGGTTTGTTGCTATCGACTAGCGCTTCTATTCATGCACAAGGAGATCCAAAGAAAGGCCAAGATCTTTTCAAAGCCAATTGTACCGCTTGCCACGCGCTGGACAAGCAGATGATTGGACCTGCTTTGGGCGGTATTGTTGATAAGGTAAAGAAGGAGCAAGGTCTGGGACCAGACTGGTTACACAAGTGGATTAAGGATAACAAAGCACTTAGAGCATCAGGCGATAAGTATGCTAACCAAATCTACGAGGAGTTCAACAAAGTTGAAATGTTGCAATTCCCGAATTTGTCAGAAGCAGATATTGATAATATCTTAGCTTATACGACAGATCCGCCAAAAGAAGAGCCAAAGGCTGATCCTGCTGCTGCAGCGGCAACGGATGCTTCTGCTAACGGTCAACAATCAAAAGATGGTCAACTTAACTCACAAGCAATTTTAGCAGCATTTGTTGTTATTGCTGGTTTGTTACTTTGGTTGTTAGTGAAAATTAGACAATTAGTTAAATTACAACAAACACCTGAGTTGTCTGATCTTAACTCAACAAGAGTTAATAGCTTCTCAGAACTTTATAAGAAATACAGCTTTGTAGGTAAAGGTGTTATCGCGATTCTAGCAGTATTAGCATTGTACGGTGTTTGGAATTCATTAATGTGGATCGGGGTATACAAAGGTTATAAGCCTGAGCAACCTATCCATTTCTCGCACAAGATCCACGCTGGAGAAAATAAAATCGACTGTCAGCTTTGTCACTCTGGTGCTAAGTACGGTAAGGTTTCAGAAATCCCTTCAGTTAACGTATGTATGAACTGTCACAGAAGTATTTCTGAGTATAATGGTAAATACATGGAGCCAGGAAAAGATAAAGCATTCTATGATGGAGAAATCCAAAAGATTTATGCTGCTGCTGGTTGGGATGCTGCTAAGCAACAATATACAGGAAAGACTTCTCCAATCGAATGGACAAGAATCCATAATATGCCAGATTTCGTTTACTTCAACCACTCTCAGCACGTTGTAGCTGGTGAGAAAGCGATTATCTCGTCATTCAATAAGAAAAATCCTGCTAACCAAATTGATGTGGTTTGTAAAGCTTGTCACGGTAAAGTTGATACTATGAATGTAGTACAAATGGCGAACGACTTTACAATGGGATGGTGTATAGAATGTCACAGAACAACAGAAGTTGACATGACTAATGGATACAACCAAGAGTATTTCAAGAATCTTCACGACAAGTTGAAAAAACAATACGGAGAAGGTGCTAAAATTACTGTAGATGCTATCGGTGGTCTAGAGTGTGGTAAATGTCATTATTAATAACAAAAATTAGAAGTATCAATGGCTTCAAATAAAATACAATTCAGAAGTATTCACGAACTAAAAGACCAAACGCTTAATGCGAAGTTGGCTCAAAAAGAATTTCAGAACGAAATTCCAGTAGATGAATTCTTAGGAGATGCGGATAAAATGAATAATTCCGGAACTTCCAGAAGAGACTTCCTAAAACTTTTAGGATTCTCTACTGCAGCTGTAACACTTGCAGCTTGTGAGGCGCCGGTTCTTAAAACTATTCCTTATGTGGTTAAGCCACATGACATCATTCCTGGTATTCCTAATTATTATGCATCATCATATTTTGATGGTTTCGATTTCGCTAGTGTTTTAGTAAAAACGAGAGAAGGTCGTCCAATCAAAATTGAACCAAATCCAACTGCTGGAAGTTTAGGTAAAACTAATGCGAGAGCACAGGCGAGTGTTTTGTCGTTATACGATAATGACAAACTAAAGCAACCTAAACTAAATGGTGCTGACGAATCTTTCGATAAGGTTGATGATTATGTTATCAAAGGTCTTAACGAGGCACAATCGTCTGGTAAGAAAATTGTTTTATTATCACACACTTTGCCAAGTCCAACTTTCAAGAAGTTGTTTGGTGAGTTCAAAGCAAAATATCCACAAGCTGAGCTTGTAACTTACGAAGCTTATCCTCATGCTGCCGCATTGGATGCTGCTGTTGAAGTGTTCGGACAAAGAGCTTTACCAGTTTATGATTTATCAAAAACTGAGTTAGTTGTTTCTTTCCGTGCAGATTTCTTAGCAGATTATAACGCAGGAAGTTTAGAAACTTCTTATGCTGAAGCTCGTAAGCCAGGTGCTAGCATGTTAAGACACATCCAAGTGGAGTCTAACATGTCATTAACTGGTGCTAATGCTGATACAAGAATTAAACTAAAACCTAGTGATGTTAACAAAACGCTAGTTGAAGTATATAACGGTCTTAACGGTGGAACCAATGATAAAGTTGCACAAGAAATCGTTAAAGAACTTCAAGCTAAAGGATCAAAAGCAGTTGTTTTTGCTGATGGTTCTAAAGCGGCTTATGTTTTAGCACACTTAATCAACCAAAAATTAGGTTCTGTTGCTTTCACTGGTAAAGCTAACATGCTTAAAGATTTTGATGCTGCTAGATTCAATGAGTTTGTTGGTTGGATGAATGGTGGACAAGTTGGTGTATTGATCACAAACAATGTTAACCCAATCTATTCTAGCGCAAACGGTGAAGCTTTCAAATCTGCAATGGCAAAAGTTCCTTACACGGTAGCTGTTGTTGACAAGAAGAATGAAATTTGCAAAGCTTCTAAAGCGGTTATTCCTGTTGCTAACTGGTTAGAATCTTGGGGTGATATCGCTCCAGAAACTGGTTCTTATTCATTAATGCAACCGACTATCCAAAAGATTTACAAATCTAGACAGATTGAAGAATCTTTATTGGTTTGGATCAATGGTAAAGGAAGTCCTGCTAATGATTATTATACTTACCTAAAAGCAAATGCTGCTTCACTTCTTGGTGGAACATCATTTAACAAAGCTTTATATAACGGATTCACTTCTGCTGCAGTAGGATCTTCAATGTCTTACGCTGGTGGTAATGCTGGTCAAGCAGTTTCTGAACTTAATGCTTTCAAAGCTTCGGATTTAGAACTTCAATTATATCTTAACACAGCTATCGGTGATGGTACACAAGCTAACAACCCTTGGTTGCAAGAATTACCAGATCCAATTACGAGATTGTCTTGGGATAACTATTTGACAATTTCTCCAAAAGATGCTGAACGTTTAAAAATTGAGAATGATCTTAACGGAAGAATGCAGTTAAACGGTTCTGTTGTTGACTTAACAGTTAATGGTAAAGAGCTTAAAAACGTTCCTGTATTTATCCAACCAGGTCAAGCTGACGGTTCTGTAGGTTTAGCTTTAGGTTACGGTAAAAAAGATTCTGGAAAAGTTGCTGAAACAGGTGTTGATGCTTACGTTTTATTTGACGGTGCTAATACTGTTTTATCAAATGTTTCTCTTAAGTTAACTGGTGAAGAGCACGAGTTTGCAGGAATGCAGCTTCAAAATACATTAATGGGTCGTTACGAGATTGCTAAGGAAGTTCCTTTAGCTGATTTCATCGGAAAACCTGTTGAAGCTTGGAACAAGCCATTAGAAATGCACACAATCGGAGGTGCTTTGCCAATTGGTAAAATTGACCTTTGGGATTCTTTTGATGATACTGATGGACCACACTTTAACCTTTCTGTAGACCTTAACTCTTGTACTGGTTGTGGTGCTTGTGTTATCGCTTGTCAGGCTGAGAACAACGTACCAGTTGTTGGTAAAGAAGAGATCAGAATGTCTCGTGATATGTATTGGTTAAGAATTGACCGTTACTATTCTGCAAGAGAAAAAATCGAAAACAAAGAAGCGGTTGATAGAGGTCTAGATGTACCTAACCTTTACAAAATCTTGATCCAACCAAGTGAAAGTCCAGATGTGATTTTCCAACCAGTAATGTGTCAACATTGTAACCACGCACCTTGTGAAACTGTATGTCCAGTTGCGGCAACATCACATGGTAAGCAAGGTCAAAACATGATGGCGTACAACAGATGTATTGGTACTAGATATTGTGCTAACAACTGTCCATACAAAGTGAGACGTTTCAACTGGTTTACATATAACCTTAATGATAGATTTGATTTTAATCAAAATAATGATTTAGGAAGAATGGTTCTTAACCCAGACGTTGTTGTAAGAACAAGAGGGGTTATGGAGAAATGTTCTATGTGTATCCAAATGACACAGAATGTTATCCTTGAAGCTAAGAAAGAAGGCAGAAGAGTTGCTGATGGAGAATTCCAAACAGCTTGTTCTAAAGCTTGTTCTACAGGTGCAATGAAGTTCGGTGATATGAACGACATTAACTCAGAAGTTAGAGCATTATTCGGCGGCAAGAGAAAATATACTTTGCTGGAAGAGATTGGTACTAAGCCAAACGTATTCTACCATGCGAAAATTAGAAATAGAAAAGAAAACAACGTTTAAATAATAAATAGGTAAAAAATGTCAGGACATTACGAAGCTCCGATAAGGGAACCTTTAATTATTGGTCATAAGACTTATCACGATATTACGGAAGATATCGCAAGACCTATCGAGGAACGTGCAGGTAAATTATGGTGGGCATCACTATATGCAGCATTAGTACTTTTCATCTACGGATTTGGTTGTATCGCGTATACAATTGGGACTGGTATTGGTGCATGGGGATTGAACAGAACTATTAACTGGGGTTGGGATATTACCAACTTCGTATGGTGGGTTGGTATTGGTCACGCTGGTACACTAATCTCCGCTGTACTATTATTATTTAGACAAAGATGGAGAATGTCGGTTAACCGTTCTGCAGAAGCGATGACAATTTTCGCGGTATGTCAGGCAGCGATTTTCCCAGTTATCCACATGGGTCGTGTATGGGTAGGATATTGGGTGTTCCCATTGCCTAACCAATTCGGTTCACTTTGGCCTAACTTTAACTCGCCTCTACTTTGGGACGTATTCGCAATCTCAACTTATTTCTCTGTATCAGTAGTATTCTGGTTCATGGGACTTATTCCTGACTTTGCAATGATTAGAGATAGAGCTAAGACACCATTCAACAAGAAGATGTATACAATTCTTGCTTTCGGATGGGGTGGTAAGGCAAAACACTGGCAAAGATTCGAAGAACTTTCTTTGGTTCTTGCAGGTTTAGCAACACCGCTAGTATTCTCAGTGCACACGACGGTATCATTTGACTTTGCAACTTCGGTTATTAAAGGATGGCACTCAACAATCTATCCTCCATACTTCGTTGCTGGTGCGATCTTCTCAGGATTCGCGATGGTACAGACGTTATTGTTAGTTGCTAGAAAAGTTTGTCACCTAGAAGATTATATCACAATGTACCACATTGAGATTATGAACATCGTAATCATCCTAACAGGTGGTATGGTAACAGTGGCTTATGCTTGTGAATATTTTATCGCTTGGTATTCTGGATCAAGATTCGAAGATTTCGTATATCTTTCTCCTGGTGCAGCAACTGGTCCTTACTGGTGGGCATTCTGGGCGCTAATCATTTGTAACTTGGTAGTGCCAGCATTATTCTGGTTCAAGAGAGTAAGAACTAACATTATTGCAACATTTATCATTGCATTAATTATTAATATCGGTATGTGGTTTGAGCGTTTTGACATTATTGTTATCAACTTGTCAAGAGACTACTTACCATCTTCATGGACAATGTTTATGCCGACAATTATTGACGTTGGTGTATATCTTGGTACAATCGGATTCTTCTCAGTATTATTCCTATTATATGCAAGAACATTCCCTGTAATTGCACAAGCGGAATTGAAGAGTATTTTGAAAATTTCAGGTGAAACTTATAAAGCAAAAGAAGGAGATGAGCACCACTAAAATTATATACGGACTATACGGCGACGACGATGATTTAATGCACGGCGTTAAGGCCTTCACCGATAAAGGAATTAAAATTAATGAAGTCTACACACCTTTCCCAGTTCACGGGCTAGATAAAGCTTTAGGCCTTAAGAAAACTAGAATTTCTGATGCTGCTTTCTTCTACGCACTTTATGGGGTTTCTATCGGTGCTTTGACAACATATTATATGATGAACCACGACTGGCCACAAAATATTGGTGGTAAACCATCTTTTGATTGGGGACACAATATGCCAGCTTTCGTAGTTCCGATGTTCGAATTAATGGTTTTCTGTGCGGCACACCTTATGTCTTTAACTTATTTGGTTAGAAACAAAATGTATCCAGGTGCTAAGCCTCAGAATCCAGATCCAAGAACAACGGATGACAAGTTCCTAATGGAATTCATCACTGATGATGTTGAAACTGTTAAACAAGTTTTGATCGATACAGGTGTTGAAGAAATAACTGTTAAAGATGCTTAAGATGAACAAGAATATTTTTAAAATTACCGCAGTCCTTGGATTAGCAACTGTTCTATTGAATTCTTGCAGTAAGGAAAATCCACCTTTGGTATATTTCCCTGACATGTACTTCCCAGTAGCTTATGATCCATTAATGAAGGCTGAAGATGCTTACTCTAAGCACGAAAACGAAATTCCTTTGTTTGCAGCTAATGGTTTTGCGACAGGTTTAATACCAGTTGAAGGAACTGTTTCTCAGAATAAAGATGGTGTTATTGACGAAGAAGGAAATCCTAAAAACGTTGATGAATATAACGCTGGTTACGATAAGTCTAAAACTTTAACAGTATCTCCTCTAGATCCTAAGAATGCTGCAAAAGATTTAGAAAGAGGTAAAATCTTATTTGACCACACTTGTTCTGCTTGTCATGGTACAGGTGGAGATGGTCAAGGACCAATTGTACAAAGCGGTGCTTACTCTGGTGTACCAAACTATAAAGATAGAGATGTTACTGTAGGATCTGTACATTATGTACTTTCGCATGGTCGAAATGCCATGGGATCTTATGCAGGACAACTTAATCCTGGTGACCGTTGGAGAGTTGCAATGTATGTTATGAACGCTTTCAAAGCTAGTGCGACTCCAGCAGCGGCAGCTCCTGCAACTGATGCGGCAGCGCCAAAAGCTGATGACAAACCAGCTACTGAAGAAAATAATACTAACACTAAAAAATAGAAGTAAGAAATGTATAGTTTTTCCCCTAAGTTGAGATTATATTCAATTATACTGATTGTTGCTGGGTTAGTGTTATTCATTGCTGGATATGCCTTGAACAAAAGTATAGACGATACGACCATTAGTCATTGGATGGAGATGGCTCATTCTGGTGGTCATGATGCTCCATCGCACTCAAGTGAAATGATTGGTCCACAAGATCATCAAGCACACTTGGAGCATGCAAAAATGCAAGTAGGAAATCAGCCTTTAGCAGCATTGCATGTTGCAGCGGTTTTCTTATTCGGTGTTAGTTGTGCAGCATTATTCTTCTACAGTATTCAACATGCAGCACATGCTGGTTGGTCAATTATTGTAACAAGAGTAATGGAAGCTGTTGCTTCTTTCATCCCTTATGCTGGTGTTGTTTTAATAATCATTGTATTGTTAAATGCATTCCATGCCGGACATTTGTTCCATTGGATGGATCCGAGTTTAACAGATCCTAATTCGATTAACTTTGACGTTATTCTTTATGAAAAGAAATTGTTTCTTAACATTCCTTTTTATGTTATCAGAACTTTTATCTATGTTATCGGAGCAACGTTCTTTGTTTATAAATTAAAAAGTGTTTCTAAAAAAGTTGACGATACTAACGGAGACAGAAAAGTATATGCAAGTCTTTATAACTGGAGTGTTGGTTATATCGCATTCTTCGGATTTGCATCAGCTTCTTGGGCTTGGGATTGGTTAATGTCAATTGACCCACACTGGTATTCTACATTGTATATTTGGTATTCAATGGTAAGTTGCCTATCAACTGCAGTTGCAGCAATCATTTTGGTAAGTGTTTATTTAAAGAAAAAAGGAGTTTATCCTCAATTCAATGATAACCATTTACACGATTTAGGTAAGTTCTTATTTGCGACAAGTATGCTTTGGACATACCTTTGGTTCTGTCAGTTCATGCTTTATTGGTATGCTAACGTACCAGAGGAAATTAACTATTTCTTGGGTAGATTTACATATTACGCGCCAACATTCTTACCAATGTTAATTGTTAACTTCCTAATGCCATTACTAATTTTAGTAAGTAGTAGTGTTAAGAGAAATTACAAAGTGGTAACATTTGTTGCAGTAGTTGTAATCTTCGGTCACTGGGTAGATTATTTTAATATGGTAATGCCTGGTACAGTTGGTCCTTATTGGAATAACTTGCCAACATTCTTATTAACTGTTGGTTCTTTCGCAGCATTGGTAGGATTATTTATCTTCGTTGTGATGACAGCTTTAACTAAGTTGAAATTAATGCCAACTGGTAACCCATTCTTCCACGAATCAGAGATTTACGAATATCCTTTCTAAGAGATATTGTTATTTAGAATTTGAAACCCGGCTTTTGTCGGGTTTCTTTTTTTGTTTAAATTAGGTTAAAATACAATAGGCTATGATTAAAAATATACCCATCGAAAAGATTATGTTTCTCGATATTGAAACAGTACCTCAAGCGGAAGCTTGGTCTAGTTTGGATGATCAAACGCAATACCTTTGGGATAAGAAAACCAAGTTCCAAAGAAAAGAAGATGTTCCTGCAGATACATTCTTTGAGGAAAGGGCAGGTATCATGGCAGAATTTGGAAAGATTGTCTGTATTTCGATTGGGATGATGGACGGTCATGACCAGCTCAAAATTAAATCCTTTTATGGAGATGATGAGAAAGCCTTTCTTTTGGAGTTTTGTGAGATTTTCAATAGCCCTAGACTTCGTGATGTGATTCTTTGTGCACATAATGGGAAAGAATTTGATTTCCCTTACATTGCACGTCGTCTTTTAATCAATGGGATTAATCCGCCCAATGTTTTTCAAATGTTTGGTAAGAAGCCATGGGAAATTCCGCATCTTGATACCATGGAACTTTGGAAATTCGGCGATTGGAAGTCTTTTGTGTCTTTAGAATTGTTAGCGCATATTTTTAATATACCAACACCAAAAGACGATATAGACGGCTCTCAAGTAGCATCAGTTTATTATCTAGAAAAAGACTTATTAAGAATAGTGAAATATTGTGAAAAAGATGTCTTAACTTTGTGCAATATTTTCAGACGAATGCGTCAAGAAGATATTGTTAAACGATTAGACTAAAATGAAATATACAGACGAGCAAATTGCGGACATTGGTGATAATATCATTAGAGAATTAAAAACCATTTTTGACCCAGAAATTCCTGTTGATATTTACGAATTGGGATTGGTGTATGATGTGCAGATTTCGGATGATGGTGATGTGGTTGTGGTAATGACATTAACTTCGCCCAATTGTCCTGTTGCAGAATCTTTGCCCATGGAAGTTGAAGAAAAGGTAAAATCTGTTGATGGCGTTAATTCTGCCAAAATAAACCTAACTTTCGAACCTACATGGACAAAGGATATGATGAGCGAAGAAGCACGCTTCGAGCTCGGAATGTTGTAATTAGTTCTCGTATTCGAACATCATAATAACCTTGATATCTGGGTTTAGGCTCAGATATACTGGGGAATTATGCGCCGTATCTTCTATAAATTTCTTTTCGTCCGCCGTATAAGCGTGCGGAAATTTGAACACACAGAAGATTTCGCCAATTCTTCTTGGTTGGAAGTACATTGTCTTTTTTAATTCGCAAGTAGCATCCTTGATGTTGATGTTTCTATCTTTTCCAAGAACGCTAATCGATGCAAAAATGCTTTGTGCTAAAGAAGTTGCAAAAAGATCTGTTGGTGAGAAGTTCTCTCTTTTGTTAAACGCATCTTGCGGAATAACAATATGCATGCTGTTCCCTGAATCATTGTGTAAGGATTCCATGGCGTTGTCGCCCAAATAAGTCGTTTTAGAAGTCATAGTTTTCGATTTTTTATGCTTTATAAATTTAGCTAATTAATTGCAAATTAGATAAATATAATTGCTGATATTTTTCAGATTTATTAAAAATGAAAAATATCCTTAGCTTTATTGTAAGCACTTTCGAAATTCAACATATTTTGATGAATATCGATTTTTTCTACAGCCATAAAATTGAAAACTTGCTCAGTTGGCATATTTCCTACCAAATCATCTTTTGCCATTGGACATCCTCCAATTCCTTTAATTGCGCTATCAAATCGTGTACAACCTTGGTCGTAAGCGGCTTTTAGTTTTTTGTAAGAATCTTCGTAGCGATTATGAAGATGTGCGCCAAAGTTAATGTTTGGATATTTTGAAGGGATTTTGTTAAACAACAAGCTAATTCTGTCAACATCGCCAACACCAGTTGTATCAGACAAAAGGATATCTTTAATACCTACTTCGTCAAAGCGTTTTGCCCAAAAATCAACATCTTCCCAAGTCCAGTTTTCACCATAAGGATTTCCGAATGCCATAGAAAAATATAGATTGAGTTGTCTGCTTTCCGCTTTTGTTATTTCGTGGATTTTGATGATTTCTTCGAAAGCATCCTCACGACTTTTGTTGGTATTACGATGTTGAAAGGTCTCCGAAATAGAAAACGGAAATCCTAGGATATCCACACTTTCATGTTCCAAAGCTTTTTCGGCACCACGAAGATTGGCAACAATAACCGAAAGTTTGGTGTTAGAAAGTGATTTATCAATTTCGTCAACCACCGTTGCAGAATCTGCCATTTGAGGCATCGTCTTCGGATTTACAAAGCTTGCACAATCTAGGACGTCGAAGCCAACTTCCATTAAAGAATTAATGTAATTTATCTTTTTTTCGGTTGGGATTAGTTCGCCCCAGCCTTGCATAGCGTCCCTTGGACATTCTGTCAAAAACAGTTCTTTCACAATTAAGATTTTTAATCTACCAAATATTAGAGCAAAGCCTGTCTTTTTAGCTTTTTAAATTGAAAACTTTATAGAAAATCTCTATTTAGAAAAGCCTGTAAGCATTTGCCATTCCATGCATAAATATATAACTTTGCTTTCATATACCAAAAAAGGATGAAAGCAATAGATTTTACTGCAGATTGGCGCAAAAAATTGGTCGATCGTTTTATTACATACGTTAAAATTTTCTCTACTAGTGATCCAGAAAGCGATACGACGCCGTCTACGCCGCAACAATGGGATATGGCAAAATATCTTTTCAACGAGTTACAGGAGCTTGGTCTAGAAGATGTGAGCATGGATGAGCATGGTTATGTATTCGGATTTATTCCATCAAATATCGAAGAAAAAGTTGCTCACGTTGGTTTCATCGCGCATTATGATAGCACACCAGATTTTAATGGTGTTGATGTTAAACCTCAGATTTGGGAAAACTACGATGGCGGTGATTTGTTATTAAATAAAGAAACAGGTTTTGTATTGTCATCTGAAAAGTTTACAGATCTTAAAAAATATATTGGTCAAACAATTATTACAACAGACGGAACGACCTTGTTAAGTGCTGATGACAAAGCTGGTATTGCGGAGATTGTTACTGCAGCAGAATATTTGTTGGCGCATCCAGAAATTAAACATGGCCGCATTTCGGTTGGTTTTAATCCAGATGAAGAAATTGGTCGAGGCGCGCACAAATTCAATGTTGAAAAATTTGGTGCAGAGTGGGCTTATACCATGGATGGTGGCGAAATCGGCGAGTTGGAGTATGAGAACTTTAACGCAGCTGGCGCGGTTATCAAAATTACGGGTGTGTCTGTACATCCAGGATATTCATTTGGTAAAATGTTAAATGCTGGATTGGTTGCTTCAGAATTTATCCAGTCGCTTCCTGCTAATGAGACGCCTGCAACAACTAAAGGTTTTGATGGTTTCTTCCATTTGACCGATTTTACAGGAGATGTTGCGGAAGCTAAATTGCAATACATTATTCGTGATCATGATGATGCTAAATTTGAAGCGCGTAAGCAATTAATGGCTGACAAAGTAGCTGAAATTAATGCAAAATATGGTGCTAACACAGCGACTTTGGAAATTAAACCTCAGTATCTTAACATGAAAAAGCAATTCGAGGGCAAAATGCACATTATCGATATTGCAGAGCAAGCTATGAAAGATGCGGGCGTTGAACCAAAGATAAAAGCGATTCGCGGTGGTACAGATGGCGCACAGTTGTCGTACATGGGATTGCCTTGTCCTAATATTTTCGCTGGTGGACATTATTTCCACGGACCTTATGAGTTTGTTCCGATAGAAAATATGGAGGCAGCAACATGTGTTATTATTAATATTGCACAGTCTATCAAATAATTTTTGAACATGACTATTAAAGAAAAACAACAGGAATTGGTGGACGAGTTTGCTTTTATGAGCGACTGGGAAGAAAAGTATGAATATATTATCGACCTTGGAAAATCTCTAAAGCCGATTCCTGATGATAAAAAAACAGATGAAAACCTGATTAAAGGTTGTCAGTCAAAAGTGTGGATTGATGCTCGTTTTGAAGATGGAAAACTCTATTTCGATGCAGATTCTGATGGGATTCTTCCTAAAGGAATTGTATCAATGTTAGTGAGCATCTACAGCGGACATTCTACACAGGAAATAATGGATTCTGATTTTGATTTTATTTCTGAAATCGGACTTCAAGAATTTTTGTCACCATCAAGAGCTAATGGCTTGATGGCAATGACGAAGCAAATTAAATTTTACGCAGTCGCTTATCAACTCAAAAAGTGAAACGAATTTTAGCATATCGATTTTCGGCATTCGGTGATGTTGCGATGACGGTTCCTGTTTTTAGAGAATTTCTAGAGCAGAATAAGGATGTGGAAGTTATTTTTGTAAGTCGCAAAAATTTTGCGGATTTATTTGATGGTGTTCCTAATCTAAAATTTCATGGTGTTAATTTCGAGAACTATAAAGGTATTCTCGGAATTCGGAAACTAGGCCGCGAAATGTTGAAGCTTTATAAGCCAGATTTTGTTGCGGATTTTCATGATGTGATTAGGACAAAGTTAATTGATTCTATTGCAAAACGCCATGGATACAAGGTTTTTAAAATCAATAAAGGCAAGGAAGAAAAAGAACATCTTACAGACGTTTGGAACCTTGACAAGATTCAACTGAAAAGAACGGTCGAGCGTTACGCAGACATTCTTCGAAAAATGGGTTATTCTTTTGATTTGTCTTATCAACTCAGAAGTCGTGTTCCCGACGAGGAAAGAGAAGCGATTGGATTTGCACCTTTTGCTCAACACAAGGGCAAAATGCTTCCTTTGGAAAAAGCCTACGAAGCTGTAAAGCAGTTGGCAAAGCATCATAAAGTTTATTTCTTCGGTGGCGGAAAAGAAGAGTCAGAAATTCTTTTGCGTTGGGAAACCGAAATTCCAAATACGCATAGTCTTGCCGGAAAACTGTCATTAAAGGAAGAATTAGAGGTTATTGCAACACTAAAAGTCATGATTTGTATGGATTCTGCCAATATGCATTTGGCGAGTCTTATGGGCACACGTTGCATCTCGGTTTGGGGAGCAACGCATCCTTTTGCAGGATTTTTAGGCTATGGACAATCACTTGATGATGTTGTACAAGTCAAAGATTTGACGTGTCGTCCTTGTTCGGTTTTTGGTGATAAGGAATGTTTTCGTGGTGATTATGCCTGCTTGGAAGAGCTTCACGTTCAACAGATTTTAGAAAAAGTATGAGGCTTTCGATTTGTATTCCTATTCATAATTTTGATGTTAATAATTTAGTTTCAGCACTCAAATCCGAGATTGAAACTAAGAATCTTGATGCCGAAATTGTTTTGATTGATGATGCTTCGAATGCAAAGTTTCAAGAAATTAATTCTAAAGTTAAGGTTGATACTTTTGAGATTTTAGACCAAAATATTGGCCGTTCTGCGATTCGGAATTTATTCTTAAAATATGTAAACGGCGATTATCTTTTGTTTTTGGATTGTGATGGGAAGATAATTTCGGACAACTTTATTAGCGATTATTTACAAGCCATTAAACTGAATCAGCCAGATGTCATCTACGGCGGAAGAATTGTTGATGCTCAAAAACCCGAAAAAGATTTTCAGCTGCGTTGGAATTATGCTCAAAAACGTGAGAATTTAAGTTTAAACAAACGTATTCAAAAGCAATATTTGGGTTTCCAAACTAATAATTTCGTTATTAAAAGAGCAGTTTTTAATGTTTTTAAATTTGATGAAAAATTAAAAAACTATGGCTATGAAGATTTGCTTTTCGCCATGGAATTAAAATCCGCAGGAATCCATATTCAACATATCGACAATCCGATATTTAATAATGATATCGAGACTAATAGCATCTTTACCGGGAAAGCTGGTGAAGCTGCCGAAAGTCTTGCTTTAATTTTGAAAGATGACAAGACTAAAGATAAAGTTGCAGATCTCAAGTTAACGCGAGCCTATCGACAATTAAAAAATTACCACTTAGAGTCTTTATTTAACCTTAGTTTTTATGTGTTTGAACCCTTTTTAAAAACGAGATTAAAAATGGGAAATGCACATCTTCGAATTCTAGATTTTTACAAACTAGGAATCCTATCACGGAAAATGTCGAAAGACTAAGATTCTGTTGTAAAGAACTATTATAAAAATTCTGTTGAAAATTTTTAAACAATTTCTCAATAAACAAGAGTTAAGCGTACTCGACAGCTGGTTCTCTTTCGAACATCCAATCTTCGTAGAAGAATTTTACCAAGCTATATAGTAAATAGCCTAAAATCATCCCTACAGTATTCAGAAACAAATCATCGACATCTGCTGTACCGCGATGTGTCCAGAATTGCGTTAACTCAATAATTGTAATCGCAATCGGGAAACCTATTAGCAGTTTTGGGAACGAAAAATACTTTTGGGAAAGAAGTCCCATCCATCCAAATGGCATAAAAACAACAATATTTCCGATAATGTTAACAGCGAAATGCTGTGCTTCTACTTTGGAATTGAAAAAGATATTTATGGTTCGGAAAGGGTGTATTTGTAGATAGCCAACAGGTCCAGCTATTCGTCCACAACCATAAAACATCATGTATAATAAAAACAGTGTATAAAAACCTAGCAATGGTCCATAATATCTCTTCATAATCTTCACATTTTTGCAGTTTTTTATAATAACGCAAAATCTCCAAAAAGATTTTTTATTTATTTAAACTATTAAAATGGATGCAAAAACGATTCCTTTGAAAGGTGAAGTAGATAAAAAATCTTAATTTTAAGAAATTTTAATATTATGATAAATAAAAAGGCCTCGGAAATTCCGAGACCCAACAATATATAATAGTTATGATTTTTACTTCTTAATTAACTGATGTACAGTGGTTTTAGAATTTGACGTGATTTTAATCATGTAGTTGCCAGCTGGAAGTTTTGAAATATCGTATTTTTCTAAAGAAGTGTTAAATTTTTCAACCAATCGACCTTCCATATTGATAACTTCCACTGTATCAATCTTATTTTTCGGCGACTGAATTGAAAAATATTGACTAGTAGGGTTGGGATAAATTTTAATATCTGCTGTTTTCGCTTCAGTCGAAGTTGCTAAAAAAGCATCATCCAATTTAATCATCCAACCTTGGGATGTCAATCCGCCATTAAGGTAGCCGCCAATGTATTTTCCATTATTTGAGATACTTGAAGCTGTTCCCATTAGATCTACGCTAACTGGAATATTTTGCGCTTGTAATAGATCTTTAACACGCTTTGGCTTTGTCCATCCAGGTTTATACACAATGGCGTCATAAACAGTTGGTGATACAACACCATAACCAACCGCTGTGCCATCATCGGATATTCCTAAAAAGAAAGTCATTACCAATCCATCTGGTAATTGGGTCATTACTTCTTCTCCTGTATTAATGTTGTAGGTAAACGCGTATCCTTCTTTGTAACCTGCTATGACGTTATTGTTATTGATCGCATAAGCAATGTTGTTAATATTAGAAGAACCATGGATGCTAATTTCATGGATTTTCATGTCAGCCATATTGATGTAGATAGGCGTTCTGATTCCACTAATATTGTTTTCCTTGTAATCTGCCCAACCTGTCATATAACCATTATCATTAACGCTCATAATCCTGATGTAGCGGTATGGCGAATTGGCGTCGGGAATTATTGGTGTGAATTCCTGAGTAACTGTGTTGTAAAGAAATGCTCCAAATACAGTCGAAGCTTCTGACATATTACCAACGACATATTTTCCAGATGTAGAGATTTTATATACATCAAAACTAGAGTTTGCTGGATTCGAATTCGGGAACCAAGGGATTCTGTCCCATCTTGTTGATGGTGCTATTTTAACACCAGGTTGTTTTAGAGTTGTCGAGTTTTCCATATAGATACTCCCAGCGATGTCTCCATTATTATTAATGCTATTAAAATTAGTTACAGTGCTTTCTTTTGTTGTAAAAGCATTGCTAGCATAATTGTAAGTTCTTGTATTGGTAACAGCGTTACCAAGATCATTAACTGATACAATAGCGGAAGCAATTGGTGTAAATGGTCTGAATTCTGTTTGCGCGAATCCAAGATTAGCAATTGATATTGTTGCTAAGGCTAATCCAAGTTTGTAGATGTTCTTCATATTAATTTTTGTTGAATTGTCTAGCAAACTTAAATATGCTTTCAACAAAATCCTAAAGTTTGTTTTTTAAAATGGCTGAATTTTGAAAGTATTATGCCATTAATAAACTTTTTTTGGATTTAATATTTATACCTGAACTGTTGCGACTATAAGCGAGAATAGGCCGTTTGAAGTGTGTTTGGTAGTTTAATAAAGAAAATATAGGATCAGTCCTAAAACCAGGGGAGGGTTTTGAAAAAAGCATAAATTTGTGATATGCTAAATGAGACAGAATTACTTAAATTATTACTGCCCGAATACCTAATCAATCACTTTGAGATAGTAAAGTTCGAAGAAAAAGATAA
>NZ_JASLDS010000062.1 GCF_030151385.1 Soonwooa sp.
AGGCGGTAAAAATAAAGGCGCTAAACACAGAAAAGATAAACGTAACTGGAGAAGAGAGCAAGACGAACTTCAACAAGAACGTGATGCTCAAGATACAACACTTAAAGTAACAGAATTTATTACTGTTAATGAGTTAGCAAGTTTAATGAATGTTAGCCCAACTGAGGTTATCTCTGCTTGTTTCTCATTAGGTGTTATGGTTACGATGAACCAACGTCTTGAAGCTGATACATTAACATTGGTTGCTGACGAGTTCGGTTATAAAATTGAATTCTCGGATGCTGACTTGGAAGAAAACTTGGAAGAGGAAACGCCTGATGCAGAAGAAGATCTTATCCCAAGAGCACCAATTGTAACAGTAATGGGACACGTTGACCACGGTAAAACTTCATTATTGGATTACATCCGTAAAGCAAACGTTATTGCTGGAGAATCTGGAGGTATTACGCAGCACATCGGTGCTTACAATGTTAAGCTAGAAGGTGGACAACGTATTACATTCTTAGATACACCAGGTCACGAGGCCTTTACAGCGATGAGAGCGCGTGGTGCACAGGTTACCGATATTGTAATTATTGTAATTGCAGCGGATGATGATGTGATGCCACAAACAAAAGAAGCTATTGCTCACGCGCAAGCGGCTGGTGTGCCAATGATTATTGCGCTTAACAAAGTTGATAAACCAAATGCTAATCCAGACAACATTCGTCAACAATTATCAGGTATGAATATCTTGGTAGAAGAATGGGGTGGTAACATCCAGTCTCAAGAGATTTCAGCGAAGTTTGGTAACAACGTAGACGCATTGTTGGAGAAAGTATTATTACAGGCAGAAATGCTTGAGTTAAAAGCAAATCCTAATCGTGCAGCTAATGGTGTTGTTATCGAAGCAGCTCTAGATAAAGGTAGAGGTTATGTTTCTACAATCTTGGTTCAGAATGGTACGCTTAAGGTAGGTGACTATATTCTTGCAGGTAAAAACCATGGTAAGATCAAAGCGATGCTAGATGAAAGAGGTAAGCCTATGCAAGCGGCTGGTCCATCAATTCCAGTAACGATTTTAGGTCTGGATGGTGCGCCAACAGCAGGTGATAAATTCAGAGTTTACGAAGACGAAAAAGAAGCGAAAACGATTGCAACCAAGAGAGAGCAGTTACAAAGAGAGCAAACATTGCGTACTAAGAAGCATCTTACTTTGGATGAAATCGGTAGACGTATTGCACTTGGAGACTTCAAAGAGCTTAACATTATCCTTAAAGGTGACGTGGATGGTTCGGTAGAAGCGCTATCAGATCAGTTGCAACAATTATCGACAGAAGAGATTCAAATTAATATCTTACACTCTGGTGTTGGACAGATCACGGAAAGTGATATTCTATTGGCAGCGGCATCTGATGCTATTGTTATTGGATTCAACGTTAGAGCAAGTGTTAATGCTAAAGATATTGCGGATAAAGAAGAGGTTGAAATCAGAACTTATTCGATTATCTATGCTGCGATTGATGAGGTTAAAGAAGCGATGGAAGGTATGCTTTCGCCAGAAATTAAAGAACAAGTTATTGGTAATGTAGAAATCCGTGAGGTGTTCAAAATTTCTAAAGTTGGTACTATTGCAGGTTGTATGGTATTAACTGGTAAGGTAACTAGAAACTCGAAAATTAGATTGCTTCGTGATGGTATCGTTAAGTTTGATGGAGAGCTAGAAAGCTTGAAACGTTTCAAAGACGATGTTAAAGAAGTAACTAAAGGCTACGAGTGTGGTCTTAACTTAAAAGGTTACAATGATATTGAAGTTGGTGACATCTTAGAAGTTTACGAAGAAGTAGCAGTTAAGAAAAAACTGAAATAGTCAATATTATGCTATAAATAAAAAGCCACTGAGAATTCTCAGTGGCTTTTTTTATTTTTGTAAAACTATGCTTAGCTTTAAGAAAAATGTGTCAAAACTTTAACTTATAAACTATTATTTTTGTACCTAAATGTTAAAGTTTTAAGGAATTTTAAAATTTAATTTGGTGTATTAGGAAAAAATTAACATATTTGTAAACTATAATATCAAATTAGTGTTAATATGAACGTGAAACTACGAGTTTTAAGCGCTGGGGCTATTTTCTTTATGGGAGCCTCAATGCTAGCACAAAAGAAGAAATCAGACACTACTGAAACAAAAATTCAAGAAGTTGTTTTGGTTGGAGGGGTTAAGCTAGATCCCGCTGTTAAGTTAGGATCCTATAGTGTGGTATCTAAGTCTAATTTTGAATCAACACCTGTAGCTTCTGTTGATGAAGTATTGAATGGTCGTGTTGCTGGACTTACATTTTCAACAAGTGGTGGAGATCCAGGGGCTTCTAACATGATTACTATTAGAGGGGTTGGGTCTTTAATTGGGACGCCAAATCCTCTTTATGTGATTGATGGAGTTATTGTTGGTAAGGGGTCAGACAGTTCTCAGGTTATGGAATCATGGAATCCATTGGCAAGTATTGATCCAAATACAATTGAAAAAGTTGCAGTTCTTAAAGATGCTTCCGCTACAGCATTATATGGTGCTAGGGGTGCAAATGGTGTGATTGTAATTACAACCAAAAGAGGTAAGTTTAATCAAAAGACTCGTTTTAACTTTTCCAGTGATTTGTCAGTCCAAAACATTGCTTATGATAAGCAAAAATACATGAATGCTTCTGAGTTTCTACAATGGGGAGGTATGATGTATGTTAATTCTGGTTTAGCTACGGATTTGCAAGATGGTATTTCAAAGTTTTCATTTAATCAAGATTATGATGGACATACAAATGAAAACTGGCAAAAAGCTGTTCAACGAAATAACTCAACTGTAAATACATATAACTTTTCCGCAACAGGAGGGGGAGAAAATACTTCATTTAGAATTGGCGGGTCTTATTATGAAAACGAGCCGTTGGTTCTTAACTCTAAATTTAATCGTATAAGTATTAGTACTGCAATTGATCATAGAATTACGGATAAGTTGAATATCAACTATATAGGAAATTTTACGAATGTTGAAAGAAATACTTATGATGATGGAGGGGCTTATAGAAACCCTTGGTTGACAAACTGGTATATTGCGCCAATCTATCCTGTATACGATAAATTTGGTAATTATAATCAGGAAAATCTTGGTAGAGGAAATGAGAATGCTAACTTTAATCCAGTTGCTATTCAGAATATGGATTTTATGACGGGATCAATTAAGACATTTGTTTCCTCATTAAGTGCAGAATGGCAAGTGGCTAAAGGTTTATATTTGAATTCTTTATATGGGGTTCAATATCAAGCTTTGGATGAGAAGAAATATTGGGATCCTAGGATTGGAGATGGACTAAGTTACGGAGGATATATTTTAGAAAGTAGAACTAGTACTTTTGATTGGAACTGGAATACTTCTCTTAGCTATAGAAAGATTTTTAATGACGTACATGATTTTCAAGTATACTTAGGAACGGAGTATCAAGAGCATAAGTACTATGCTTTTGGGACGCAGGTAGATCATCTATCAAAGCCGATTCCATACATCGCTTTTGCAACCAATTACTTACAACCTTGGGAAGATCGCTTAAAGTGGACACAGATTTCTTATTACTCTAGGTTAAATTATACTTATAATGGAAAGTACAATTTGGCAGGACAGATTAGAAGAGATGGTAACTCTACTTTGGGTAATACGAAGTTCGGAAATTTCTGGTCTGTAGCAGGTTCATGGAGCATTGCAAAAGAATCATTTATACCTGAGTCAATTAATGATTTAACTCTAAGAGCTAACTATGGTGAATTAGGAAATATACCATATGCCGATCAATGGGGGCCTCAGTACAATGCTTATGCATTAGTTTCGCCTACAGGATTATATGCGAATGATGCAGCTACAACTATTGCAACTCCAGGAAATGATTTGTTAAAGTGGGAAGTTTCAAAACAATATAATATAGGATTGGATTTTGGTTTTTTAAATAATAACATTAGTGGTTCCGTTGATGTCTATCAACGTAAAACGACTGATGCTATTTATTCATTAGTTACTGCTGCTACTTCTGGTGGACCAGGATCGTATTTCAAGAATATTGGAACAATATTAAATAAAGGAGTTGAGGCAACAATGACATTTAAACCGTTTAACAAAGAATTTAAATGGATTATCGATGCTAATTTTGCGTACAATCGCAATACTGTTGAGGACCTAATACAACCTTCTTATATTGGATTAGATGGAGGTACAGGTAATAATATGCGTGCTGTTGCACAAGGGCATTTGCTTGCTGAATATTATACATATGCATGGGCTGGGGTTGACAAAGCAACAGGTGCTGGGTTATTCTATACTGATGATACAAGAACAGCAACAACCACTAATCGCCTAGAAGCTAAGAGAGTATGGCAAGGTAAGTCACCATTCCCTAAATATACTGGTGGTATCAAATCTGAGTTTAGATATAAAAATTGGGCTTTGAGTGCATTCTTTACAGGTCAATTTGAGTATTCTGTTCATAATAGATGGCAAGGTTATGTGTTGAGTGATGGTTCTGCTGTTAACAACCAAACGACTGATGCATTATATGATAGTTGGACTCCTGATAATCCTAATGCAACTAATCCTAAACAGCTTCTTAATAACCCTGCAAATGCGTCAGGACCATCTTCAAGATGGATGAGAGATGGAGATCACATTAGACTAAAAGAAGCAAGATTAAGTTATAGTTTTGGAAAAATGTTTAAAGAAGCTGTTGGAATTGATAATCTTACTGTTTATGTAAGGGGTGTTAATTTATGGCTTTACACATTTGATAAAAACCTAACATTTGATCCAGAATCTAACTCTAATGCTGGAGGCAGTGGATGGGTTGGTAAAGGCTTGTATGATTATACATCACCATTAATGAGAAGTATGTCATTCGGAATTTCAGTTGATTTCTAAAAAATTAAAGTACAATGAAAATTAGTAAATTTATAATAAGCGCTTCTGTAGCGATGTTTCTGGTGGTCTCATGTTCTGAGGAGCGCCTTAATGAAAAACCCTTGGATCAATTTCCAATAGAGAATGCAATTTCTGATGAGCAGGATATGAGACAAGTGCTTAATGGGGTTTATGATCAGTACTCAGGTGTTAGTGGATTTGGAGCTAATATTTTGGCATATGGTGATTTAATTTCTGATAACGTTTTTATTTCTAGCACTAATAATGATGCAGCGTATAGAAATGTTGGGTTTTTGAATTGGTCAGCTGATTCAGGAGACTTTAATATGTTAGCTGTCCTTTATAATGGAATTACCTTAGCAAACACAGTTATCAATAATACTTCAGTTGCAGACAGTGATAATGTTCATAATTATAAAGGTGAAGCGATGATTGCAAGAGGCCTAGGCTATTATTATGCAGTTAGCTTCTATTCAGCAAATCCGACATCAAATCTTAATCCAGAGTTAGGTGTTCCACTTAATTTAGGAGCATATAATCCGGATGCGAAGCTACCTAGAGTTTCTATTTCTGAGGTCTATGATCAGATAATTAAAGATTTAACCACTGGAATTAGCCTTATGACTAATGAGGTGCCAAAAGATAAGGGGTATCTTAGTCCAACAGCTGCGAGATTACTACTGTCTAGAGTATATTTAACAAGAGGAAAGGCTGGAGATTATGAAAAATCTCTGCAATATTCTAATGAGGTTATTAACTCAGCAGGAACAAGTACTTTTGATTTTGTGGATAAAGGCAATTATGTTGATTACTTCACCAATCCAGATGTCGGTATCAGTGAAAACCAACCAGAAACGGTATGGGAAATTAATATGAATGCGATGCCAAGTGAGAACCCTGGAGTTAACGAGGCGCTAGCTGTTTTCTACGCAAGTAATGGAGGAAAGCGTCGATTTTTATTCAGAGACAGTTTCTATAAATCATTCGCTGCAACTGATATTAGAAGTAAATTATTCCAAACTTCAGGTGCTCCAAGTGAAGGAGGTACTAACCCAAAAGGTGTTTGGACTAAGAAGTATATTGTTAAGACATCGAAAGGGAATTTTACACAGAATATCAAAGTTTTAAGAATGTCTGAAGCTTATCTAAATAAAATGGAAGCATTGGTTAAATTAGGAAGAAATACAGAAGCTTTAGTTGTTCTAAACAGTTTTGCAACATCAAGAGGTGCGGCTGCCTATAGTACAGCAAGTTTAGAAAATGTATTAACAGAAAGACGAAAAGAGTTTTTTGGTGAAGGTCAACGATACTTCGACTTAAAAAGAAATAATCTTGGGTTTTCTAATGCAACAAATTGCTATGGTACTGTTTGTAGTGTTGAACCTGATAGTAAGTTATTTGTAATCCCTATGCCTCTTCGTGAAATGAATGTTAATCCTAATATGAAACAATATCCAGGATACTAATTATAAGATTTTGGGAATTAGTAATTTTGATAATTCCCAAAATTTAACTTTTCTTTAAAATAATTATTAAAAAATAATCAATACATTTGATTTTAGAACAAATTATAAATTTTAAATATTATGAAAAAATTATTATTTTCTTTAGGAGCTCTTGCTATTGCTAGTGCATCTTTTGCACAATCTAATCCGGGATGGATCGGAATGCAAACACAAGCTCCTGGTTTGCATTATCCGTACGCAATGTCAGTTGTTAATGCTAATACAGTGTTGTTTGTAGATCATGCTTTAACTTCGGCAACAGATTCAAAGAATTATGTGACTAAGACAACTGATGGTGGTACAACATGGACTAATACGCAAATTGCAGGAATTGGGACGGGGACTGTTGGAGATTTTTCTGCAGTAGATGCAAGCACGGCATGGTTAGTGTCTTCAGGATCAGCATCTCAGAATGGTGTATGGAAGACTACCAATGGTGGTACAAGCTGGACTAAACAGACAACAGCTTCTTTTAATACAAGTGGTCAATCTTTTGCTAACATTGTTTATTTTTGGGACGCAAATGAAGGTATTGCTGTAGGTGACCCTGTTAATGGTGTATTCGAAATGTATAAAACTACAAATGGAGGTACTAACTGGGTGAAGGTAGGAACTGCCCCTGCATCCGCTGGCGATTTTGGATATACACATATTAGATTCTTACAAGGTGATAACATTTGGTTAGGGACTGATACTGGTCGTGTTTTATATTCTGCAAATAAGGGAGCAACTTGGAAAGCTTTTCAAACTCCAGCAACAGATTTTGGAGGAGTAACAGTAGAAAATAGTTTTGCTAACCTAGCATTCAAAGATGCAACTAATGGATTAATTCAGACAAACGATAATGGTGTAGTTGGTCTTTGGAAGACTTCTGATAGTGGTGCAAATTGGACAGAATTATTTCCTGATGGTAATTTCTATGGAGAGAATATTGCAGCAGTACCAGGTACAAGTACATATGTAAGTTCAGGACAAGAAGGAGCTTCTTATTCTCTTGATGGTGGTCAGACGTGGGTTGATATGGAATTTCCAGCAGGTGAAGCACCTTACGGAGGAACTATTCAGTTCATTAGCCCAACAGTTGGGTATATGGGAGGTATGAGTCAAGCTACTATTAGTGGTACTCCTGTAAGTGCAATTTACAAATTTAGAGGTCAATTCTTAGCTGTTTCTGATGTTAATGCTTCTAAAGCTAAATTGACGATCGCAAACAACCCAGTTGCTGATAAAGTAGAATTAAAGTCTACTAAAGAAATTGCTACAGCAACAGTAATCGATATGGCTGGTAAAGCTGTTAAGAGAGAAAATGCTGCTACATTCAATGTTTCTAACTTATCAAAAGGAACATACATCATTCAAGTTCAATACAAAGATGGTAGCTACGAAAATACTAAAATGATTAAGAAATAATTAGTCTTTTAAGATATTCTCAAACCACCTAACAAATAGTTAGGTGGTTTTTTCTTTTAGGTATTGCATTGTTAAATATTTGCCTATGTTAAAAAAAATTAACATATTTGCGCCGAGTAAATATTAAATAGTGTTAATATGAATGTAAAATTAAAAGTGTTAACTGTTGGGGTACTGTTTTTTACAGGCCAAGCAGTTTTTGCACAAAAAAAAGCTAAAGATACAGCTTCTACAAAAGAGATTGAAGAGGTTGTTATTGTTGGTTTTGGTCAGAAGAAGACTGTTCAGGAATTAACTGGGTCGGCGAGTGTTATGACATCAAAGGCTATTGAAGATGTTCCTGTTGCTTCGATTGACAAAATGTTACAAGGACGTGTGACTGGGGTACAAGCAGGTAGTTCTTCTGGACAGCCTGGAGGTATGGCGAATGTACGTGTAAGAGGTGTGTCTTCTATTAATGGTGTTACATCACCAATCTACATCGTGGATGGTGTGAGAGTCGCTAATGGAGATTTAACAACTTCGAATACTACAGCTAACATTTTAGCTAACCTTAACCCTGATGACGTAGAATCTATTACTGTGTTGAAAGATGCCGTGTCAACTGCGGTATATGGTGCTGATGCTGGTGCGGGGGTAATTGTTATTACGACTAAGTCTGGTAAAAGAGGTAAGCCAAGATTTAATGTTGGATTTAATACTGGATTCAACCAACAAGCGGTAAGTAGCCATAGAGGTATGACGGGGCAAGAATACAAAGAGTATTTGAGAGACGCTTACAATAATGCTTACAGTAAGGATTTTTCAATTGATCAGATTATTGGTGGTGCGTTTAATGGTATTATTACACCCGCATCTACAAACACTAACTTGGTTAATATTTTAAAGTCGCCATATAGCACAGATTGGGAAGATATTGTTAGAAAGAATGGTTTCCAGTCGAATGCTGACTTTAGTATGAGTGGAGGTACTGATAAGTTTACTTATTATGCATCTGCTAATATGTTTGATCAAAACAGTATCATTAAGAACTCATTCTTTAAAAGACTTTCTTATACTACTAAGTTGACATATCAAGCAACGGATAAACTGAAAATTAGTTCTGATTTCCAGATTTCACACTCTAAGACGAGAACTTTGCCAGATGGTGGTGGTTTTGCTAACCCGATCCTAGCACAGTATTTCAATAGACCAACGGATCCAGCTCGTAATCCTGATGGAACTTGGTATTGGAGTCCATCCACTATGAGGTTGAGTAACAATCAGTTTAACCCTGGTTACTTGCTTGAGCATAACTATAATGAGGCTGGTGCACTTAGAGCTTTTGCTAATCTTAGCTTAGAATACAAAGTGTTACCATTCTTAACATATCGATTTGTATTCTCTCCAGAATATGTTAATGTAGAGGAAAATACTTATTGGAATCCACTTCATGGTGATGGTTATAACTACGGTGGTTATAAGAGAGAATCTGTAAATAGATATTTTAACTACAATGTTCAAAATATTTTAGATTTCTCTAAGAAATTTGGAATGCACAATGTTGGCGCTTCATTGATTCAAGAGGCTTACAAATCTGACAGAAGGTTCTTATCTGCAACAGGTATCACTGTTGGTACGCCAACACTAGAAACTTTACATAATTTTGTAGTTCCTTACGGTTATGATGGTACAAGAACTGTGACTTCTAGAAATGGATATGCAGTAACAGGACATTATGACTATGATAAATTAGTATTAATTGATGCCTCTTATAGAAGAGATATTCTATCTCAATTCTTACCAGGTAAAAAAGCAGGAAACTTCTGGTCGGCTGGTTTAGGAGTTGATTTAGCGAGATTCGATGTTGTTAAAAACATGGACGCTTTCTCAATGTTTAAGTTCAGAGCATCTTATGGTAAATTAGGTAACCAAGTATTGGCTAACCCTTATGCACTTTATGCTTACGATCTCAATTATGATGATAATGCTGCTGCTCAGTATTATAATATTTTGAATCCAAACCTAACATGGGAAACAGTTAATCCTTTCAACGTTGGTTTAGATATTGGATTGTTAAAAGACAGAATCAAAATTTCTGCTGAATACTATAACAAGAAAACAAATGACCTAATCTATAATCTACCATTGTCTCCATCTCAAGGAGGTATCCTTAATGATAATGGAACGCTTAAGCCAGGTTATATGGTTGATAATGTTGGAACATTGGTTAATAAAGGTTTTGAATTCTCTGTTAATGCAGATATTTTCCGTGGAGGAAGAGATCAATTTAACTGGTCTTTAGGAGCTAACCTTTCTACACTTAAAAATGAAATCACTGAATTGTATGGAGGAACTGTAAACACAGGAACTACAACATTAAGAGTTGGTGAGGGTGTACGTACATTCTACCTAAGAAAATGGGCTGGTGTAGATGCTGCAAATGGTGATCCACTTTGGTACATTAATGGTGTTGATGGTGCTACTACTAATGACTATAACAAAGCTCAACAAGCAGTACAAGGTTCTTTCCTAAGTAATGTATTTGGTGGGGCTAACACAAGTATCGCTTACAAAGGCTTCTCATTAGATCTACAATTTACTTATGGATTTGGTGGTAAAATTTATGATGATTGGGCGAACTATTCATTCAGTGATGGACAATATAGTTTGAACTATCCTGGTTATGGAGATGTAATCGGAGATTATTGGACGCCTACTAATACTGGAGCTTCTAATCCAAAACCAATTGCTGGAGGTAATAAGAGATCAAACTCTGCATCAACAAGATTTTTATACGATTCAGATTTCATCAGATTGTCTAATGCAAGATTTGCATATACTTTCAATAATGAATTCTTAAATGGATCAGGATTAAATTCTGTTCAAGTTTATGTAATGGCTAACAATGCATGGACTCACAGATTTGATGATAGATTGAAATTTGACCCAGAAGTAAACGTATCAGGTTATACTAACCTAAGTTTACCAGTATTAAAATCTTTCTTATTTGGTGTTAACCTAAGTTTCTAAAATTTAAAAAATGAATAAAACAATAAAAATAGGTATTTTGTCTCTTGTAGTAGGTCTTGGAGCGGTTTCTTGTTCTGATGACTTTGTAGAGAGAGAATTTTACCAACAAGTTGAGCAAGGGCCTCTTAAAACTGTTAACGAGGTACAAGCTTTCGTAATGGGTGGTTATGCGGCTATGCGTAGTCCATATTATTATGGTGCAGATTTCTTAGCTTATGGAGAGGTTAGATCAGATGAAATGATCAGTAACCTAGCAGGTGGATATTATACAAACGTGTTTAACTACACAATGTTATCAAATGACGCTTATGCAGTTAATACGTACAACAAAATTTATGAATTAGTTGCTAAAGCTAATATCGTAATTAATACAGATGTTAAAACTTTATCTGGATCTGATAATGATAGAGAAGACGCATTGTTCTACCAAGGGCAGGCTTATGGACTTAGAGCAATTGCATTTTTTGATGCATTAAGACTTTATGGACAAAAGTATATCCCGGACGGAACAGGTCTAGGTGTAGTTTTACCTCTTAAGTATGATCCTAAAGCTTTACAACCAAGAGCAACAATTGCTCAAACAGAAGCGCAAATCGAATCGGATTTCGCAAAAGCTCTTGAATTAATGGATGGTGGACAAACAGGTGTTACAGAATTGTCAACTAATGCTCTTAAAGGGATGATGTCAAGATATTACCTTTACAAAGGTGATTACGCTAAAGTAAGATCTTTATCAAATTCTTTAATTGGAAAATATACAGTTGCAGCATCTAATACTTTACAAACATCTTTTAGATTTGTAATGAACGGTGCAGCTCCTAACTCTGTTTTCGAATTAGCTGTTGGTCTTAATGCACCATTGTCAACTGCTTCTTACAGACATAGACTTAATCCTTATGGATATGGTAATATTGTCGTAAATGCTACTACAATGGATTCTTACGCATCTGGAGATACAAGAAAAACTTTAATTACAACTAACGGAGGTCAAAGATATTTATCATTTGGTACAACTGCAGCTGCAAGTGTTGGTAAATATACACAACCACAAGGTGCTGATAACATCAAAATGCTTCGTTATGAGGAAATTTTGTTGAATGCTGTTGAAGCTGAATTGAATGGTGGAGATGCATCAAAGGCACTTACATATTACAACCAAGTGATCACAAACAGAGGTCTAACAGCTGTTACTTCTGTTGATATGCCAACTCTTAAGAAGGAAAGAATGAAAGAACTTCTTGGCGAAGGTGTTCGTCAATGGGATCTTAGAAGATGGGGGGATCCAGTTCCAAGACCTGCAGGTGCAGCAATTGGACAAAATCCTAACCATGCAGCATTCCCAATTCCAAGAACTGAAACGGATATTGCTAATTCTCCAGTTCAACCGAATCCAGGTTACGATAATTCAAAATAATTTTTTTGAAATATTAAATATTATAGCCATCTCAATTGAGGTGGCTATTTTTTTTCGATTATATTTGTATATCAAATTATTTTTATGAAAAAGATATTTTTTGCAATTGTGATGATTGCATCTCAGTTTGCATTTGGACAGGCAGGTAATGATAATGTTTCGTTTTCAACAGGTCATTTTTTTACAAGAGCTAATAGACCATCATCAAAAGATTATGTGATTGATGGCTCTCCATATACTTCGAGTAAAGATTTCTCTAAAGCAATTATTCCAACATATAGTAAAGATGTGCAGCCTCTAAGATATAATGCTTATGAGGACGAAATGGAATTTGCTCAAAATAATGAAACCTACTATGCTAATAAGGAGGAAGGTTTAACAGTTAATTTCCCAGATCTTAAGAAAACTTATGTTTGTCTTAATTATCGTATTGATGACAAAAGTAAATTTGGATATTTGTTACTTCTTCAAAATGGCGAAAAAGCAAAACTATATAAACGCGAAAAAGTAGAGTTATTAAAAGGAGAAAAAAGTCCGAATGCTTACGGAAAAGACGCTAACGATTATTACGCAAAAGAGAAGGATGTTTATATTATCGCTGCTAATGATAGATACTATAGAATTCCCAAGAACATAAAGGATTTTGCCACACTTTCTATCGACAACAAAGAGAAAGTGATGGACTTCGCAAAGTCTAATAAAATCAATCTATCTAAAGAGGAGGATTTAATAAAATTAGTTGAGTTTATTAATCAAAACTAATTCATAAAAAACCTTTATTTTTGTATTTCAAATCTTACGAATGAAATACATTCTTTTAATATTACTTTTCGGTGTTCAGTGTTTGTCGGCACAGATAGTTACTAGCAAAGAGGACACACGCAAAAGTGAAGATACTTTGGTTGTCGTTTCGGGGAAGAAAGATTCTCTCGAAATCTTTAAACCAACTATTAATGATTACTTGTATCAAACGCAATTTTCTCAGAAAAAGGTTTTTGATACAAGTTTTTCTATTTCCCGTTCTTACGGATTCACGCAGTTTAATAACCGTGACAATTTTGGAAAAATTCAGTTTGCAAATATTGGATCAGGATTTCAACCTTTAATTTTCGAAACCAACAAAGAGCAGAACCTTTCCGTTTTGCCCACCAACAAATCTTTTTTTATTCTTGGAGCAGATGATATCAAGTATTACGATGTCAAAACACCGACTGCGACTTTTATTTATCATAACGCGATGAAGAATGGTGCGGCGCTGCAATCCACCTATACGCAGAATATTGGTAAGACTTTTAATTTTGCCATCGAATATATGGGACTTCGCTCGCAAGGACTTTATAGAAATAGTTTGGCAGCGAGTAACAATACTATTTTTTCTGCACATTATTTATCGAGAAATAAAAAATACGAAGCTTTTGCACATTATCTTCATCAGAATGTTAGTAATGAGGAGAATGGAGGTATTGCAGACTTGAGTATCTTCTTAAGTGGCGATTCTCGTTTCAAAAATCGACAAAATCTAGAGACGAATTTGGACGGTGTAACCTCTCGTTTGTATTATCGTCGTTACTATTTTAGCCAAGAGTTTGCACCTTTAGATCCAGAGAAATACCCTTTCAAGTTGCGTCACACACTTTCGCATCAGGGCAATAAATATTATTTTAATCAATCTAGTGCACAAGCCTTTTTCGGAAATAATGTCATTAAGAATTTAAGTTTAAACTCAAAAAAGTATTCAGACAATCTTAGTAATACCTTTAGTTTGGTCTGGGACAAAGAGAATTTTAAGTTGGATGCAGGTGTTCGTCATCAACATATAACTTTTGGTAATCTTTATCCATCAGATTCTTTGGGCATTCCTGGAACTTTAAAGGAAAATAGATTCGGTGCTTTAGGAAATTTACAAATCAAACTTTGGGATCGTTTTCAACTCCAATCCTATTTGGAATTTTCTAATGGTAATACGTTCGGAACCTTTCTTAAAACGACAAATTTAGTTCAGTTCGAACCTATTAAAGATTATTTCGTTGATGCACATTTTAACTTCCAAAGTGCGACGCCTAGTTTCAACAATATTCTTAATACTTCCAATTATGCGAGCTACAATTATTATTTGAGCGATCCCAAAAATCAAAGTGTGACAGAGCTTGGTGCAAAACTTCGCTTAAAGTGGTTTGACTCCAATGTATATGTTAATTTGGTTCGCGTGGATAATTATGCTTATTTCAATAATCAAGGACAATCTTTGCAAGCCAGCGACGCGCTCAATATTACGCAAGTAGGTGGTGAAGCGACTTTGCGATATGGTAAGTTTAATCTTAATGGTCGCGCGCATTTCCAAAATGCAATTTCAGGAAAAGAATATTATCCAATGCCGAGTTTTATTGGTCGCGCTAACTTGTTCTATCAAAGCAAAGCTTTCAAAGATGCAGCAGAAATCCAAGCGGGTGTCAAAGTGTATTACTTCACCAAATTTGCTTCTCGCGATTACTCGCCGATTCTTAACGAATATATGTTGCCGAATGACAAAGCGTACTCCATCGGAGGACAACCAATCGCAGATGCTTATTTTAATCTAAGAGTTAAGCGTATGTTCTTCTACATCGAAGCGCAACATTTTAACACGACATTTTTACAGAACAAATCTTATACAGCGCCATATTTTCCGATTTATGATTTTCGTCTTAACTTAGGAATCGTTTGGTACTTATTTAGCTAATTTCGGTGTGATGAATTTAGACTTTAATCATATCAAAAATATACCCCAACTCATCAAAGATTTTCTAAATGATGATTTGGGTTTTGCAGGAGACAAAATCTTTAAGCTTGACAATGTTTCAAAACAAATTGAACTTAAAGAAAAGTCTTTTCCAAAGCAACATCGCGAGGTTTTGCATGCAAGTTTTACAAAGCAATTGCAAGCTTTAAAGTTAACAGAATCGCAATCGAAAAATATCGAACTTTTAAAAGATTCAGATACCTTTACGGTGACAACAGGACACCAACTTAACCTTTTTACGGGTCCCGTTTTTTTCGTTTATAAAATTTTGCAAACCATAAAGACGGCAAGTTTTTTAAAGGAAAAATTTCCAACTAAAAATTTCGTTCCGATTTTTTGGATGGCTACTGAAGACCATGATTTTGATGAGATTGACCATTTCAAAACCGAAAATCATTTTTACCAAATCAAAGGCAAGCAAGGTGGTGCTGTTGGACGTATAAAAGTTGAAGATCAGTTTTTTATTTCGGAATTCGAAAGAGAGTTTAAAGATCATGTTTATGGGACGGAGCTTATTTTGATGATGAAAGAAGCTTACAAACTCGGAAATACTTTAACAGAAGCGACTCGAAGTCTGGTACAAAACCTTTTTGCAGATTACGGCTTGCTAATGTTGGATGGCGATGATAGAGATCTTAAAAAGTTGATGATTCCGACTTTTAAGAAAGAATTGTTAAACGAACAACTTTATAAAACAACATCGGAGAAAAGAAATCTTCTCGAGCAGAACTACCATAAAGTCCAAGTTAATCCAAGAGAAATTAATCTTTTCTATTTGACGGAAACCCGCAATCGTATTGAGAAAAGTGCTGATGTTTACAAAGTTTTGGATACAGAAGTAAGTTTTTCTGAAACTGAAATTCTTAACGAGTTAGAAAACTTCCCCGAAAGATTTAGTCCAAATGCGGTACTTCGCCCTGCTTATCAGGAAAGTATATTGCCAAACCTAGCTTATATCGGTGGAAATGCCGAAATTATGTATTGGTTAGAACTTCCAGATTTTTTTGAATCAATTGAGCTTCCGTTTCCTATTTTAATTCCGAGAAATTCTTTATTGTTTTTGAATGAAAAAACGTTTAAGAAAATTGAAAAATTAAATCTTAGCATCACAGAATTTTTTGAAGATTTTTCTGTTATTGTTAAAAAGCATTTGGTGGAGAACCATCCTTTGCATGAGCTTTTAATTAAACAAGAAGAAGCCTTGAAAAATCATTTTTCTATTTTAAAAAACGAAGCTGGCTCTACCGATATTAGTTTTAAAAATTTAGTTGAAGCCGAAGAAACGCGACAGTTAAAGTCTTTTGACAAGATGCAAAAACGCCTTTTGCGTGCTGAAAAAATAAAACAAGCCGAGTTGATGAGTCGCTATGAAGAGCTTTTCCTAAAGGTTCATCCTGGTGGAATTTGGCAGGAAAGACAATTTAATTTTTCTGTTTTTTATGCAGATGCAGGTAGAGATTGGCTGAAATTTTGTTACCAACTAATGAATGTCGAAAAATCAGAATTGATCATTTCCCATTTAATTTGAAAGCCTTATTTTTGTAGATATAATTTTCCAGATGATTAAGAAATTCTTTGTTTTATCAGCGTTAGCAACAGTTTTAACAGCAAGTGCACAAACAACTCACAAGGTTGAACCCAAAGAAACGCCTTATGGGATTGCCAAAAAGTATGGATTAACTGTAGCCGAATTGTACCAACTAAACCCTCAGGTTAAAGATGGCGCACTTGGCATTGGCGATGTGCTAAAGGTTTCGAAATCTGGAAAAGTGACAACTACGACAACGACGCCAAAAGCGACAACTACAACAACGACTTCGCACACGGGGACGATTGTTCTACAACCAAAACAAACGATTTATGGTATTACAAAACAATATCATATTTCGGAAGCGGATTTACGTAAGCTTAATCCCGATTTAGATGCTAACATGAAAATCGGTGATCAGGTTGTTCTTCCTTTAGAAAATATTAAAAAGTATGCGGACGGCGCTGTGACAGCTAGTACGACAACAACGACGACGACTACAACGCAGCCGACGAAGTCTAATGCAGATTCTGGCGATTTCTACACCGTTAAAGAAAAAGATAATTATTATAAAATTTCTAGACAGTTTAACATTACTCAAAAGGAATTATTTGCCATTAATCCTGGTCTTGAAGAAAAAGGTCTTAAAACTGGTGAGCAAATTAGAGTAAGTGGTGGAACTAGTGTTATGCCAACCCAAGTTATCGAGCCAAAAGCGACTAATACAACTACTTCGACGCCAACAACTTCGACCAATACAAGTAGTAATAATCAATCGACGAGCAATTCTGACGATTATATTACCTACACTGTCAAAAGTGGTGACACCGTTTTCGGAATTACCAACAGATTTAATGTAGATTTGGGCGAGTTATTGGAGCTTAACCCAGATTTGGTTAATGGTCTAAAAGCTGGAATGGTCTTGAAAATTAAAAAGCTTGACCCAATGTACAGCAAAAAAAATGGTGATGCACTCAATGTTGTGATGATGTTGCCATTTGGTTTTGATGCTAATGATAGCAAATACAGAACGATGGCTTTGGACTTTATGACAGGTGCTAAATTGGCAATCGAACGTAATGTTGCTAGCGGAATGAAGCTCGATATCAAAGTAATTGATGCTGGTAACGAGAATACATTTAAAAATAGTGTATCTCAAATTAATAAAGACAATACAGATTTAATTATTGGTCCATTTTTTAAAACCAGTGTTTTAGAAGTTTTGGATTTTGTTAAAAATAAAAATATTCCAGTAGTTGCACCTTTTGCTAACTCGGAAGATTTATACGGTTACAGCAATTTGATTATTGTTGAAACCAACCAAGATGTCTATGTTGACAGAATGGTAAAAGAGGTTGGACAAGTCTATTCGGATCAGAAGATTTATGTGGTTGCTGATGCTTCTAAAGCCAATGCAAATGCCATCAAAACTGGTCTAGAAAAAGCTTTGAAGAAGCCAGAGGTTATTATTGTTAATTCTGCAAACGACATCAAAACAGACCAAAATATGATGACTGGACAATCGGCGCCGGTTATTGCAGTTTTGGCTAATGACGATGATGCTGCAGGAACTGCTTTTGCCAACAAAATGATTGCGCTATCCAAAGAAGCACAAGGCAACAAAGCTTTTAGTATGTATTATAATCCAATTTTCGAAAAGAAAGTTGACGATTTGTCTAATGTGAGTTTGGTTTATTTGATGGATAAAAAAATCAATACGGACGGCTCTTTTGAAAAAGGGGTTTTGAGCGATTACAAAAAGAAATATTGCAAAACACCAGGTCGATATGCAATTGCAGGATTCGATGTGGTTAATGATATGTTGTCTAGAGAAAATAAAAAAGGCGAAATTTTTAAACAAATTAATAAATCGCAAACACAACTAGCAACAAAGTTCGAATTTAGTAGAACAAAACCAAACGGTGCATACATCAACACAGGTTACAGAGTGGTGAGATTGGTACCTTAACAAGAAAATATAGGAAAGAGTTTAGATATATGAAAGCACTTGTATTCCCTGGTCAAGGGTCTCAATATGTAGGAATGGGTAAAGAGCTGTATGATGCCCGCAGAGATATCAAAGATTTGATGGATTCTGCAAATGAGATTCTTGGTTTCGACATTCTTAACATCATGTTCGCAGGAACGGATGAGGATCTGAAAAAAACAAAAGTAACACAACCTGCTATTTTTATTCATTCTGTGGCTGGTGTTAAAGCGGCAGATGCTTTAGGAGCGCAGATGGTTGCAGGACATTCACTAGGTGAGTTTTCGGCTTTGGTTGCTAACGGTGTTCTATCTTTTGAAGATGGACTAAAGTTGGTGGCAGCTAGAGCAGACGCAATGCAGGAGGCTTGTGATATCAATCCAAGTTCTATGGCTGCTATTCTTGGTCTAGAAGATAAAGTTGTTGAAGATATTTGTCAATCGATTGATGGTATCGTTGTTCCCGCAAATTACAACTGTCCTGGACAATTGGTAATTTCTGGTGAAACGGCAGCAGTTGAAGCGGCTTGTGTTGCACTAAAAGAAGCTGGTGCCAAAAGAGCTTTGTTGTTACCTGTTAATGGCGCGTTCCATTCTCCTTTGATGCAACCTGCACAGGAAAGATTGGCAGCAGCTATTGAAAAAACAAAATTCAGAAAAGCGACGATTCCTGTTTACCAAAACATTACAACCACGGCTGTATCTGACCCAGTAGAGATTCAGAAAAATCTTATTGCACAATTGACAGGTCCTGTTAAATGGACACAAAGTGTGCAAAATATGATTAAAGATGGTGCTGAAATGTTTATCGAAGTAGGACCAGGAAAGACTTTACAAGGTCTTATCAAAAAAATTAACCCAGAAGTTTTCGTATCTTCTGCATTATAATTTAATAATATGAGTCAAATTTTTTCTCGAGGGAAATTATTGCTCACTTCAGAATACGTCGTGTTAGACGGCGCCGAAGCTCTTGCTGTACCAACCAATTGGGGGCAAGAGTTTTTTTTTGGAGAGCAACAAGAGTCCGATCATCAAATTATTTGGACGGGTAAACATCAAGGACAGATTTGGTTAACGGCTAAGATCGATTATAAATCTTGGCAAGTTTTAGAAACTAACAATCCTGAGGCTGCAGAATTTGTTTTAAAAACATTAAAAAATTGTCAGCTGCTTGGCTCAACAAAATTTGATGGCAATCACAATCTTGAAATCACATCTGATCTGCAATTTCCGAGCAATTATGGTTTGGGAAGTAGCTCGACTTTGATGGCTTCTTTGGCAAAATGGGCTGGTGTGGATGCTTTTGCTTTAAACGAAAAATCTTTGGGAGGCAGCGGTTACGATGTTGCTGTGGCGCAAGCCAATCATTCGATTTTGTTTAAAATAGAAAATAATCTGCCAAGCTATAGAGAAGTTGACTTCCAACCCAATTTTTTGGAAGATTTGGTGTTTGTTCATCTTAACAAAAAGCAGGATAGTAGGGATGGCATAAGACTTTATCGTTCTAAAGAAAAATCCGTACATTTAGTCGCGAAGTTTAATCACATTACACATCAAGTTTTAGAGGCAAGGCTACTTTCAGAGTTTTCTGATTTGATGCTGGAACACGAAAATCTACTCTCGGAATTTTTAGGTTTAGAAACTACGAAAAAACGATTTTTTGAGGACTGCCCTAGTTTTATCAAGTCTTTGGGGGCTTGGGGAGGCGATTTTGTGCTAACTTCACAATTTGAAGATTACGAAAAATACTTTTCCAAAAAAGGTTTCGAAACAATAATACCTTGGAAAACAATGGTATATTCGTAATATTTAATTAATTTTTTTGAAAACTGACGATTGTCATTTTATTTATTTTAAAAATCTTATTTTAAGGTTTTAAATTTGCAACAGGTCAAAATAATATAGTAAAAATTATGGAACACATCAAACGCTACCTAGAGCGTAATGGTATCACAACTGACGCAGAGATACTTTACAATCCTTCTTACGAAACAATTTTCCAAGAAGAAATGAATCCTAAAAATGAGGGATTTGCTAAAGGAACTTTAACTACAACTGGCGCTGTATCTGTGCAAACAGGTATTTTTACAGGAAGATCGCCTAAAGATCGTTACATCGTAAAAGATGCTGCTACAGAAAATACAATCTGGTGGGATGGTAACATCAACAAGCCAACAACTACAGCGATTTTTGACGAATTACTAGGTCTTGTACAAAAAGATATGTCTGGAAGCAAATTGTATGTTGTTGATACATTTTGTGGAACTAACCCTGATACACGTCTTAAAGTTAGATTCGTAACTAAAGTAGCTTGGCAAGCGCATTTTGTGATGAATATGTTCATCCGTCCTTCTCATTATGAGTTAGACCAATACGGAGAGCCAGATTTCTTGGTAATCAACTCAGCTGAGACAGTTAACCCGAACTGGAAAGATCATGGTCTTAACTCTGAGGTTTTCGTAATGTTCGATTTAACTAAGAAAATGCAAATTATCGGTGGTACTTGGTACGGTGGTGAAATGAAGAAAGGTATGTTCTCTATGATGAACTACTACTTGCCGCTTAAAGGTATGGCTTCTATGCACTGTTCTGCTAACGTTGGCGAAGCTGGCGATGTTGCTGTATTCTTTGGACTTTCAGGTACTGGTAAAACAACACTTTCTGCAGATCCTAAGCGTTACCTAATTGGTGATGATGAGCACGGATGGGATAACAATGGTGTATTCAACTACGAGGGTGGTTGTTATGCGAAAGTTATCGACCTTTCTGCTGAAAAAGAACCAGATATCTATGGCGCTATCAGAAGAGATGCTTTGTTAGAAAACGTTGTTGTTAAAGATAATGGAGAAGTTGACTTTGCTGACGGATCTGTTACTGAAAACACGAGAGTTTCTTACCCAATCTATCATATCAACAAAATCGTTTTACCTTCAAAAGCTGGTCACGCGAAAAAGATTATCTATCTTTCTGCTGATGCTTTCGGTGTATTGCCTCCAGTATCTATCTTAACAGATGATCAAGCACAATACCACTTCCTTTGCGGTTATACTTCAAAACTTGCAGGAACTGAAAGAGGTATTACTGAGCCTACACCATCTTTCTCTCCAGCATTTGGTGAGGCATTCTTATCACTACACCCAACAATGTATTCTCATACATTAATTGGTAAAATGAAAGAACACGGTGCTAAAGCTTATTTAGTTAACACTGGATGGAATGGTACAGGTAAGAGAATTTCTCTTAAAGATACTAGAGCGATTATCGATGCAATTATCGATGGTTCTATCGACAAAGCAGAAACTAAAACTGTTCCTGTAATGAATCTAGAATTCCCTACAGCATTACCAAATGTTTCTGAAGGAATCCTTGATCCTCGTGACACTTATGCTAGCGCAGCAGAGTGGGAAGCTAAAGCTAAAGAATTGGCTGCTAAATACATCAAGAATTTTGAACAATATACAGATAACGACGACGCTAAAGCATTAATCGCTAGCGGACCTCAAATCTAATATTGAAGTTCTTTTAGATAAATGAAAGCCTCGCATTTGCGAGGCTTTCTTATTTTGTCGTTAATATGTTTTGAAGAAATTTCTTTGGGAATCAAATGCGATGTCATCCAAGTTGATGTCCTCTTTTTTAATCCAAATAAAATCCGAGACTTCATGTTCTTCTAATTCTGGAACAAATTTTTCCGAGACTTCATATTCATAAAACAAATCCAAAGTGTTGTAGTCAATTTCTTTGTAGCGATAGACGTTTGGCGCACTTGTGAGATATCTTAATTTAGAAATATCGATGTCAATATTTAACTCTTCTTTTAGCTCACGTCGGCAAGTTTCTTCTGCGGATTCTTTTGGGTCAACAAAACCACCACTGAGGTCCATTTTTCCAATTGCTGGGTTTTGATTTCTCTTGGTTAAAAAGATTTCTTCTCCACAACGAATGACAACTGCCACAGCACCTGCGCAATTGTGATACATTACATAATCGCATTGCCCACAACTCCATTTTTTTTCGCCATCCCATTTTAGAAATTTGTTGCCACATTTCGGACAATATTGTAACTGATTCATATTTGTTTTTAAGCTTGATTTCGTGGGTGATAATTCAAGATGACGTCACGTAGTTCTTCAGTTTTCAGATGCGTGTAGATTTCTGTTGTTGTGATGCTGCTGTGTCCCAACATTTCTTGGATAAAGCGCAAGTCAGCACCATTTTGAAGTAAGTGTGTCGCAAAAGAATGTCTGAAAGTGTGTGGCGAAATGTTTTTGCTAATGCCAGCTCTCTCAGTCAATTCTTTAATAATGATGAATACGATAACACGCGACATATTAGAACCTCTCGAATTTAGGAACAAAATGTCTTCGTATTTTTTATTGATTTTTCCTTTTGCACGGATTTCTTTAATGTAATCTTGTAAGATTTTTGAAGTGTAATCGGCTAACGGTACCAATCTTATTTTGTCTCCTTTACCTTGAACTTTCAAATAATGTTCTTTAAAATTGATGTTAGAGATTTTTAAGTCAATAAGTTCCGAAACGCGCAATCCACAAGCATAAAGAACTTCTAAGATGCATCTATTGCGTTGTCCAAGTTCTGTCGTTAGGTCAATGCACTTGATGATCTTTTCAATATCCTCCGTGCTCAATGTGTCAGGAAGATAAAGACCTAGTTTTGGACCTTCCAAAAGCGTTGCGGGATTGTCTTCACGAAGTTCGTCTTCAACCATATATTTGAAGAATGCTTTTATTGAGGAAATCCAACGCGCTTGCGAGCGTTCGCTAATTTTCTTTTTAGAAAGTTGATAAATGAATTCTTGTAGATTTTCAAAGCTGATATCAAGAGGAGAAATGCCATCTAGTTCTGTGTTAGCATATTCTTGAAGCTTTTTAATGTCTCTTACATACGCGTCAAGCGTGTTATCAGAGAAGTTCTTTTCAAATTTTAAATAATTTGAAAAGTCTGTTGTTTTTTCGGACCAGTTCATCGTTTGTGTTTTTAATTGTGTTTTAGTTTTTACTTTAGTTCATAAAGATTTTCTTCACTTATTTTTAAAATTTCTATTCCTGCACTCTTTAAAAAATCCAATCCAGAATCATCTGAATAATCATTGACATAGACAACCTTGCTAATGCCAGACTGCAATATCAGTTTGCTACATTCTTTACAAGGCGACATTGTAAGGTACAAGGTTGCGCCTTTGGCAGATTGCGTGCTCGATGACATCTTTAGAATTGCGTTGGCTTCGGCATGCAGCACATACCAATGTGTTTTTCCAGATGCGTCTTCGCAATTATTTTCGAATCCCGATGGTGTACCATTGTAACCATCGGAGATAATCATTCTGTCTTTTACAATCAATGCGCCTACTTGTTTTCTGCGACAGTAGGAAAGGTTTGCCCATTCCAAAGCCATCTTGAGGTAAGCGACATCAAATTTGTTAAAATCCATGTTTTAGAAGTTTGGTTTTCTCTTTTCTAAAAAAGCACCAACGCCTTCTTTTTTGTCTTCAAGACCGAATAGCGCTCCAAAGCTTTTAATCTCTTGGTCGAAACCAGCTTTGCCATCATCAGATTTGTTAACCGCTTCAATAGCTTTTTCGATTGCTAAAGGAGAATTCTTTGCAATTAATTCAGCTAATTCAGTTGTTTTTGGTAAAAGTTCTTCTTGTGAGAATACTTCGTTAACCAAGCCAATTTCTTTAGCGCGTTGTGCAGAAATCATTTTAGCAGAAAAGATCATTTCGTTTGCGATACCTTTGCCAACCAATTTTGGAAGTCTTTGTGTTCCGCCATAACCTGGAATTAATCCTAAAGTTACTTCTGGAAGACCAAGTTTTGCGTTGTCAGATGCATAACGAATGTGACAAGACATTGCCAACTCTAGACCACCACCAAGCGCAAAACCATTAACAGCTGCGATAATTGGTTTGTTGAAATTTTCAATTTTGTTGAAAATCATATTTTGATTATCTCGTGATAAAGCTTCGGCTTGAGCAACATCGAAATCCATAAATTCTTTAATGTCTGCACCAGCAACAAAAGCCTTTTCACCAGAACCTGTCAGAATGATTGCTCTAACTTCTTTGTCTGTTGCCAGACTGTCCAAAGCTGCCGAAAGCTCAGTAAACACAGGCTTGTTAAGAGCATTTAAGCTTTGAGGTCTATTTATGGTGATAACAGCAATTCTATCTTTTTTCTCTAAAATGATATTTTCAAAATTCATTCCTTTTCTCTTTTGAATGCAAAATACTAAAATTTACTTAGTTGTAAACAATAATATTCTTTTTTTTAATAAAAATTTAAATAAATATAAGAATATTTTTAAGTTCTCTGTATTTAAAAGTTGTAAAATTTTGATTTTTGATTTTTTGGTGTTCGTTTTTTTTATTTTTCCTATTAATAGCTTTCAATAATTCTATCAAATATTAAGACAGATTCTGTTAAATATCGTTTCAATTGATTATTTTTGTAAACATTTAAGAATGAATATTAAATCAAATTAAAATTTAAAAATGAGTTACATTTCTTTTATCGATGCTAGACAAATTCTAGATTCTAGAGGTAATCCAACAGTAGAAGTTGACGTATTTACAGAAAATGGCGCAATGGGTCGCGCAGCTGTGCCTTCTGGCGCATCTACAGGTGAGCACGAAGCGGTCGAGCTTAGAGATGGTGGAAGCCTATATTTAGGAAAAGGTGTTCTAAAAGCCGTAGAAAATGTAAAAGAAATTATTGCTCCAGAATTAATTGGTCTTCCAGTTTTTGAGCAAAACCTTTTGGATCGAATTATGATTGATCTAGATGGTACTAATAATAAAGGTAATCTTGGTGCTAACGCAATTCTTGGTGTGTCTTTAGCAGCAGCTAAGGCGGCAGCTAACGAATTGAGAATGCCACTTTACAAATATATTGGTGGTGTTAATGCTAACACGCTTCCTGTTCCGATGATGAATGTTATCAATGGTGGTTCTCACTCTGATGCTCCAATTGCTTTCCAAGAGTTTATGATTATGCCAGTTAAGGCAGAGTCTTTCTCAGATTCATTAAGAAAAGGAACTGAAATTTTCCATACTTTAAAATCAATTTTAAAAGGAAGAAACCTTTCTACAGCTGTAGGTGACGAAGGTGGTTTTGCACCAACCTTCAACGGAACAGAAGATGCATTAGATACTTTACTACAAGCAATCGAGAAAGCTGGTTACAAGCCAGGTGACGATGTGATGTTAGCATTAGACTGTGCTTCGTCTGAGTTCTATGTTGATGGAACTTATGATTATAGAAAATTCGAAGGAGAAAAAGGTGCTCACAGAAGCAGAGAAGAGCAAGTGTCTTACTTGGCTGAACTTTGTGCTAAGTATCCAATTATCTCGATTGAAGATGGTATGCACGAAGATGACTGGACTGGTTGGAAGATGTTAACTGACAAAATCGGTGACAGAGTACAATTGGTTGGTGACGATTTATTCGTGACAAATGTTGAGCGTCTTGCTAGAGGTATTAAAGAAGATACAGCGAATTCAATTTTGGTTAAAGTAAATCAAATTGGTTCACTTTCCGAAACGATGGCAGCTGTACAAATGGCTCAAAACAACAAATACACTTCAGTAATGTCTCACAGATCTGGTGAAACTGAAGATGCTACAATCGCGGATCTTGCGGTAGCGATGAATTGTGGTCAAATTAAAACTGGTTCTGCGTCACGTTCAGACAGAATGGCGAAGTACAATCAATTGATCAGAATCGAGGAAGCTTTGGGAGAAACTGCAATTTTCCCAGGAATGGACGCTTTCAAAGTAAAAAGATAATAAGTTTTAACAAAATTTTAAAAGAGCGAACTTTCGCTGTTCGCTCTTTTTTATGTATATTTAAACCAAAATTATATAATAATGTCAGATAATAAAGTTATATTGAATTACGATGGTAATTCTTATGAATATCCAATCGTTGACAGCACTTTAGGTGATAGAGGGATTGATATTTCAAAACTAAGAGACCAAACTGGTCTTATCACTTTAGACTTGGGTTACAAAAATACAGGTGCTACACTTAGTGATATCACTTACCTAGATGGTGACAAAGGCGAATTGTACTACAGAGGTTATCCAATCGAGCAAATTGCTGAAAAATCAAACTTTACAGAAGTAATGTATTTGTTACTTCACGGTGAATTACCAACTGATAATCAGTTCACGACTTTTGATAACAATATCAAAAAGTACAACTTCGTAGCAGACGAAATGAAGAAAATCCTAGACGTTTTCCCTCGTTCTGCTCACCCTATGGGCGTTCTTTCTTCTCTTACTTCGGCTTTAACAGCGTTCAACCCGAAAGCCGTTAATGTTAATTCTAAAGAAGAAATGGATCATGCAGCAGAATTAATGCTTGCTAAATTCTCTCACCTTTGTGCTTGGACTTATAGAAAAACACAAGGTTTGCCAATCAACCACGGCGATAACAGCTTAAGCTATGTAGAGAATTTCTACAGAATGGCTTTCAGATTACCAAACGAAGAGTTTGTAATGGATCCAGTTGTTGTTAACGCGTTAGATAAATTGTTAATTCTTCACGCTGACCATGAGCAAAACTGTTCTACATCTACTGTAAGAATGGTAGGTTCTGCACATACAGGATTGTTCGCTTCTATTTCTGCTGGTGTTTCTGCACTTTGGGGTCCACTTCACGGTGGTGCCAACCAAGCTGTAATCGAAATGTTAGAAATGATTGATGCTGATGGTGGTGATGTTAACAAATGGGTAGAAAAAGCGAAGAGCAAAGATGATAGCTTCAGATTGATGGGCTTCGGACATAGAGTTTACAAAAACTTCGACCCAAGAGCAAAAATCATCAAGAAAGCTGCTGACGATATCCTTAACGCATTAGGAATCCACGATAAAGCTTTAGATATCGCTATGCAATTAGAAAAAGTAGCATTGGAAGATGATTACTTCGTATCTAAAAAATTGTATCCAAACGTAGATTTCTATTCAGGAATTATCTACAGAGCATTAGGAATCCCAACAGAAATGTTTACAGTAATGTTTGCATTAGGAAGACTTCCAGGATGGATTTCTCAATGGAAAGAAATGAGACTTCACGGAGACCCAATTGGTCGTCCAAGACAAGTATATCAAGGAGCAAAAGTAAGAGATTACGTTGCTATGAACGATAGAAAATAATTGATTCAAATAATTGAAATAGAAAACTCCCAAAGCAATTTGGGAGTTTTTTTACGTTTAAATTTTAACCGTTAAAAAAAAGCTTTTTAAGCTTTCAAAATTTGGAATGCTTTTGCTTTTATTCAATTGATTTTCTGGAAGATAACATGTTGAGCGAAACGCCACTTAGTATTAAAATAATTCCAAGTAATAGATTCCTTGTAAAATCTTCATTAAAGAATAAAACGCTGACAGCTACGGCGATAACTGGTTCTAGAGCGCCCATAATTGCAGTTGGTGTCGAGCCAATTTTTTGAATGGCTAATACCAAAGCAACACTTGATATTAATGTCGTAACAAATGCAAAAGTCACGAAATTGAAAAATATCGAATAGCTCGGAATCGCAAGGCTTTCTTTTAAAACTAAAGATTTTATCAAGAAATAAATCGAGGTGAAAAACATCGAATAAAAAGATAATTTAATGCCTGAAACGCCAATTTTTGCTTTGTTAACAATGATGATATAAAGTCCATAAAACAAAGCGCTCAGCAAGACAATTCCCAATCCTAGAAAATTTATTTCGAGACCATTTCCTTTTAAGCATAAGACGAAAACTCCAACAAAAGTTAGAAGTAAAGAAAGGATGCCGAGTTTTGAAAGTTTTTCACCATAAAATAAAAACATGACCAAAGCTACCAAAACAGGATACACGAATAAAACGGTTGATGCGATTCCTGCCGAAAGATAATCGTAACCAAGAAATAGAAATTCTGAGGAGAGTGCGTAGAAAACGCCCAGAATTGACAATACTAAAAACTCCCATTTGTTGATTTTGAAACTTACTTTTTTAAAAATTAAATAAATCCCAACCATTAAAGCCGAAAACAAAAATCGATAAAACAATGTAACGTCCATCGAAAAGTTGATTTGCTTCATCGGTAGTATAAAAATCGGAATTAGTCCATAAGAAATGGCAGAAATTGCCGCCAAAATGTAACCTTGTGTCTTCATTTTTCTTGTTAAAACTTTGCAAAGCTACAACTAACTGTCTACATTTAGTCTATTATTCGGCTTTTTATAGCTTTTCGAAATTTTTTCTGAAACGACCTATTTTTTCCAGCGAACTGCAAAGTTTTGGATAAAATTTTCTATTAATGATTTATTTCTGTATTTTTTTCTTTTTATTAAAGTCTTGTTTAGATGATATTCCTCATGTAGACGCTTTTGAAGATGCGATGCAATCTGTATATTTGTGACAGACGAGAATTTTATGAAGCTTAATATTAAAAACGAAACAGGAGTACTGAAATCTGTTGTTTTGGGACAACCAAATTCTATTGGTGGTGTGCCAAAGCTAGAGGAAAGTTATGATGCAAAGTCTTACAACACGATTCTTAATAACATTTACCCTACAGAGGTTGATGTTGTTGCAGAAATGACAGCGTTTGAAAAAGTGCTTCTAAAACACAATGTGAAAGTCTATCGCCCAGAAGTTATCGAAAACTATAATCAGGTTTTTGCGCGCGATGTTGCTTTTGTTATTGATGACAAAATGATTATTTCTAACATTATCGAAGACCGCGCCGACGAGCAAGAAGCTTATCGCAAAATCTTCGAAAAAGTGGCTTGGCGCAATATTATTAATTTGCCCGAAACCGCGCATATCGAAGGCGGTGATGTTATTGTTTGGGGTGACTTTATCTTCATTGGGACTTGTTACAGTCAAGATTATAGAAGTTACAAAACGGCGAGAACTAACGAATATGCCATCGAAATCCTAAAAGAATATTTTCCTAAAAAACGTATTCTTGATTTCGAATTAAAGAAAAATGATACCGAACCTTATAAAGGGATTTTGCATTTGGATTGTACATTTAACCCAATTGGAAAGGATAAGTGCATCATCTACAAAGATGGTTTTGTAGACGAGAGCGACTACCAATTGATCATTGATATTTTTGGAGAAGAAAACTGCTTCCACGTTGATGACCAAGAAATGTTCGAGATGGTTCCGAATGTATTCTCGATTTCGCCAGATGTTGTTGTGTCGGATGAAGCTTTTACAAGAATGAACGATCATCTTCGTGATGTTTGGGGAATGACTGTTGAAGAAATTCCGTACAGAGAAATCTCTAAAATGGGCGGTTTGTTACGTTGTTCTACTATGCCTTTGGTGAGAGAATAAAAATTTTACTTGCATAATCAAAATTTAGTTAATACTTTTGCTTTGTAATTCTGAAACAAGAATTACGCTTATCCAGAAAGATGGAGGGAATTGACCCGATGAAATCTTGGCAACCTGCAAATGTAAGGTGCCGCATTCAACCTCAAGATTTGAGGAAAGATAAGTCAGAGACACTTTTTGAAAAGTATTATAAAAAATATTCAAAAAACTCTTTCGACTTGTCGGAAGAGTTTTTCTTTTTCCGGCAATTGCTCGACATCTTGGATAAGTATTTAGTTGATTAACAATTTAAAATTTATACAAAATGAGCAATTTAAAATTCGAAACTTTACAAGTACACGCAGGACAAACTGTTGACAGAGATACAAACAGTCGCGCAGTTCCTCTTTACCAAACAACTTCTTATACCTTTAACGATGCGCAACACGCCGCAGATCTTTTTGGTCTCAAAGCTTTCGGAAATATTTACACCCGAATTATGAATCCAACAACTGACGTTTTCGAAAAGAGAATTGCAGCTTTGTATGGTGGCGTTGGTGCTTTGGCAGTTTCTTCTGGCCACGCAGCGCAGTTTATTGCGATTACTAATATTTTGCAAAATGGAGACAACTTTGTTACGTCGCCTTATTTGTATGGTGGAAGTCATAATCAATTTAAAGTGAGTTTCGCAAAATTTGGGATTGAAGCGCGTTTTGCAAAAGATGACAATGCTGAGGATTTTGAAGCTTTAATTGATGAGAATACCAAAGCTTTGTATGTGGAAACGATTGGTAACCCAACACTGAATGTTGCAGATTTTGAAGCGATTGCAGCAATTGCTGACAAGCATAATATTCCTTTAATTGTTGATAATACTTTTGGTGCTGGTGGTTATTTGTTTAATCCTTTTGAGCATGGCGCTAGCATTATTGTAGAATCGGCGACAAAGTGGATTGGTGGTCATGGTACCAGTGTTGGTGGCGTTATCGTAGATTCTGGAAAGTTTGATTGGGCTAACGGAAAATTCCCGTTGTTATCTAAGCCGTCAGCTGGTTATCATGATTTGGTATTTACAGATGTTTTTGGTGTTAATTCAGATTTCGGAAATATTGCATTTATTATCAAAGCTAGAGTAGAAGGGCTTCGTGATTTTGGACCAGCGATTTCGCCGTTTAATTCGCATCAATTGTTGTTAGGTTTGGAAACTTTGTCGCTTCGTTTGGAAAGAACAGTTTCTAATGCTCAAAAATTGGCTGAGTTTTTAGAAAAAAATCCAAGTGTTGAAAAGGTAATTTATCCAGGTTTGGAAAGTTTTACTGATAAGGAAAATGCTAAAAAATATCTAAAACGCGGTTTCGGAGGTGTTCTTAATTTTGAAATAAAAGGCGGAAAAGATGCTGCTGTTAAATTCATTAATTCGTTGAAATTGGCGAGTCATCTTGCGAATGTTGGTGATGCTAAAACTTTGGTTATCAATCCGTCATCAACAACGCATGAGCAGTTGAGTGAAGCGGAGCAAAAAGCTGCGGGAATTACACCTGGACAAATCCGAGTAAGTGTTGGTATCGAACATATTGATGATATAATCGCTGACTTCGAGCAAGCTTTTGGCTAGTAAATTAGACATTCTGATGCGAAGCATAGTATTCGGCGTGTTAATTATTACAACTATTTTAGACCTAAACATTGTCTCTTTTTTAATATTGGTTTAATTCCTAATTTAAATTGGAGAGATTTCTTTGTGGCGTAAAAATCTTATAAAAATGAAATTGAAATTTTACTCACTAAAGAACTTTGTTTCTGTCTTCGCACTTTTTGGTGCTGGTTCAATGTTTAACGCGCAGATTACGCCAGACAAGTATTCCATTCCATCGATTTCGGAATATTATATGTCTTTTGCGGATCCAAGGGTTTTAATGCCAAACACAACGCCGTTTAGCGTTAACATGACTATTAATGGAGATCCTAAAACACAATTAGGTTTTAGCTGGTTTACCAATGATGTTACAGCAAACGAAGGCGGCGTTGTACAAATTGTTGCAAAAGCGAATGCTACGGAAAGCGATTTTGCTGGTGCTTTGGAGTTGCCTGCTACTGAGAAAAAGTTAACACTTAACTACATGAATGCTAGCAACAACATTAGACCTTACGATTATTTGGCTTATGCTGCTAACAAGTATGACAAGATCACTTTGGGGAATACACGTAATTATATTTCTCACAAAGCATTGGCGACTAACTTAACGCCAAATACAGAGTACTCTTTTAGAGTTGGAACGTCGAAAGGCTGGAGCGAAATAGGAAAGTTTAAAACCGCGCCTGTTGAAAATGTATTTTCGTTTAACTATACAACAGATACGCAAGCTAACGAAATGTATATGTTCGACATATCACAGCAAACAGTGACACAAGCGATGGAAATGTTCCCGAATGCTTTGTTTAATTTGAATACTGGAGATTTTATCGAAACATCTTCTACGTCAACAACATCGGCTACATCTTCTTCGGAATGGGAGTGGGAAAGATGGTTTGCAACAATGCAAAAACATTGGATGAAAATGCCAATCGTACCAGTTTTGGGAAATCATGATGTGAGTAATGTTGACAAAAATTTTGAGCAACACTTTAACACGGATACGAGTTATAATGTTAATAACGCTGATTTCAAAACAAAAATTGATGGTACTAACTATTCTTTCGTGTATGGAAATACATTATTCATGGTTCTTAACTATGAAGAATATGCTACGAATGGATATTTAGAAAATCTAGGAAAGTGGATTGATGAGCAAGTTGCTGCACATCCAGAGGCAAAATGGAAAGTTTTGGCTTCGCACAGAAATGTTTACACAGGTGCTTCGCATCACGCAGATAGTGATTTGGTAAAAATTAGAGAAGCTATTGCACCAATTATCGATAAAAACGAAATCGATGTTTACTTCCAAGGTCACGATCACGTGTATGAAGTTATTGGACCTGTATTTGACAAAAAAGTGGTTCCAAATTCTGTAACTGAGGTTGAGCAAGTTGCTGGTGGAACAAACAGCAATATGAATGGTAAAGTTGGTGGAACTTACAATGTTTATAAAGGGACTTTATACATGGTAAACAATTCGGCTGGTAAAAAGAAATACCAACCTAAGACCAGAGCGCAAATGACGGCTGCAGAATCGACAACCAAAGTGCCTAATTATTTTGACTTGTTTACAGGAAGATTGGGGCAAACTGATGAGCCAACTTTTAGTAACGTGATTGTTACTGACGAAAGCATCAGAGTGACAACTTACGCTGTTACAGACAAAGGTGAACCTTACTTCTTTGACGAAATTAAAATTGTTAAAAAACAAGGTTCGACGCTTGGTACAAATGCTACAGATAAAAAATCTGACATCAAAATGTATCCTGTTCCGGCAAGTGATATGATTACAATTGATGCTGAAGATATCAAACAAGCGGATTTCTACGATATGGCAGGAAAAATGGTATTGACATCTTCGCACAACAAAATCGATGTTCGCAAATTGGACAGAGGTGTATATTTGGTTCGTGTGATGTTAAAGAACGGAACAACATCGACGCAAAAGATTATTATTAAGTAAGAAATCTTATTAGACAATTAAAAGGAGGCTCTAGAAATAGAGCCTTTTTGTATTATCTTTGCTGAACAACTAAAAATTATGCAGACAACAAATACTGTTTTGATGGTTGAGCCGATAGCTTTCGGTTACAATGCACAGACCGCAGAGAATAACTACTTCCAAGTGGAACAAAAAGGCGCTGAAGTTCAGGAAAAGGCTTTGGCAGAATTTAATGCTTTTGTTGAAAAACTTAAAAGCAAAGCTATTAATGTTATAACTGTTAAAGATACTTTGGAGCCACATACACCGGATTCAATTTTTCCAAACAATTGGGTAAGCTTTGCAGAAGACGGTACAGTAGTTTTGTATCCGATGTTTGCACCTAACAGAAGAGTAGAACGTCGCGAAGATATTTTGGAGCAAATTAAAGCTAAAGGTTTTAATATCAATAAAATAGACGACCGAAGTGGTGCTGAACAAAATGAAAAATTCTTGGAGGGAACAGGAAGTATGATTTTTGACCACGAAAACAAAATCGCTTATGGTTCGGTTTCGTTAAGATTGGATGAGAAATTGTTCCGTGAGTTTTGTGCAGAATATGGCTATACGCCTGTTGTCTTTCACTCTTTCCAAACTTTTGAAAATGAGAGACTTCCTATCTATCATACCAATGTTATGATGTGCGTTGCTGATCGTTTTGCAGTTATCTGTCTAGAATGTATCGATGATGAGGACGAAAGACAAGATGTTCTTAGTAGTCTTGCTGATTCTGGAAAAGAAATTGTGGAGATTACCGAAGCACAAATGCAGCAGTTTGCTGGTAATATGTTGCAAGTTAGAAATGAAGAGGGTAAAACTTTTCTTGTGATGAGTAAAACGGCTTATAAGTCTCTGAATAAAAGTCAAATAGCTCAAATTGAAAAGTATTCTGAAATTATTTATTCAGATTTAGAAACGATTGAAACCAACGGCGGCGGAAGTGCTCGCTGTATGTTGGCGGAAGTCTTCCTTCCAAAGGCTTAATTGCTACTGTTAAAGAATCCCTAGCCCTGATGGAAGCGGCATCCTTTTGCGTTGGAGTGAGGCGGCGGAGCGTAGCGGAGCCGTCCGAGCGACAATGCTAAAGATATAGCGAACAGCAGGATTAGCTCCTAATAAACCAAAAAAACTTCAGTACAGGCTGAAGTTTTTTTGTTGAAAAATTTAATATAAATAGATTAACGTGTTCTTGAATTGATGTCGTCAGCAGCGCTATCGATGTCTCTTACCTTTTTAACTTTTTGATTTCCAAAGTTATAAGTTACACCAAATGTGAAGCTTCTTCTGTAAGTGTCATTTTCGACATAATTGTAGTTACCGCTGGCTTGTGTGTCATCGATTTTAATAATGTTTGTTCTAAGGATGTCATTCATATTAGCTGTGAATGTCCAATTGTTCCAAACTTTCTTAAGGCTTAAATCAAGACTCGAAATTGGTTTTAGAATTCCTAACTCGATTTGTTGCTTTTGCATATAGAAGAAGTTGATACCCGCGAACCACGTTTTTGCTTTGTCTAGACGAATGTTGTTATTGGTTTTAATTAATAAACTGGTTGAGTTTGCCTTTTTAACATAAGCTGGGAAAACGTCGCCTGAAGTTGGATCTACACTTAAGCTGCCATCAACGCGATTGTGCTTAGCGCCAATTGTAATGTTACTGCTCCAATATTGTTTGAAGAAAGATTTTTGCATTCCTAGCATTGCAGACATTTCTTGCTTGTCGCCAAAATTGGTTCTTATGTAACGCAATTCGTTATTGATGCCAACGGTGCCGTCTGGATGTGTCGGATTCCCTTGCAAAGGCACTTGCGTGATAACATCTTTGTAATATGAGTGGCTCAAAATCAAGAAATAAGCGCTTTTGTACATGTATGTCAACTCTTGGTTGTAAGTGGAAGCCGCTTTTACAAAAGGATTGTTTTGCGTATAATTGGTATCCGTCAATATATTTCTAACAGGGTTAAGCTCCCAGAAGTTTGGTCGGCGCATTCTGCTAGAAAATGCATAAGAGATATTATTCTTGTCATTAATGGCATAGTTCGCGCTTAGGTAAGGCAAGAAATTTTTGTAATTCTGTTCTACTCTTGCCATATCTGGACGGTCTACAGGTGGATGATCTGATGTCCCAACACTATTTGTTATTTCGTAGCGAGATCCGATTTTACCAGATAACTTATCCGAAAATTTCTTTTCTAAAGTCAAATACATTCCATAGATATTTTCGTCGTAAACGAAGTAGTTAGGATCAGATTCTGGACTTTTTGCTGGAATGATAAAAGTTGTCTCGTATTTGGTGTTGTTATCGGTTTTAGTTTTGTTGTAATTGCCTCCGACAGAAAGTGTTAAGTCGTTTTTAAACTTCTTGATGTAATCTACCATTGCAGAGAAGTTGTCAATTTTTTGTGGAATATCTTGTACCACATATTGTGCAACATCGCCATAAGTTCCGTCAATATCAGAAAGTAGCGTATTGTTAACCGAGTTTTGGATACGTTTGTATTTTAGATAAGCTGCGTTTAGGTTTAATTTGCTTCCCAAAGAATCTGTTTTTAGCTCATAGTTAAGATTCCAAGAGTTGTTGTAAGAACGGGAATTATCATGGTTGAAGGATCTCGTATAAATAGATTTTTCGTTGCTATCAGTCAGGGTATTGAATAAATCGATTGTCGTATTTTTGCTTTTGCTAGCCCACGTATTCCAAGTTAAAGCCAGGTTGCTTTTGTCGGTCAATTGATAATCGATGTTAAGGTAACCACCAAGATTTTTTTCTGGTTCTGTTACATTACCTACGGAAGTAGTTGATCCTGTTTCGTTACCATTTTTCAAAACATAAAATTGCGCGTCATTGTCATCACTTCCTGAAAGATTAGCGCTAATGCCGAGTTTGTTTTTTCTGTAGTTAAGCGATACACTAGACGAAGAGCTGTTGTATTTTGCTTGGGTATTGGTCATTCTAAAATTCCCATTGAGTCCATCAGATGTTTTTTTCTTTAAAACAATATTGATGATTCCGTCTGAAGCCTCTACTTGATATTCGCTGCCTGGCATGGTGATGACTTCGATTTTTTGAATGTTTTCTGCTGGTGTATTCTTAAGAAACTGCGTCAAAGAATCGGCATCCATATTGGTTTTGCGACTGTTAAGATAGATGATGGCGTTGCTTTTTCCCGCAATAGTCAAGGTTTTGTCATCCGTTGTTGAGATCAGCGGCGTTTGTTTTAACAAATCAAAAGTTGTATTTCCTTTTGCGACTGGCGATGCAGCAACGTCATAAACGAAACGGTCGCTTTGTTTTTTGAAAACTTGTTTAGTTATCGTTACGCTTTCGATTTCTTTGGTGTTTTGAGCTTTTGCAGTATCGGCTGGCTTTTGTTGAGCGATTGCCATTCCACTGAAAAAAATTGCGGCGATTAGTATTGGCGTTTTCATATTGTTAAAATTTTTAGTTACGTGTGTATGTTAATATTTGATAAAGCAAAGATATATATTAAAATTAGTATTATGCAATACAAAGTACTAAAAATATTTTTATTTAAATATTAAATGACTGATTATCAATTAATAAAATTTTAAATAAAATCTGATGCTTTATACAATTAGACAACAAGTTTTATTGTTTTGTTACAACAAGGCACAAAAAAACATCGAATTATTTTTCGATGTTCTTAATATTTTGAGTTTTAAAATGTTAAAATTAAAATCTATTCGCGGTTTTTCTTTGCTAGCTTTTTCTCGACCCAAATTGTTGCAAAAGGGAAGAACGCCGAAAGTAATGCGAAGACAAAATCTTCATCATCCCAATTGTAGATTTTTCTTGCTGGTAAACACAACAAAAGATAAAGCGTAAAAAACAAACCATGGATATTCCCAATAATAATAATGAAAACCGTTGGCAAAATTCCGTCTTGGTCGTAACGCTTCCATATCATTGCAAAACCATATAATAACAAACACGAAATGGCTTCGGCAACACAAACTTGTTTAAACCATTTGATGATTTTTTCTTCTGGATATTTTGAAAAATATTTTTCGATGTAGTTCATAATTAATTGGCTAATGAGCTTATTCTAACTCATATTCTAAAACTATTTTTTTACTTTAAGTTTTATAAAATCTAAAAACTGACTTTGCTGATCAACAAACAAATAATGCGAGCAATTATCAAGAACTTTAAAATTGTTTGTACCTACAATATTACGCAAATCCGTTAACTGTTTCTCCGAAAAGATAGCGTCATTTTGTCCATAAATAGCAAACAGAGGGATTTTCTTTTTCTTAATTTCTAAAAGAACAGCTTTGTTATCGAGATTACTTTGAGTTTCATTTTTATAAAATAACAAAGGCGAATTTTGATTTTTAAAATTGCTTTTGTAAAACTCAGAATTTTCAAATTCTTGCCTCAGAGTTTGACTTTCTTTGGTTGGATTTGGCATCGAAAAATATCCCAAATCACTAGCGATATCATAAGTTTTCTTTCTGTATTCAGCTGAGTTTTTGCTGAGAGTTTCGATGTTATATATTTCTTGAAGCTTATTAGCATTATTCTTAAAGGCTATTTTGGCACTTCCTAAAATATGATCATAAGTCTCTTGTTGCGAAATCAAAGCACCTGCAAGTATGAGAGATTTTACTTTTTCGGGATACTGATTGGTGTAAAGCGTCGCCACAATACCTCCAAAACTATGCGCCAAAATGTTGGCTTTCTCCAAATGATACAACTTGTAGATTTGGTTGAGGTCATCAAAACTTTCTTTAAAAGTCATTGTCGCATTATCATCTTTGGAGCGACCTTCGCCACGTCTGTCATAGACGATAACATAAAAACCTTTATCTGCTAATTTTTGCGCTGTTGTGGCTTCAAACAAATTAGAGTTCCCACTGGGACCGCCGTGGATAAAAATAATCGCAGGATTTTTTTTCTCACCATAAGGTTTGGAATAAAGATTTTGTGCCTTCGAAATTCCTAAACAGACAAAAGAAAACAGAATGCTGAAAAGTAGTTTCATATTTAAAACTTATAAACTTATTCCTTCTCTATCTCACCAATTTTAGTGTCGATAAATTCGTAAGCTCCATCGACATACTCAGAGCTTTCCATTTTGTATTTCACCGTTTTGCTTGTAGGGAAGTTGTAGGTATAGACGTCTGTATCTCCAGAATCGAAATGAAGTTCGTAATATTTTCCATCTTTAACCCACCATTGTCCTCTTTCAACATGACTGTTAGAAATACAATTCTTGGTCACAGTGAACATCAATGTAAAAGTACCATCAGAAAGTCGATTCATTACCCAATACTTTGTAATGCCATCACCCTGACTTCCTGTTTCGCTACCAGACCAAATGCCATTTAGCTTTGGGTCGATTTTGTTTTTCGTAGATTTCTGTGCGAATGTTAAAACGCCAAAACTTAATAATGTTAATAGTATAAGATTTTTCATAATTTTTATTGGTATTCGATTGAAATTGTCATTTTACTTTTTACAGGAATAGAAGCATAGGCTGCGGGCTTCCATTTTGCGGATTTTACAAACTTAGTAATTTGCTCATGCATAAATTCTGTAAAAGCGTAGTTTTTCTTATTTTTAAAATCGGTGTTAATATAGATGTTAGAAGCCTTTCCGTCAGTATTTAATACAAAAGAAACATGTGAATAAGACTTTCTTTCATCCTCTTTTTTAAAATTAAATTCTTTGGGATAAATTATTTTTTTCTCTAAATCCAAATGCAATTGGTGAAACATTTCAGATATGTCTTTTGCGCTTGCATAACGGGAAGTGCGTTCGCATTGCTCAAATTCGAAAATGTATTGTGGATTCTTTTTAAGAAATGTTTTTAAAGCTTCTTGTTTGCGGCTTACAAAAAAGGCTTCCCCGAATTTCTGTTTTGACAACCTCGTCATCTCTATTTGATAACAATTGGTAGGAAGCCCAAAGCAATTTCCTAAAATATAGCCACCATAACCGATGTTATACTTTCTAAGTTCGGCAATAAGTTCTTTTTCGGCTGGAAAAAAATCCGAACCAGAAGCAGGTGTTGTAGTAGACAAAGAATATGTGAAATTGTACTTCGAATCTTCTTCGGCTCTTTTAGAATCTTGTTTACATTTTTCTTCTAGTAATTGTAATTCCTTTTGATAATATTGTCTGCGAACTTTTGTGATCGAGTCCAATTCTTTAGGATTATTTGTTTGAGAAAAAACAAAGCTTGATAAACATAGAAACGAATAAAGTAGAAATCTTTTCATAAATTTTATTTATAAAAATTGCTTCCGTCAAGATATTCAAAAACTTCGGGCGGAAGCATTGGACGGACGTTTTTACCTTCTTTAATCATGTTTCTAATGTCGGTTGCAGACAACTCGATGATAGGAGCATTGATCAGAATAATGTTTTCGCTTTCAACACTGTAATCGCCGTTTTTTCTTTCACCCTCAAACAGTCTTGGATAGACAATTATTTGGTGATTCTTGATTAAAATATCGGCGTTTTTCCATTTGTGAAGTCCAGCCAAATTATCTTCGCCCATAATCAAACTAAATTGAATATTCGGGTATTTTTCGTGGAGATATGTCAGTGTATCAATGGTGTAACTTGGCTTTGGAAGAGAAAATTCGACATCCGAAGCACGCATTTTTGGATAATTTTTTATAGACAAATTCACCATATCCAATCGGTTGTGATCTGCGAGAAGTGATTTTTTATCTTTAAATGGATTTTGAGGACTTACCACAAACCATAATTCTTCCATGTCGGATTTTTCCAAAATATAATTGGCCAAAATCAAATGTCCAATATGTATCGGATTAAATGAACCGAAAAATAAACCGATTTTTTTCATTGCTAAAATTTAAGAATGAAACATGACGTCTCTGATATTCAAGAAATAAGAAACGTTGCCTTTCCAATGGTTTTCTTCCACCGTGAAAGCCATATCGAAAGATTTAGTTCTAAAATCTTCGGCGTATTCTCCAAGTTTAAAACCAATACATTCGATATTTCGGTTGGTGCTTGGTTGGTGGATAAAGAATTTGAGGTGATTGCCATCTTTGCCCATCAATCTTACATAACCTGCAACTTTCAAATCTTTTAAAACCAAAACTGGCTTCATATTTCTTGGTCCGAAAGGCGCCAATTTTCTATGGAAATTATAAAACTCTCGGTTAAGGTCGTCAATGTTAATAACGCTGTCGATGTAGATAGACGGTTCCTTTTGATGTTCCTGAATATGGTCGCGAACATAACCTTCGAACATAATTTTGAAAACTTCAAAATTCTCTTTGTCCATCGACAATCCTGCTGCTGCTTGATGTCCTCCGAACTTCTGAAACAGCTCCGAACAATAATCCAAAGCTTCATGAATATCAAAATCCGAAACCGATCTTGCCGAAGCAACCATCTCGCCATTATTGCCGTCCGTGAAAACTAAAGTAGGTTTAAAGTGACTTTCGATCAATCGCGAGGCAACAATTCCGATAACGCCTTTGTTCCAAGACGGATCGTAGACAATCGTAGCAAAAGTATTTTCCTTAGATGTTTCAACCTGATTCATCGCCGATTGTGTAATCGTGTGATCCATCTCACGGCGTTCGTCATTTAGGTTAATGATTTCATCTACAATCTGTTGCGCTTGCTTTAGGTTGTCGGAGATCATCAATTCTACAGAAGCTTTCGCGTGCGAAATCCTTCCTGCAGCGTTTATTTTTGGTGCGATGTCAAAGACAATGTTAGAGATTTCGAAATGTGCCAATTTTTCTTCAGGAATCAATAATCGCAAACCGTGCTTTCTTGTTTTGCGCAAGAATTTTAGACCTTGCTTTGCCAAAACGCGATTCTCGCCAGTCATCGCAACAATATCCGAAGCAATGCTAATCGCCAACAAATCTGTTAACTCGAAAAGTTCACTTTCAGGAATTTTATAGATGGTATTAAGACCTTGGCAAAGTTTGAAACCAACACCGCAGCCACTCAATTCTTTGTATGGATAGCGACAATCTTTACGCTTGGGATCGAGGACAGCCACAGCCTTCGGAATTTCGTCGCCCGGCAAATGGTGGTCGCAGATAATAAAATCGACGCCCAATTTGTTCGCATATTCGATTTTGTCAATAGATTTTATCCCGCAGTCCAAAGCGATAATCAAGCTAAAACCGTTTTCCTTCGCAAAGTCGATACCTTCTGTCGAAATACCGTAACCTTCTACATTGCGATCTGGGATATAAAAATCAAGATATTTTTTGTCAACGATTTTGCTGAGGTACAGATACATCAACGCCACCGAAGTTGTTCCGTCCACATCGTAATCGCCGTAGACCAATATTTTTTCGCCATTTTCAATCGCTGTAGCGATACGTTCGACAGCTTTTTGCATGTCCGCCATCAAGAACGGATTATGAAAATCGTTGGCGTTAGGTTTAAAGAATTCGCGGGCACTTTGGTAATTATCGATGCCCCGCAAAACGAGAAGTTTGGATTCTAAAGTTCCAAATCCTATTGAGGAAATGAGACCGTCTACAATGTCTTCATCGGGCTCTGGTTTAAAAATCCATTTTTGACTCATAGTTACAAATTTAGTCAAAAATTTGCGGTTAAAGAAATAGATTTTTTCTTGGGCAATTCCCTCGCCCCAGCTTAGCCACCGCTCGGGTCGGGCTGTTCGCTATATCTTGGATGTGGAGCTTGGTCGGCTCCGCTACGCTCCGCCGCCTCGCACCACACTCAAGGATGCCGCTGCCATCCCTATTGCAGAGATGGCAGCACAATATAAAAAGTCAAAATAAATAGTTCTCTTTTTTTAATTACGAATTATGAATTATTTTTGCCAATAGCCAATAGCCAATAGCCAATAGCCAATAGCCAATAGCCAATAGCCAATAGCCAATAGCCAATAGCTAAATGCTTTCCTAAAACACCGCTTCCACAATCCTCTTCGTAATGTCACTTTTTCCCATCGTGTAATAATGCAAAACGGGAGCGCCTCTTTCCAAAAGCTCCTTACTTTGTTGGATACACCATTCGATACCGATTTCTTTTACAGCTTTGTTATCTTTACTTTTCGCTACTTCGATCACCAAATCGTTCGGAATATCCACCTTAAAACGGTGCGGAATCATACTCAACTGACTTTTCGTTACCAAAGGTTTTAATCCTGGAATAATCGGAACATTTATCCCTTCCTCACGGCATTTATCAACGAATTCAAAATACTTTTCATTATCAAAAAACATTTGCGTCACGATGTAATCCGCACCCGCTTCCACTTTCTTTTTCAAATATTGCAAATCCTGCGAAAGACTCGCCGCTTCCATGTGTTTTTCGGGATAGCCAGCGACGCCGATGCAAAAAGTGGTCGGACAAGAATTTTCCAAAGATTCATCCAAATAATCCCCAGAATTCAAACCTTGAATCTGCTTCACCAAATCACTCGCATTAGCATGTCCATTTTTCTCAGGCTTAAAATAAATCTCAGATTTCACAGCATCTCCACGAAGTGCCACCACGTTTTCAATACCCAAAAAATCTAAATCAATCAAGAAATTTTCGGTGTCTTCACGACTAAATCCTCCGCACAAAATATGTGGCACAGCATCCACTTTGTACTTATTTTGGATTGCCGCGCAAATCCCCACCGTTCCAGGGCGTTTTCTCACCACTCGCTTTTCCAAAAGTCCGTCTTGACGCTCGATATATTCGTATTCTTCACGGTGATAAGTCACGTCGATAAATGCAGGGTCAAACTCCATCAATGGATCAATTCCATCAAAAATCGACTTTATGTTTTGCCCTTTCAGAGGCGGCAATATTTCAAAGGAAAACAATGTTTTTCCGTTCGCTTTTTCAATATGTTTTGTTACTTTCATAGTATTTTTTTTATTTGGGCGTATCCCTCGCCAAGCTTTTCCAGCCGCTCGGGTCGCTACGTTCGCTACTATCTTTTTTTGGTGACTTCGGCTCCGCTCAGTCACCAAAAAAAGGATATTCGCTACCATCGCTTACGCGGTTTGTCGTTTAGTATTTAGTTTATGGTTTTTAGTATTTAGCTTTGATTTATACTTTTTAACACAATGAAAAACAAAGTTTAATTCACTTTTAACTTAGAAAACCACTTCCTTTATTTAACAGAAACAAACTTGTATTTCTTTATTAAATATCACGCTTTTGTTTACCTTTAAGAGGTTTAAAAAAGAGTTTCCTCGTTTAACTTTATTTGCCCGAACTCATCTTGTTTTTATTCATTAAATCCAAAAACAAAGCACCAACAACCAAACACTCATTACACATCCGAGAGATTCGGAGCTAACCATTTTCTTGCAAATTCTATATCCACATTTTTTCGTTCGGCGTAATCCTTCAATTGGTCTTCCGAAATTTTTCCAACCCCGAAATACTTTGATTTAGGATTTCCGAAATAGTATCCCGAAACTGCTGCTGTTGGCCACATTGCCAAACTTTCTGTTAAGCTAACGCCGATACTTTCTTCCACTTTTAATAAATCCCAAATTGTCAATTTTTCCAAGTGGTCTGGACAAGCAGGGTAACCGGGAGCTGGACGAATTCCTAAATATTTTTCTTTAATCAAATCTTCGTTGTCCAAAGTTTCGTCTTCCGAATAACCCCAATATTCTGTTCTCACTTTTTTGTGCAGATATTCGGCAAAGGCTTCTGCAAAACGGTCTGCCAAAGCTTTCACCATAATTGCATTGTAATCGTCGTTTTGGTCTTCATATTCTTTTGCTAATTCGTCTGCTCCGAAACCAGTACAAACACAGAAAACCCCAAAATAATCTTGCTTACCGATGTTTTCCGGTGCCACAAAATCCGATAAAGCAAAATATTCTTTACCAGCCGATTTTTTATGCTGTTGTCTCAACGTTCGGAATGTTGAAATCACATTTTGATTCTCGTCATACACCAAAATATCGTCTTGTTCATTAGCGTTTGCGGGGAAAATTCCGAAAATACCTTTTGCTTTAAAACTTTTTTCTTCAAGGATTTTTTTGAGCATTAATTTTGCTTCATCAAAAAGTATTGTTGCTTGTTCACCAACTATTTCATCCGTCAAAATATCTGGAAATTTCCCAAACAACTGCCAACTTCTGAAAAACGGTGACCAGTCGATAAAGTCAATTAAATCATCCAACTTTTGGTCTTCAATAATCGTAATTCCCAATTTTTTCGGAACCGAAATGTTTTCGTTTTCCCAATCGATTTTAAACTTCTGTTCCCGCGCTTCCGAAATCGAAACATATTCTTTATCGACTTGACGATTCAAGAATTTTTCACGGAAATCTTCGTATTCTTTTTTCAAATCCAAACCATAAACATTGGATTTTTCTTTGTTTAATAAAGAACTCACCACATTAACCGCTCTGGAAGCATCATTAACATGGATAACTGTGTTTTTATACTTTGGGTCAATTTTTACCGCAGTGTGCGCTTTGGAAGTCGTTGCACCACCGATCATCAAAGGGAAATCAAGGTTTTGTCTTTCCAATTCTGCGGCGATATGCACCATTTCGTCCAAGCTTGGCGTAATCAAACCACTCAAACCAATAACGTCCACATTTTCATCAATCGCAGTCTGAATTATTTTTTCGGCAGGAACCATCACACCCAAATCCACGATTTCGTAATTGTTACAGCCCAAAACAACGCTCACAATATTTTTTCCAATATCGTGAACATCACCTTTTACGGTTGCCATCAAAACTTTTCCGTTAGTAGGTTTGCTACCATCTTTTGCAGCTTCAATAAATGGTTGTAAGTATGCAACCGCGCGCTTCATTACACGAGCAGACTTTACTACTTGCGGCAAAAACATTTTTCCACTTCCGAAAAGGTCCCCAACAACGCCCATTCCTGTCATCAAATTAACTTCGATAACGTGAAGTGGTTTTTCTGCTTGTTGACGGGCAATTTCTACATCTTCCTCGATAAATCGGTCGATTCCTTTGACCAAAGCATGGGTAATTCGGTCTTGCAAAGGAAGTTCTCGCCAAGACAAATCTTCGACTTTTTCTTTCTTTGTTGATTTATGCGTTTCGGAATAATCGAGAAGTCTTTCGGTGGCATCATCGCGACGGTCAAGCATTACATCTTCTACCAATTCCAATAACTCTTTCGGGATTTCGTCATAAACTTCCAACATTGTCGGGTTTACGATTCCCATATTCATCCCGTTTTTGATGGCATGATACAAGAAAACCGAGTGCATCGCCTCTCTCACGCCATCATTCCCACGAAACGAAAACGAAACATTAGAAACGCCGCCGCTCACCGAAACATGTGGAAGATTTTCGCGAACCCATTTTGTTGCTTCAATGAAATCAATCGCATTGCGACGATGTTCTTCCATTCCCGTTGCTACAGGGAAAATATTCAAATCGAAAATAATATCCTCGGCAGGGAAACCAACTTTTTTGACCAAAATATCATACGAACGTTTCGAAATTTCTATTCTTCGTTCGTAATTGTCAGCTTGTCCAACTTCGTCAAACGCCATGATAATCGCCGCCGCACCATAACGTTTTATAGCTTTTGCGTGTTTGATGAATTCTTCTTCACCTTCTTTCAACGAAATGGAATTCACGACAGGTTTTCCTTGAACAACTTGAAGTCCAGCCTCCAAAATTTCCCATTTTGAAGAGTCTATCATAATCGGAATTCTCGCAATATCCGGCTCCGAAGCGATAAGGTTGAGGAACTTCACCATCGAGGCTTTTCCGTCCAATAATCCATCATCGAAATTGACATCCAAAATCTGGGCGCCACCTTCAACTTGATTTCTGGCAATATCCAAAGCTTCCGCAAATTTTTCCTCCTTTATCAAGCGAAGAAATTTTTTGGAACCCGCAACATTGGTTCTTTCACCAACGTTGATAAAGTTGCTTTCGGGTGTTATGATGAGCGGCTCTAATCCGCTGAGTTTTAAATATTTCATATTATGATTTACCAATGAAACAATGTGACAGTTTACCAATCAGGTTTTTGCATTTATCGTTACATTGCTACATTTTTATACTGTTACATTTAATGGTCTTGGTTTATAATCTTTCACCAAATCGGCAATGGCTTTTATGTGGGGAGGCGTTGTTCCACAGCAACCTCCGATAATGTTGATAAGATTTTTGTCTACATATTCTTTAACTTGAGCTGCCATTTGTTCTGGAGTTTCATCATATTGACCAAAAGCATTCGGCAAACCTGCATTCGGATACGCCGAAATAAAAAATTCCGAGTTGCTGGAAATAGTCTCCAAATATGGCGTCAATTGCTTAGCTCCCAAAGCGCAGTTGAAACCTACACTCAACAAATCTAAATGCGAAACCGAAATTAAAAATGCTTCTGCTGTTTGTCCACTCAATGTTCGACCTGATGCATCTGTAATCGTCCCTGAAACCATGATTGGTATTCGAATGTTGCGTTCTTCTGCAATTTCGTCGATAGCGAAAAGTGCTGCTTTTGCATTTAGTGTGTCAAAAATAGTTTCCACCAAAAGAATATCTGAACCGCCGTCCAACAAAGCTTCTGCTTGTTGTTTGTAAGCTATTCTTAATTCATCAAATGTAATCGCTCGATATCCGGGATCGTTAACATCGGGACTTAAACTGGCAGTTTTGTTAGTTGGACCTATTGAACCTGCGACAAATCTTGGTTTATCGGGATTTTGCGCGGTAAATTTGTCGCAGACTTTACGTGCTATTTTTGCAGATTCGTAGTTTAGTTCGTAAACCAATTCTTCCATGTGGTAATCTGCCATCGCAATGGTTGTCCCTGAAAAAGTGTTGGTCTCCAAAATGTCTGCGCCTGCCTCTAAATATTGTCTGTGAACTTCTTCAATGGCTTGTGGTTGCGTTAAAGACAATAAATCATTGTTTCCTTTTACAGGAGATTTCCAATCTTTGAAACGTTCGCCCCGATAGTCTTCTTCCTCGAAACCATATCGTTGAAGCATGGTTCCCATTGCGCCATCCAAAACGAGAATTCGTTCTGAAAGAGCTTTATATAATTGGTCTGAATTGTTCATTTCTTTATTTTGTTATTTCCTTGGGTTGTACCTCAGGTTATTAATTTTGAATCCTTCTTTCCCATGGGTTTCACCCAAGGTTATGAATATTGAATCCTTCGGATTCGTTTTGTGTTATTTTTTTTCCACGGGTTGCACCCGTGGCTATTATAGTTGAATCCTTCGGATTCCCATATCCTTTTTTTCTTCTCCATGGGTTTCACCCATGGTTATAGATATTGAATCCTTCGGATTCGCACTGTGTTATTTTTTTCCATTGACAACATCTATGGTTAGCAATGTTGAATCCTTCGGATTCTCGTGGTATTAATTCTTTTTTTATGTTTCTCATTAAATCCTTCTGATTTTTTTCTTGATTTCATGGGAGAAAATTTTCTATTTAGCCCCGATGGAAGCGGCATCCTTTTTTGCTTTTTACTTATTTTTCTTTTTAGATCTTCGTTGGCTAAAGCAAAAAAGATATAGCGGAAAGCGGGTGGGAATTTTCTTTCGAAGCCGAAATCTTGATGCTCCTAAAAAATCATATTCAAATCTTAATCTAAGGCTTGTTTTAAGTCTGCGATTATGTCGTCCACATTTTCCAAACCGACTGAGCAGCGCACCAAACCTGCCGTGATTCCGACTTCGTTGCGCTCGTCTTCTGAAAGCTTGGAATGCGTTGTGGAAGCGGGATGTGTAACAATCGTCCTCGTATCACCAAGGTTTGCGGAAAGTGAGCACATTTTGATTTTGTTGAGGAAATTGCGACCGCCTTCGATGCCACCTTTGATTTCGAAAGCGACGATGTTTCCGCCTAATTTCATTTGCTTTTTTGCGATTTCGTAGCTTGGATGGGATTTTAAAAACGGATATTTCACCAAGTCCACATTTGGATGGGATTCTAAAAATTCGGCAACTTTGAGTGCGTTTTCACAATGTTTTTCTACACGAATTGCTAAAGTTTCCAAACTTTTACTCAAAACCCAAGCGTTGAATGGCGACATCGCAGGTCCCGTGTTTCTCGCAAAAAGATAAATTTCACGAATCAAGTCGGCCTTACCAACTGCCACGCCGCCTAGAACTCGACCTTGACCATCGATTAACTTGGTTGCCGAATGCACGACAATATCCGCTCCATATTTTATGGGCTGCTGCAAATATGGTGTCGCAAAACAGTTGTCAACGATGAAAATAAGATTGTGCTTCTTCGCAATTTGACCGAAAAATTCTAAATCTAAAACTTCAATCGCAGGATTGGTAGGCGATTCTAAATATAAAATTTTGGTATTTGGTTGGATATATTTTTCGACATTCTCTGCGTCCTCAGCTTTGAAATACGATGTTTCGATATTCCATTTTGGGAAGTATTTCGTGAATAACGTATGCGTTGAGCCAAACACTGATTGACAGCTGACAATATGGTCGCCAGCGCTCAACAAAGCTGCGAAAGTGGAATAAATTGCTGCCATTCCCGTTGCGAAAGCATACCCCGATTCAGCACCTTCCATTAATGTAATTTTGTCGATGAATTCTGTGACATTTGGGTTTGAAAATCGGCTATATAAATTTTTATCTTTTTCCTCGGCGAAGCTTGCGCGCATATCTTCAGCATCTTCAAATACGAAGCTTGACGTTAAATATAACGGCGTTGAATGCTCATCGAACTGCGTTCTTTCGGTTTGAGTTCTGATGGCGAGGGTTTCAAAATTTTTGTCTGTGCTCATGTTTTCTTGTAGTTTTTGCCTATCATAGTCGCAAGGTTGTGTCCTGCGTTACGGTAATTAAGCCCTTTGGGCTTTTTTGATTTGTTTTTAAATTACAGGGTTTATCCTATGTTATTGTTTTTCTTCACAGGTTTTCACCCTGTGCTAAGGATATTACGCCCCTTCGGGGCTTTCTATTGTGCTGATTAATATTATTTTGATTAAAAATCTGCAATCTTAGTTCTAAAAACTATTAATCTTACTTTGTTTCACTTACTCTTAAAATATCACCGAAAACACCACGGGCAGTAACTTTTGCTCCTGCACCTGCTCCCATAATGACAATTGGATTTTCGCCGTAACTTTCGGTGTAGATTTCAAAAATGGAATCGGAACCTTTTAATTGTCCTAAAGCGGAATTGGCAGGAACGGAAATTAGTTTCACATCCAATTTGCCTTTGTCTTGCCTTAAATCTCCATGTAAATCGCCAACATAACGCAAAACATGATTTGGCTCTTGCTCGTCTTTTATTTTTTGGAAAGTTTCGTCTAATTCATCAATTCTTGTTAAGAACTCGTCTTTTGAAATTGGAAGAAGTGGTTCTGTAACTAAGTTTTTGATGTTGATGTCTTCGAATTCGTTGATTAAATCCAATTCACGAGCGAGAATCAATAGTTTTCTTGCAACATCGTTTCCAGAAAGGTCTTCTCTAGGGTCTGGCTCGGTAAAACCTTTGTCCATTGCTTCTTTTACAATGGTTGAAAATTTCTCATCACGAACGGAAAATTGGTTGAAAACGTAACTTAGTGTTCCAGAGAAAACGCCTTTGATTCTTGTAATGTCTTCACCAGAAAGGTGAAGTAATTTTATCGTATCAATCAACGGCAAACCCGCACCAACATTGGTTTCATACAAATACTTTTTATTATTTTTTGCAAGTTGCGTTCTGAAATTTCGATAATCCGAAATAGGTAAGGTGTTGAAAATTTTATTTGAAGAAACAACATCAAAACCGTTTTCAACAAATTCGGTATAGTTTTTTACAAAAGCTGGACTTGCGGTATTGTCAACAACGATGAGGTTTTCGAGGTTGTGCTCTTTTGTGTAATCAATCAGCTCCATGATGTTGGTATCTGTATTCGAGTAATTAATCTTTTGTCTCCAATCGCTCCCAAAGCCAGATTTGTTCAAAGCCATTTTTTTAGAATTCGAAATCGCAACGACTTTAAGGTCAATTCTTTTTCGATTTAGGATGTCATAAGCTGAATCTAAAATCTGCTCAATAAGTGTTGAACCAACATTTCCATGGCCGATTAAAGCTAAATGAACAACTTTTGGTTTACCGAAAAGTTCTGTTTCGATAATGTTTTGTGTGATTTCGCTTTGGTTATCTGTTACGACAATATTCACTCGGCCTGTTGAAGAGACTTGGTTAAGTAGTAAAGGATAAATCTTATTGCGTTGAAGCTCTGATAATATTTTTGCATTTTGTTCCGAAACAAATCCAAGAACACAAAGGTTGTCAATGCTGTAAATATTGCTTACAACGCCAGATAATTTTTCGTCTTGAAATTCCTTTGAAAGTAAAGCCACGGCGTCTTCGGCATCTTTCTCGTCAACTAAAACTGAAACACCGTTTTCGATAGCTTGTTGTGAAATAACGCCCACACTGATGCCGCCTTTATTAAGTGTTGTGAAGATTCTGGAATCGATGCCGATTTGTCCAAGAAAGTCTTTGCCTTCAAAGTTGACTAAAGCTTTCTTTCTGTATATACTGATTGGATTTTGGTCTGTCATTTTGTTCTAATAAATAGGTTTTAATAATTCTTGCAATTGTTCGTATTCCATTAAAAATGCGTCGTGGCCGTGGATAGAAACAATTTCGTCGTAGAAAATATCTTTTTTATGTGTTTTTATTTTTTCGTAGCATTTCTTGATTTCGGACGCTGGAAAAAACAAATCTGTGTTAATGGCAATGAGGTTGATGCTTGCTTTTATTTTGGATAAAGCTTTTTCGTTGGTATCTACTGTCATCAAAAGATGATTCATCAATTTGTAAGCTTTTAAACTAAATCTTTCGTTGAGGCTTTTTCCGTGGTAGATTAACCAATCTTCGGATTCGCGCCTGCTGCTGTCTTTTGTTAGCTTGTCATCAAATCTTTCATTAAGCGATTCTGGCGTTCTGTAACAAAGCATGGCGTGTGCTCTTGCTTTTTCCAAAGGTTTTTCTGGCGATTCTAAAAGATATTTTTGAACCAGACATTGTGCGTTTAGCCAATCGTGGGTTTTGTAATCTGAAGCAATTGGTATAAAGTTTTCGCTGATTTTTGGATTGATGGCGAGCATTTCCCAGCCAATAGAGCCTCCTAAAGAACCTCCGATGATGCTGTGTAGTGTCTTGATTTCTAGATTTTCTAAACCTTGTAAGAAAATTGCGGCAATATCTTTGGTGGTCAAATCTTCGTAATTGTCAATAAAGAAATTGTTGTAACCGTTTCCGGGGATATTAAAACTAATGATAGTGTACTTTTTGGTCGAGATTATTTTTTGAGGTCCAATAATGTTTTTCCACCAACCTTTGCTTCCAGAAACTGTTGAGTTGCCAGTCAAAGCGTGGTTAACTAATACGATAGGTGCGGTACCAAGGGCTTTTCCGAATACCTCGTAGCTTAAAGGGATGTCAAAATTCTTTCCTGAAAAGGATTTGTACTTAATGTCTGTAGTTAAAAGTTCTTTTTTCAATGCTTTAATATTTTTTTTCATTGAAAATGCCTCTAAGAATGGCTGAGTAAAGAACTTCAGTTGTTATCTCTCCAAATACATGGTAGAACGTAGCACCTTCTTCGCTTTCGCAAAGGGTTGCTAAGGTTTCACAGGGTCTAGTCCCTCAACCTTTCTGGATAACATTTTCAATATGTGAATGAACGGTAGTGCAAATATATAAAAATTTTGATAATTCAATAAAATAATCTAGAAATTTTAATATTTTAGAATAAATTATCGTTTTTGTAATGTTAAAAGCAATAATAATTTAAAATTATCGGCTAACAATTGTTAGTGTTTATCGGCTTTTGGTAGAATGTAAGAGTTTGTTTGGAAATTTTTGGGTCAAAACTAAAACGAGCTCAAATAGAAATTAAATTTTTTTAATCTGAGAGTTTTTTTTGAAAAAGATAAAATTCTTGTACAGTTTTTGATTAGAAAAATTTCTAAAATAACTACAGATGGAAATTAACCTAAACGGACAAGTTGCAATTATTACCGGATCTAGCAGTGGAATAGGCGAGGGAATTGCACGATCTTTAGCTGCTTCTGGCGCTATTGTGATTATTAATCATTCTTCGGAACATTCAAAAGATGCGGCTCAGATAATTCTTGATGAAATATTGTTACTCGGTGGACGAGGTATGTTGGTGCAGTGTGATGTTAGTAGCGAGGAGGAAGTGCAGGCGATGTTCCAAAAGACCATTGAAACTTATGGAACCGTCGATATTCTTGTGAACAATGCAGGATTACAACAAGATGCAAAATTTGTTGATATGACTTTGGCGCAATGGCAAAAAGTTATTGATGTGAATTTGACAGGTCAGTTTCTTTGTGCGCGCGAGGCGATTCGGGAATTTTTGAGAAGAGGGATGAATGATAAGTCCATTTCTTTAGGGAAAATTATTAACATCAGTAGTGTCCATGAAAGTATTCCTTGGGCTGGACACGCCAACTATGCTTCTAGTAAAGGTGCGTTGAGAATGTTGATGCAAACTTTGGCTCAGGAGTATGGAAAAGATAAAATCCGAATTAACAATATCTGTCCAGGTGCCATCCAAACGCCAATTAACAAATCGGCTTGGGATAACGAAGCTTCTTTTAAAGCATTGATGACTTTAATACCTTATAATAGAATAGGAAAAGCAGAAGATATTGGAAATTTAGCAGTATTTTTAGCAAGCGACTTTTCAGATTATATCACAGGAGCAAGTATCTACATCGATGGTGGAATGTCGAGTTTAGAAAGTTTTGCGGATAACGGTTAAGAGAAAACAGTATTTAGTTTTTAGCTTTTAGGGTGGGTTCTTTTGGATAGTCAAAAGAATGACAAATCTTCAAATATAGCACGGATAGAACGGCGTGTTTGAGCTCATTATATTTTTTGAAAAAAATATAATAGCGAGTAGTGACAGCGGGATTTGATTTCTAAGAACTCAACAATCTCGATGCTCCTAAAAAAGAATCTGAAATGTCTCAGAAATAAAATTATATGACAGAACAAGATAAACTCAATAATCCTAATTGGAAAAAGTGGGGACCGTATGTGAGCCACCGCCAATGGGGAAATGTGCGAGAAGATTATAGTAGCAATGGCGATGCGTGGGGTTATACGACGCATGATCGCGCCGAAAGTTGGACCTATCGTTGGGCGGAAGAAGGTATTGCAGGGATTTCTGATGATAAGCAAATGATGTGTTTTGCGCTTTCGTTTTGGAATAAAAATGACAAAATGATTAAGGAGCGCTTCTTTGGATTAAGCAATTACCAAGGTAACCACGGCGAGGATATAAAGGAGATTTTCTATTATATTGATAATACGCCATCGCACAGCTACATGAAAATGGTGTACAAATATCCGATAAATGCTTTTCCTTACGATGATTTGGTAGCGACTAATGGTCAGCGGTCTAACAAGGAAATGGAGTATGAGATTTTTGATACTGGCGTTTTTGATAACGATGCTTATTTTGATATTTTTATTGAATATGCGAAAGTTGGCGTCGACGATTTTTTAGTTCGGGTTGATGTCCACAACAGAAGCGACAATGATGCGCCTTTGGTGGTGTTGCCAACGCTTTGGTATCGTAATAATTGGTCTTGGGGTTATAATGCTTACAAGCCTAGTCTAGGTTTTTCGAAAGATGCAGAAATTGATGTGCATCATGATAGTCTATCGATAAAGAAATTGTACTCTAGAAATCGTAATGTAGAACCGCTTTTTTGTGATAATGAAACTAATAGACCGAAACTTTTCGGTGAAGCGGCTTCTGGTAAGTTTTATAAAGACGGCATTAATGATTATGTCTTACGAGGTGGCACTTCTGTAAATCCAAATCGCGTGGGGACAAAAGCGGCTTTCCGTTGTGAAGAATTGATTCCAGCGAAAGGCAATAAAACTTTTGAATTCCGATTGTCGCCACATATTATGGATGATGCTTTTTGGGATTTTGAAGGTCAGTTCAATAATAGAATTCAAGAAGCGAATGATTTCTACGCAGGCATTCAACAAGAAATAAAAGACGAGGACGAAAAAAATGTGCAACGACAGGCTTTCGCGGGACTTCTTTGGAATAAGCAATTCTATCATTATAATGTTGGTAAATGGCTAAAAGGTGATCCTAATCATCCTGTAGAACGACAAGGTTTTGTTCGAAATGCTGATTGGCCACATCTGCATAATAAAGATGTGATTTCGATGCCTGATAAATGGGAGTATCCGTGGTATGCGACTTGGGATTTGGCGTTTCATTGTGTGAGTTTTAGTGTTATAGATGCGTCTTTTGCGAAAAACCAATTGATGTTGTTGACTAAAGAATGGTATCTACATCCTAACGGTCAACAGCCAGCTTATGAATGGAATTTTAGTGATGTTAATCCGCCGGTACATGCTTGGGCGACTTTCAGGGTTTTTAAAATCGATGAAAAACATAATGGTAAAGCTGATCTTTACTTCCTAGAAAATGTATTCCAAAAGTTGTTGCTTAATTTTACTTGGTGGGTTAACCGAAAAGACGTTAACGGCAATAATATTTTTGGTGGCGGTTTCTTAGGTCTTGATAATATTGGTGCTTTTGACCGCAATATGGAATTGGAGGCTGGTCAAACTTTGGAGCAAGCGGACGGAACGAGTTGGATGGCGATGTATGCGCTTAACATGATGCGTATTGCGATGGAGTTAGCGACTTACAATCCTGTCTACGAAGATATGGCGATTAAGTTTTTTGAACATTTCCTATACATTGCCGAAGCTATGGAGAATTTGGGAGAAGATAATATTGGGCTTTGGAACGAGGAAGATGGTTTCTTCTATGACTTGCTGAAATTGTCAGACGGAAATAGTGTTAACTTAAAGCTGCGAAGTATTGTTGGTCTTATCCCAATGTTTGCAGTTGAGGTTATTGAACATAGTCTTTTGGAAAAGTTGCCAAACTTCAAAAATCGAATGGATTGGGTGTTGCGTAACAAAACTGACCTGACGAAGCTGGTGTCAAAATGGTATGTTGAAGGTGAAGGTAACAAACATTTGATGAGCATTATGCGCAAAACCAGATTGTCAAAAGTTTTGAGTAGAATGGTGGATGAAGCTGAGTTTTTGAGTGATTACGGAATTCGTGCTTTGTCGAAGATTTATGAAAATACACCATTTAGTTTCAATGTGGATGGACGGGATTATGTTGTGTATTATACGCCTGCGGAAAGTGACAGTCGAATGTTTGGAGGGAATAGCAATTGGCGAGGCCCGATTTGGTTTCCGATTAATTTCTTGATTGTGGAAAGTTTGCAACGTTTTCACTTTTTCTATGGTGATAGTTTGAAAATCGAATATCCTAAAGGAAGTGGCGTGGAGCGTAATCTTGACGAAATCTCTAAAGATCTGTCGCGTCGACTTTGCAGTATTTTCTTAAAAGATGAAAATGGAAATCGTGCCTTTAACGGCGGTAACGAAAAGATGAATAAAGATCCAAACTTTAAAGATTATATTTTGTTCTATGAATATTTCCACGGTGATAATGGTCGTGGCGTTGGCGCTTCGCATCAAACAGGATGGACAGCGACAGTCGCAAAACTTATTCAGCCAAGATTGACAACATAGAATAAATATGTTTTAGGTTTTAAAATAAATTCGTCGATTCTAGTGATTTTTCGAAGTGACATGTAGAAAAATTTTATCGAGAATAAAATTTAATAAAAGGTTTAAAAGCTGTCGTTTTCGATGGCTTTTTTTGTGCGCTTTGGATAAGGATTTAAATAAATTTTTGTCGTCAAAATCTTGCGAAGCTTTTTGTGTATTAAAGCTTTTATTGCGAACTTGGGCTTTTAAACTAAACTGAAAAATAGCATGAAAAGTTTTGCGGCAACTGAGATTTCGACTTACGAAATGCAAGATATTATGAAGTACGCCATTGCGCCTCGTCCGATTGCCTTGGCGTCGACGATTGATGCGGAAGGGAATATCAACTTGTCGCCGTTTAGCTTTTTTAATATGTTTAGCGCAAAACCGCCGATTCTTATTTTTTCGCCTTTGCGTCAAGGAAAAGAAAACCCGAATAAAGATACGCTTCACAATATTTTGGAAACGCAGGAAGTTGTCGTTGGAATTGTAAATTTTGACATCGTTCAGCAGATTTCGTTGGCGTCGGCACCTTTTGGTCGCGAAGTTAATGAGTTTGAAAAAGTGAATTTGACGACTTTGGAAGCAGATTTGGTGAAGCCAAAATTGATTGCAGAATGTCCCGTGAATTTTGAATGTAAAGTTCTAGAAGTAAAACCTCTTGGTGAAAATGGTGGTGCAGGTAGTCTTGTTATTTGTGAGGTTCTAAAGGTTCATGTTAAAGATGAATGCTTTGGCGAGAACGGAAAAATTGACCAAGTAAAATTAGATTTGGTGGCGCGTCTTGGTGGCGATTGGTATTCTCGAAGTAATGAGCAAAGTCTTTTTAAAGTTCCGCGTCCGAATAACCAAAACATCGGAATTGATTTGCTTCCCAACGAAATTAAAACCAGCAAAGTCTTTACAGGAAATGATTTAGGAATGTTGGCTAATATCGATATTCTTCCAGAAGCAGAATTTTCAAGCGATTCTGAAATTCATAAAAAAGCCCAATCTTATTTGCTTCAAAATAATATCGAAGAAGCTTGGGAGGTTTTGAAAGAGAAGTAGGTTATTTTTGTTGTTAATCATTTAGTCGATTCCTAAATCTCTTGTAAAACTTTTAAAAGGTTTAATATCATAAACATCTATACCCGTTCGATCAGCTGTTAAGCCTGCGACGCCTATGTAGATTTCGTCAATGCCATTTGGGTTGATAAAATCTACAATCAATTCGTAGTTGAAAATTAAAATTCCGTCAATAAATTCCTCAATTGTTAATTCGTTCCAATCGTAATTTGGCTTCCAAAACTGAAGTTTAGATAATATTGAAGTTTTTGATTTTGAATCAAAGTAAGGTTTCTTGATTTTGTATTTGGTTGCTTCCTCAAATGCGTTCCAAGCTCCTTTATTATGTGCATTTAGAACAGAAGATATTTTGTCATTTGGTGACATATTCAATATCGTTGCAACCTGTTTTAAGGTGTCAAAAATTTCAGTTTTAATTGTTTCTATTTTCGAGCAAGTTGTTTTTGTGACATTCTTATGTTGCGCGATTGTATTGGTCGCGTCTTCGAGTGTGAATAACTTTGCCGCTTCTTCATCAGAAATTACAATCTGGAATTTTTTCTCAAATTGAAATAGTAGCTCAACGCTGTCTAATCCCATGAAACTGAACGAATTTTTTCTTGATGAATTTTGTTATTAATTATTCTGCTCCAAAACTTTGTAACCTCTTTTTTGTGAAATTTCGAAAGCGGCTTGTTTTAGCATTTTGGCAGCGCTACCATTGATGCGGTCGTCAAGTCCACCAATTTTTCCCATAATCGTTAAACCAGCAATCATGTTATTGGAAAAGTCAAAAATAGGAACCGAAATCGCTGTAAGATCGGACAACATTTCTGCACGCCCTTGGCTGATGCCGTCTTTTTTGATGGTGGCTAACATTTCTTCAACCTTGCGTAGATTTTCGTCGAGATTTAGTTCGCCTTTGTTGCTTTTTAATTCTTCGATTAGCGATGGCATAACGCGGTTTTCGGGAAGATGTGCCGCAAAGTTTTTACCAACCGCCGAAGTCAAAATCGGTAATACGCTTCCAATTCTTAAATCGAACAAAGTTTCGCTATAAGTTCCGTCTAGTCTGTAGATGATTGTTGGACCGCGATTTCCCCAAACGCCCAAGAAGATAGTATGTCCAAGGTCGTTGGCTAATTGACGCATGTGAGGTTTGCACAATTCGGTAAGGTCGAATTGGTCGAGGTAAGAAAGTCCTAATTTTAGACAAGATGTTCCCAAGCTGTAAAAACCAGTTTCGGGATTTTGTTGTACCATTTCCTCTTCCTGAAAGCTTACAAGATACGAGTGAATCTTACTTGGCGATAAACCAATTTGCTCCGAAATTTCTTTTAATGGTAATGGATATTGAGATTGCATTAATGCTTTTAGGATAGAGAATCCTACATTAATCGACTGTATGCCTCGTTTCTTTTTGCCTTCCTCCATGTGTGTTTTTAAATTCCTACAAAAGTATGGAATTTGTTTTCATTTAATTGATGATGAAAATAAGGCTTTACATTTTTTAGTAAAGCCTCATTTTTTTAATATTTCCCTGAAAGTAAAGTTCCTGCGTTTGGTACTTTAGCTTCGAGTCCAAGTTCTTTTAACATTCTATAAGTGGTGCAAATTGCGGCGGTCACAACAGGCATTCCAGCTTCGTCTTCCACGAATTGAACTGCCGGCAAGGATGGCATCTGTACACACGCTGAAAGTACAATTGCTTCAACACCTTCTAAATTTAGTTTTTTATAAATTGTTTTTAGATTTTCTGGATCTAAGGCAGCAACTTCCAAATTGTCCGAAACTTCCAATGCAATCCAATCTTTAACAGTGAAGCCTTGGTCTTCGATATACTCGACAACCATTTGTGTAAGCGGTTTCATATAAGGTGCTACAACGGCGATGTTTTTAACACCCAAAGTTCTTAAACCTTCCACCAAAGCGCCTGCGCTGGTCACCACCGGTGTTGGATAATCGTTCTCCACCGTTTTTTGATGTAATCTTTCTTGAGAAACACAATGGTAGCCTTTTCCCATCGACATAATCGCGACCAAACAAGCATAACCCATGACGTCAACATGAGCGTCAGAAAGTTCTAAAGCACAAACATCAGAATTGGCGTCCATCTTCGCAAGCTCTTCTTTGGTAACGTGTTTCATGCGCATTCTTGCAGAGTGAAACGTAAAGCGTTCTGGAAAAATGCTTTCGCGTCCACGAAACATTGCGGGGATTTCGGTTTCCATCGTTACATTGGAGCTTGGTACAATCTGTCCAATGCGGTAATTCAATTTTTTAGACATAATTAAGCTTTTACAATGTAATTTTTAAGAGTTCCAAGTTTGTCAATGGTGATTTCTACAACATCGCCAGGCCACATGAATTCTTGAGGCTCGCGACCTGCGCCAACGCCTGCTGGAGTTCCTGTTGCGATAATGTCGCCAGCTTCCAAGCTGATTACTTCGCTAATGTCTTCAATAATATCATTAACATTGAAAAGCATGAATTTTGTGTTTCCATTTTGCTTTTCGACGCCATTAACTTTGGTGATAATTTGTAAATTATGTGGATCTGTTAATTCGTCTGCGGTGACAACATAAGGACCCATCGGTGCAAAAGTATCTTGACCTTTAGACACAATCCATTGTCCCGAACGACGGCAATCTCTTGCGCTGATGTCGTTGATAATCGTGTATCCAAACACATAATCCAAAGCTTTTTCTTTAGAAACGTGCGTTGCTTTTTTTCCCATGATAACGGCAAGTTCGCCTTCCCAGTCCATTTGTTTGGTAACTTGGTCATTGTGTTTTATAGAATCGCCAGGTCCAATTACGGTTGTTGGCGGTTTCGAAAAAATAACGCATTTCTGCGGAAGTTCTTTCGAAGTGTCTAATGTTCTTGCAGACTCAGCAACGTGTTCGGTATAATTAAGTCCAATTCCGAAAATATTTTTACGAGGTGCTGGGATTGGTGCAGTAATAATCGCTGTTGATAAAGGAATGCTGGTTGCAACAAGGCTTCTTGCATCAATGTTTTTTAAAGTTTCGGAAACTGCTTTTACGGCGGCTGGTCCCAAATCGATAAATTCTAACATGTTTGATGGTAAATCTAACTCGTGCTCGATGCCCCAAGATTCCATGTCAATAATGACGTCGTCAACGATGATTCCTAATCTTATTTCTGATTCTATACTACTTCTAAAACTTGCTAACTTCATAATTTACTATTTTATTTTAATTGCTGGTGTCCTTCTGGATGTGCTTTTTCTTGGTAAAAACCTAATTTCTCTACGGTCGGAAAATCGTTGAATGAGAATAAATACAATTCTTCAGTTTCGGAAGTATTTGCGAATTCGTGGTACAGCCAAGATGGTACGCAGAATGTATCTTTTTCTTTAAAATCATATTTAACACCATCGATAATCACGTAGCCTTCGCCTTGTGCCACTTGGAAAACTGAAGATCCTGTATGTTTGTGCGCTTTGGTTTTTTGTCCAGGTTTTAACATTTGCATTGTTGCGCCCATCGTTAACATTGGGTGTCCTCCCGTTAATGGATTCGCATAACGCATAATATAGCCGTCGTAAGGTGTTCCGTCGCTTACTTTTGCTAAATTCTGAATGGCATTTTTTGTGTTTTCCCAAGAATATTTAAACAATGGCGAGTAAGGCTTGTTCCATTCTCTATCAATTGGAATAACGCCAGCGCCAGAATAACTCATTGGTGAATAATTCTCTGCAACCAACAAATCTTGACCGCCTTTTTCTTCTTCTAAAACTGCGTAATCATTGGCTTCGAAAGCGTTAATCATTGGGATATCAAGACCGTCTAACCAAATACAAGTTTGACCATCTTTTTCAACACCGTGCTCGTGCCAAGCACTATTTGGTGTGATAACAAAATCACGAACGCCAAGTTCTATTTTGTTGCCATCAACAATCGTGTAGCCTTTTGCGCCTTCCATAATAAAGCGAAGTGCAGAAGCTGCATGTCGATGTGCTGGCGTGAATTCGCCTGGTTGCGTAATTTGGATGCCTGCGTATAGTAAACCTACCGCGGCTTTTTCTTTAATTCTATTTTTATTTTGAAGATAGACAACACGTCTTCCAGCTTCACTTGGCGTTACCAAACGAGCTGCTTCCAAAACAAATGGTCTTAGCTTTTCGTAACTCCAAAACATCGGTGCCGAAATGGTATGTGGCTCCCAAGGTTCGATGTCGTTGGCAACGGTCCAAAGTGCGCCCGTGTCCATGTCTTTTAGCTCGTCGTAATATTTTTCGAGTTCTTCGGAGCCTTTTACTTTCGCTCTTCCGTAGATGTCGTCGCTGTAATTAGTTTCCATAAGTTTGATTTTTAATATTGTCTTGTTCTTCGGTTGTTTCGTAAAAATGTGCAGGCGTCTGCGGTGTTGTATTCACCTTAAAATCAAAGATATCAAATCTATTGTAGTGTCCCAAGATGTCGTGCATCTGTTTTGGTTGGATACAAGCAGATAAGTCGATTTCGGCATAAGCAATACCTTCTTTGTCGATTAGTGGTTCGCCAATTACCTGACCGTTAGGATCGATAAAGCCAGAAAATGCTGAATTTTCTCTTTTAAATAAATTTCTGCATTCTGGATTTTCTTCCTCAAAAAGTTTGATAATATCTTCGTTAATCGTGCTACAAGAAATAATCGTATAAAGCTTACCTTCAAAAGAATGCGCTGCTGCTCGGATTTTGATAGCTTCCGCCATATTGTAATCCACTGGTGCAACGGGAAGACTGATGTAATTTGCGATGTGGATTAATTCGCCTTGAGAAATTAAAGCAAAACGTGCCAAAGTATTGGTGTTTTCACCGCAAGCTAAGGTTCCCAAAGGTCCAACAGATGTGTCGTAAACTTTTAATGATGAGCCATCGCCACCTGTCCAAGTTAATTTTTCTGCCCAAGTTGGCACCAATTTTCTGTGTCTACCCAAAAGTTGACCTTCATTAGAGATAATCAAATTGGTATTGTAGATGGTTCCGGTTTTGCGCTTGTCTTTTTCGTTGATGCCAATAACAACATTAATGTTATGAAGTCTCGCTGCATCAAAAAGCTTTTGCAAACGCGGATCATCAACAGATATTGAATTTTCATATAGTTTTTTGAACCATTTGCTGCCTTGTACGGGATTCATAATCCAGTTCCAATAAGGATAGGCGCAAATGAAAACTTCGGGAAATGCTACTAATTCGGCACCATTGCTCGCGGCTTCTGCAATGAGTTTGCAGGCTTTGTCAATGGTCGCTTCGATGTCAAAATATACCGCGCTGGTCTGGACCGTTGCAGCCTTAAATTTTCCTAACATGATTTGGTGGTGATTTTTACTTTGATTCAAAAATATAAAATTGATTTCAATAATGATGAATAAAAATCTAAAAAAGTGAAAATAAATTTTGATTTAAATAATATTTACCTTTAAATCAGGCGTTTGCTAAAATTTGATAAAAAAAATATTGAATTGTTGAATTTATTTTACCAATGTTGAATTTATTTTTATACTTTAGCAAAACCCAAACATTGCGAAATATTAATATGAAAATTCATTATTATGATTCAATTAAAAGATAAAGTCTTTATCGTAACTGGCGGAGCTGCTTCTATCGGATACGAAATTTCAAAAAAAATGATTGACCTTGGTGCTAAAGTTGTCATCGCGGATATTGCTGATGAAGCTGGAATTAAAGCACAAAATACTTTAGGCGAAAATGCGCTTTTTGTACATACAGATATTACAAAAGATGAAGATTGCGAAAATCTAATCAAAACAACTATTGATAAATTCGGGAAGTTAGATGTGTTGGTAAACAATGCTGCTTCTTATGGCGACGAAGGTGCAAAAACAACGCGGGAAACTTGGTTGCATACACTTAATGTAAATGCTGTTGCAGCAGCGATTCTTGGAGAAATGGCGCGTCCATATCTTAAAGCGACTAAAGGTTCTATCGTGAACACTGGTTCTATCTCAGGTGTTTTTCCACACATCGAACGTTGGGCATATCCAGTGTCAAAAGCAACTTTGCTTCATCTTAACAAAACCCAAGCACTGGAATATGCACCAGACGGAATCCGTGTTAACATGGTGCGTCTTGGACATGTTTGGTCTGGGCCTTTCGAAGGTTTAACACAAAATGATCGTGCGCATGCTGACAAAGTGACGGAAGGTTATAATCTTCTTGGTCGTGTGGCGAATGGCGAGGAAGTAGCAAATGCAGTTGCTTTTGTAGCGTCAAGTGATGCAAGCTATATGACAGGATCAGAAATTGTTGTGGATGGTGGTTACAGTGCGATGGGACCAGAGCAACACTATCCTTTGATGTCAAAATTAATGAAAAACCAATAAGCAAAATATTATATATGTCAAGAAAAGTTTCTATTGTAGGTGCAGGTCAATCCGGACTACAATTAGGTTTGGGATTGGTAAAAAAAG
>NZ_JASLDS010000068.1 GCF_030151385.1 Soonwooa sp.
CGCTGCCATATCATAATCCATCGTGATTAAATATTGCGGGAAAGTGGCATCAAAACTCGTAAAGTTGTTTTGAAGTTCTGGCGCTTCATTTAGTTTTTTAACAAAATCTTTCGTGATTTTATCGGTATTTTCGATGCTTCCGCCACTTTTGTCCAACAAACGAAGTTCGTAACCACTCGTATTTCCAAATCCTGGAACCGTTGGCGGTGCAAAAACCTCAATCTGCGCATCCGAAATATCTTTCGTTTTCTCGGAAAGGTCGGCGATAAGGTCGTTTACAGAAATATTTCTTTCTTTCCAATCTTTAAGGTTAATCATCGCCATTCCGTAGCTCGAACCTGCGATTTCGGTAACGATACTGTAACCTGCCAAAGTGGTTACGTTTTCGACACCTTCAATTTTTTTTGCTATAGTTGTGACTTCATCCAAAACCTTTTCGGTACGCTCAACCGTTGCACCTTGCGGCGTTGTAACACTTACGTAAGCCATACCTTGGTCTTCCATTGGAATAAATCCTGATGGTAAAAACTTAGCGGTAACCACCATTAAACCTATAAAAAGAAATAAAACACCAAACGTAACACTCGTTCTGGTCGCAAATTTTGAAAGAATGTTTGTGTAACCATTAGTCAGTTTTTCGAAACCTTGATTGAATTTTGAAAAGAATTTATCGACGATATTTTTCTTTTTCTCGTGGTTATGAGGTTTAAGAATAATGGCACACAAAGCTGGTGTCAACGTCAAAGCATTAACTCCCGAAATCACGATACTAATCGCTAAAGTCAAGGAGAATTGTCGATAGAAAACTCCGACTGGACCATCCAAAAATGCCACTGGAATAAACACCGCCGACATGACAATCGTAATCGCAATAACAGCGCCTGCAATTTCTTTTGTTGCTTCAATAGTTGCAGGCAAAGGTGCCATGCCTTCTTCCATTTTTACGTGAACGGCTTCTACGACGACAATTGCGTTATCGACGACAATACCAATCGCCAAAACCAACGCAAATAAGGTCAATAAATTAATGGAGAAATCCAACATTTGCATGAACGCAAAAGTTCCGATAAGTGCGACTGGAACGGCTAAAACAGGAATTAAAGTCGAACGCCAATCTTGCAAGAAAATGTACACCACAATTCCTACCAAAATAAAGGCTTCAATCAACGTGATTAAAACCGCACTAATCGATGCATCTAAGAAACGCGAAACGTCGTAAGCCATATTAAACTCCATTCCTGGTGGGAAAGAGGTTTCTTTTAGCTCCGCCATTTTCTCTTTTACATTTTTAATAACTTCCGATGCGTTGGAACCTGGACGTTGCTTCATCATAATCGATGCCGACGGACGACCATCGGTTTTGGAAACCATTCCGTAGTTCATCGCTCCGAATTCTACATCAGCAATGTCTTTTAATTTTAAAATCGTTCCGCTCGCATCCGACCGAATCGGAATTTCTTTGTACTGCTCTGGTTGGAAGAATTTCCCCGTATATTTAATAACATATTGAAGTTGGCTATTGGTTTTACCTGAAGTTTCGCCAACTTTTCCTGGAGCTGCAGAGATATTTTGTTTTTGTAAAGCTTTCACCACATCTTCCGCAGAAACTTTGTACGCCGTCATTTTTTGAGGATCCAGCCAAACTCTCATCGAGTATTCTTTTTGACCCATAATTTCGGCACGTCCAACACCGTCAATACGTTTTAGTTCCTGAAGAACATTGATATCTGTAAAGTTGTAAATAAATTGCTCGTCCTGACTTTCGTCCGTGGAAGTAATATTAAGATACATCAACATACTGTTCACCTCCTTTTCGGTGGTTACACCAGCACGAATAACCTCTTCGGGAAGTTCGTCCAAAATAGTTGTCACACGGTTTTGAACGTTAACCGCTGCCACATCTGGGTCGATAGTGATTGTTCTCTTATAGACATTCAAGTCACTAAAGCTGAAATGCTGACATGAGGGTAGATTTTTTATTTTGAAAAAAATAAAATGCAGCATAACTCTTAATGCTGTATTTTGAATATATTCACTATAAAAAATATGACATCGAAATGCAATAAAGCTCATAAAAAAAATCCGTACACATTAGTTGTGATACGGATTCTTTATTAGGTACTTTTTAGCAGAATATGTTTTTCTACTTCAAAAATTATTTAGATAAAAGCTGGTTAATTTGAGTTTGTTGCGTTTTAACCAATTCTTTTAGCTCATCAATTTGCTTCTGTTGTTCGATTGTGTGAAGATATAATTCTTCCACTTTTTCCAATGTCTGTGTTGATAATTGAGTCAGGTCAAAAGCATAACCAGTTGATGTTTTTTCTAAATCTTTTATAGATGTTACACCTGGTAAATGGTGATTTTCTTTAACAAAACTTTCAACAGAATAAAGTGAGTTAAATTTATATTCTGGTTTAATTGCAGAATTTCCAGTAAAGTAGTCTTCAAATACATAATCGGCATAAGTACTCGCAGCAGTTTGAATACCACCATAGACTCTTAGCTTTATTGTATTGTTTAACCTATCTGGTATAGCATTGTTACTGCCAATTGCCACCCAAGAGTTCGCTAATGTTGTCGCATTCGTTTGATCCACAACTGCGGCAATCAGATTGCTTCTAGTCGATGCATTTGCTCCGTTACCCACTGTTAAATAAGCATTAGGGAAGCTAAAGTTATTTTTTCCTAAAGAAATCTGTCCATTATTATCACTAATTAGATTAGAACCAATAGCTACAGCTCCGTTCCCAGATACAGTATTGGCTGATCCAGAGGTAAAAGTTGTCTCGCTAGAAACTTTATTAAGTCGCCCTGTAACAAAATTCCAGCTCGAATTACCAATTAATTCGTTTGAGTCACCAGAGACAAAATTTGTACCTGCTTGACCATCAGCACCAACTAATTTGTTCCCATATCCATTTACAAAAGAAAGGATATGGTTAACTTGGTTGGCTTCTCCAAATACTGAACTTGAATATCCACTTGTTGTGACATTCCCAGTTCCTAATGTATTTCCTTTTCCGGCAACTATACTATATAGCCCTTTTGTTGTATTTTGATAACCTGCAGCAAAGGAGCTTACTCCAGCAGAAGTTGTTTGATAACCGAATGCGGCTGTATTATCTCCTGTAGCTGAGCTTCCATCTCCTACAGCAATTGAATTATTTCCAACAACTACTGGGGTTGTCCCACTTGAATAAACTAAAGCGTTACCTCCTCTTATTGCACCTAAAACATCCAGATCTGCACCTGCAATACCTGTTTGCTTTTTAATAGCTACGATGTTATTTTGATAGATTGCATCTGTATTAGCTGTCGAAGGATTTGTTGTTCCTTGTATGTTCCACGGTTCTTGATAAGCTGTAGCTGCAGCAGGATTAGCTATTTTCATCCAACGACCGGCTGTACCTTGTGTCTTATCGAAATAGTAATAACCAATAGATGTAACATTGGTTGTCTTATCTGTTGTCGTTGTTAATGCTTCAGTAACATAAACGATTGCACCTTCTTGTGTTGGAGTATATAAAGCATCTTTCGTTTGTAATTCGGACCCTTTTAGACGAGGTGCGATAAAACCATCAACTCTTGTAGAAATGTTAGGAGATGCAACTACATCTAGCGTTGCTGCTGGTGTTGATGTGTTGATACCCACACGTCCATCCTGAGCCATCGCAGATCCAGATAGTAAGATAAAAAATGAGGCTGTATAAAATTTAGTAATATTATTTTTCATTTGTATTAAAATTGATTAGTTGATGTTTAATCTTGTTGCATAAAGATAATTTTCCCAGTTGCCAGGACTAAAAGTCCAAGGCTGCGTTGTATCATCTGTATTATCAAAAAAGATGTAAAGTGTCACGCTATCTGCTGTTACAGTATATACTTTGGAACCCTGTATCATATTGTAGCTGCTAAAAATATTTCCCGCGCAAAGTGTAGCTCCACCTGGTAATACAGCATTAACGCCATTTGATCTTGTGTTATTAAGATCAGTATTGTCAGTTGTCACACGAGCATGGATCCAGAATTTCCCTGTTCCGGTCATTGGAGAAATAAGAGTTGCTCCAAAATTAACAGACCAAGTTCCTTTAGGTAAAGTAATATAAGCTCCACTGTCCTTATAGTTTGTGCCCGTCGTATTTTTATCAGATGCGATTTTACCACCACCAAAAGTTCCTTTTATGCCTGGTAAAGCAATCGCTTTCCAAGTTCCAACGCCATTAGCATCACTGGTAATAACATATCCATTGCCTTGATTACCATCCACTAGTTTAAGACCTGTTACTGGAGCAGTAGCAGTACCTCCAGTCTGGATTTCTAATTTTTGAGAAGGATTAATTGTACCAATACCAGTATTCCCATTAGCCAAAACTGTTACATCGTTTAACTGTTGAGCTGCTGTATGCCCAGAACCTGATGTTGGATTGTCTTTTGCACCATCAATATTGAAAACTCCTTGGGGGTTCCAAGTATTAACACCTGTTTGAGAAAAGCTCAAACCAGAAATTAGTATTGTACTTAAAATGATAATATTTTTCTTCATTTTGAAATTTTTAATCTTTGAAATTTTATTTTTTAATTTTTGAAAACGATATAAGCTAAATACTAGCTGGAGGAGGTCGAATTGAAAAATGATTAGAATTATTAGCACTATAAAGCGCATGTCCATCAAAAAAGAAAACAAACAAATAATCGCTAACTATTTTTTCTTTTAAATTAAAAATCTTTGCTAGCGTACTCTTTATTTGGATGTTCGTTATTGATCCAATTATTTTCTTCTCCTGATAATCAATACTAATGCTTGAATCAGAATTGTAACATGTCAAGCATAATTCGGTTTTCTGAACTGGCTTTAATATTTCATTTTTTAATTGTTTTTTATTTCTAGTTACAATCGTTTTTTCCTTACTAACACGCTTAACATTTACGTTTTGACCATCAATTTTAACGACATCAGCAAAAAGTAACTTTTCATTAGTAGATAAAACAGTATTTTTAGAAATATAAAGCTTACCAGGTTCTGGTTTTGAAATTGGATCATGTTGTTGATCATAGTTTTCAATAATTGATGCTCCTTCAGAAATATAAATTACAGAAGTAGTATTATCAACAGAAGTAGTATTATCAAAAATTTGCGCTTGAATACAGATGGAAATGAAAAGAAAAATCAGAATATAGCTGCATACACTTTTCCTAAAAAATGTTTTGCTATTGTTTTTCGTAATTAAAATTCTCATTTGTGTTTTTAAAATCCTATCCAGATTCTTTGTACAAAGAGAAGCTAATTTAGTTTTAAATAAAAGCTAAACACATTAGGATAAGCACCAACCCTAATCTCTAATAAAACACTAACAAACTGACTATCATATACTCAAAATTGTAAAATGCAAAAACACACTTACTAGGGATTGGGAAATTAGTTTAAACCGAATTTTAAATATATAACTGTTTTCAATGATATTTTTAATAGAAAACTTAAGCTTATTTGTCTTCATTTTCCAACAAAGTAATAAACTGAGATGGAGAAATTTTGGTCTTAGTTTTGAAATTAACGGCGAACTGACTGTAAGAATTATAACCGCACATTTCTGCGAGAACCGCAATTTTATATTTACGGTATTGCGGATTTTCTCTTAACAAAGTCATAAAATAATCTATTCTCAAATCATTAAGGTAACCATAAAAATCTTGATCATAATATTTCTTCAAAAGGAAACTTAATTTTTTTGTGGTAATATTAAGCTTTGCTGCTAGCCATGTAGCAGAAATATTTGGGGCAGTAAAAAAGTTCCTTTGCTCTAAAGACTTTAGTTGCTTGACAATTTGATCTTCGTTTTCAATTTCTCTAATTTTTTCAGTATTAGATACCAGAACTTCATTTTGGACAAGTTTTTTCTGTTCTAAACCTGCAATAATTTCCTTGTAGGCAATAATGAGTTTCTTACGTTTCATTCGATTGTAATAAACCAAACCTGTTAAACCAAAAAAACAGAAGAGAATAACAATAAGCCAAACAGTATTTTTATTTTTCTCAGCTTGGATTGTTTTTTTTGATTTTGAAGTCTCATATTTTGCAAGTGTACGAATACTAATTGTTTCGTTGTGGGTAATTTGCTCAACCTCTTCCAAAAAAGCAACTTGACTTTCTGGAGAATCTAATTTCGCCGCTAGTCGCTCTTTTAAAATGAGCTTTGTTGAGGCAATCGTATTTTTTCTTTTAGATTGCTCATAAGCCTCTGCAAAATACTTTTTTGCTTCAGTTTTTTCACCATCTTTCATAGCCAATAAAGCTTGGGCTAATTCATAAATTTCAAAGAGTGATGTATTTTTTCTAGTATTTAAGTCTTTAATAGTTTCGTCAGCTTTTTTGATACTTTCTCTAGCATCATCTATTTCACCACATTTCATAAGAGTAAATGCATTTTGCGCATAGACAGCAAAAATGAAATCTGAATCGGTTTTCTGTACTTCAAGTGGTACCAAGCTCAGGTATTTTTTTCGAGCTTCTGAAGCTTCACAATATTCAGCATCAATATCATAAATCTTAGAAAGATTGTAATAGTAGTCTGCTTCTTTATATGGATTATTAGCTTTTTTCAAAAGTTCAAGATAATCTTTCCATGCATCATCAGACTGCGTTATTAGCCCAGCTCTGCGATATGCCATTACCAAAACATTCTTATAAGCAAGTTGCAGACTATTAGGATTTGATTTGTCAGCTAATTTTTCTGCAGCTTCTGCATAGTAAATAGCCTGCATATAAAACCCCGTCTTAAATTTTGCAGTGCTTATAATAAAATTTGCGAAAGATTTTTCGGAATCTGTTTGCGCATTATGAAGTAAGGCAGATGCATTATAATCATAATTAGCGGAAGTCGTATTAATTATTTTTTTGTAATACTCATATTTTTTAGTTTTTGCCGCATCTGTTTTTTGTTGTGCCAAGGGAAAAGTCACAAAAGATAAAAAAACCAGAAAAAAAAATTTTGAAGTAGTCATTGCCTGAGAAAAAAGGATATGCAAAATTACAGAAACATCAAACAAACATTTAAATTTTTAACTAAAAATAAAAATGACATTTCACATAATTAGATACCAAATCAATCAGTATTTCAAATAGCAACATGCATATAATTAGAAATTTTACACAAAAAAAGCAAAAATAACTTACTTTACAATACAAAAAGAACGACAAATCATTAAATATATTCAACATTAATAAATAGTTATATTTATACTAAATACAATTCACATTATCTCATTTTTGAAATCTAATCTGGTTTTTAAAACAGTTTGAGAGTTTATACAAAAATATATTGTTCTCTTTATCACTTCCCAAAAAGTTTTTGCCAAAAGCTTTTCTTTTCAGGCTTTTCGGGTGCTTCAACATTTATTTTTACATAGTCTGCATTTTGAGAAATCTCGCCTTGTTTTAGGTTATGTGCTTTTTCAATTTCGCGCATTTGCTCTGCTGCCGCATCAATGTAAAGATAGACGCCTTCTTTATCACAATTGAACAGATTAGAATAACTGATCGACTTCTCCATTTCGAAAGGATTTGGCTCCACCACTTCTGTTGCTTCCAACAATCCCGCGCCTAGTTCTTTACTATGTTTTAAAGCTGCTAGAAAGACATCAATCCGTCCATCAGAAAAGAAAGAATCCAGTTCTTCTTTTACATGTGCATTGGTCTCGTAGTCGGACAACAAAGCAACAACCTTATCTGCAGGAATATAAACGCCAGACGAGTAATTTTCAAAAATCTTATTATGTACAGGATTTTCAATTTCGAAGTCGACGATATCTTGCCAAGATTTTGTATAGTTTTTAAAGCTCGGTTTATCTTCAATTAAAAACGAAAATGCTGAACCTCTTGTATAATAATATGTTCTAAAAAAACCTTGAGTAACTGCAATGAAATACCCATGTGTTTTCTCAAAATGATGAGTAGGTAGCACTCCCAAGGCAACCGAGATTAACTCAAAAAATTTAGATTTATAAAAATCATCAATTTTATACTCTGATGCAAGCTCTGGAATTCTGGCGGGCGTTGCGAGTGTGTCAAAATACCAATTTTTAATCTCTGTTTCCGAAATCGGATGGTAGCTAATATCAAATCCCATTATAATATATTTTTGTGTTTGTAAATCTAAATTTCTGTGTTTCGCGTTTAAGCTAAAATACAAAATTGATTAAAAAAATAAAGCTTTTCAACAATGAAATTCCAATTTTAACAAGGTTAAAACAAAAAAAGCATTATCAATGCGAAGGCATTTTGATTGAATAAATATCAAAATAATAATTATTGGTATTCGCCCAATATGCGCTAGAAAGCGATATGATTTCTGGGATATTGTCACCATCAAGATCTAAAAATAGAAAACAATTCCCTTCATCAGCAGAAATTAAACCAATAAAGCTTACCACCTTAGCTTCACTATTTTTAAGCATAATGTCATAAATTATTCCATGCTTTTCGTCTCTTCTTTCTGCGATTGATATAGAATACGTATCATGGCACTTTGGACATTGGAATGAGACTGTTTTCTCGTTCTCGCAATCAAAATTCTTTTTCAAACTGAGTTCAGAACCTATTATAAACTTATTCTTGATCAATGCATCATAATATTTCTTGGTTTCAACGGAGGAAAGTGTGGGCAAAGATTTGATGCAATCTTGGTATTCTTTTCCTTTTGCTCCGACACATGCGTTATAGCTTTTTGTAAAACCGTAGGATTCAGCCTTTTGTAATATTGGATCTTCGACAAGCCTTTTTTGATGATCATTATTGCAACTCGCTAAAACTAATGAAATTGCAAAGAGTAAAAACTGTAGTTTCATATTAATGTTCTTTCGTTGGCTTAAACACAAATTATCCGTTTAACAAATCAATATGTTGCATTAAAAAAATGATCTAAAATTCTTCTAGTTTTTGATTTGCTTTTGATTAAAAATAAGAAAGAAAAATTTTAATCAGTTAAGTAATTTTAGTAAAAAATTTATTTTAACATTGCTTTCAAATCATCCTTGTTGTAACGTTCGTCATTAATTGTTAAGGATATACTTTTGACATTTTCGAGATCGCTAATGACTTTTAATAGTTCTTTTTTAACGTCTATTTTTATTTGACGATTGATGTAAAATTGATGGATTCTCAAATCCTCAAGTTGTTGAAGGCTTTTAAGATCTTGAAAGTTTTTTAAATGAAACATATTTGTTAATTCTAAAACTTCCAGATTTTTTAGTTTTGAAAAATCAAATAATTCTTTTGACTGCAAATTAAAGAGAGACAATCGCTTAAGGCTGGTGAAATCTTCCAAAAAATCCAAATTAACAATAGCCGACACTGACGAAATCTCTAAGCTTTCCATGCTTTCTAAATTCGGAATCGAAAAGTCTTTTGATTTTGTTCTAAAACTTTCTAACCTCAAATCTTTAATAGAAAGCGGCTTTATAAAATCTAAATCATTAATGGCACCACTCGTCGAAATGTATAAACTTTCTAAAGAAATACAATCCGAAATTGGCGCATAATCTTTGACACTTCCACCTACCAAAAGGCTTTTTAGATTCTTAAAGTTTTTTATAAACCGAAGCGAAATTAGCTTATAGATATGCAAATGAAGATCTTCAACTTCATCAAGATTTTTATCTTTTAAAAATTGAATATCTTTCGCATCATTTATTTCGATTTCCAATTTTGAATGATCTTTCATTTTTCTAAAAATTTAATTTAGTTAAAAGTGCTCGTTTGTTTCAAGTTTATTCTAATAAATAGTAACAATTTTAAGCTGAAAAATTAACCTCAGCTGACAACAAAATTCCTCTTAGAATTCTGTTTTGTTAATTAAACAATTGATCTGCCAACAGGCAAAAAACAAGTCCACAAATGACCGCCGCAAACCCAATTATCCCCAACGGAATTGCTAAGGCTGTCAGAAACTGAGGTTGCGATTCTCTTATTTGGATGCTGTATTTTGATAAGTCGACAGGTTGAAGCGGCATCAAACCGCCGATAAAACTTTCCAATTTTGAAATATTGCTTCCTTGCCGAAATTCAATTTTATAATTTCCAATAGGTGCATAAAATCTGTACAATTCCATTCGACCAGTTGAAAAGTCATTGATTTGAGGTCGTAATACTGAGATATTTAAGTCTACTTCTTCTTTGGTTGATTCATCGTAAATGCAAACTTTGAATTTGTCAACTGGTGTACGTTTAAACATTTGACCTTTTTGCCAAACCGAGAAATAGCCAGCTTTTTCAATCGAAAATTGCCCACCGTTTTCCGAGAAAGCAATCTCTGAAATAACAGCACCACTGAAAGATTTTTTAAATATTTTAATCACTTTGATCAAAATAAAAATACCAATCGGAATTAAGCAAAGAAGTAAAACTCGGATTGTAACTAAATTCATTTTTTTTAAAAGTTAATATTTTGGGACAAGATTATTTTTTTAAACTTTAATCAGCTGAAGTTTTTTTAACATAAAAAATAGGTTTAAAGAATGCCGACTTTCCTTTTAATAGATGAATTGGTTGGTAACAAGTTCAGCAACAAAACATTAACAAACACTAAGCAACTGCTGATTAACCAGAAGAACGAATCGGACATTTCCTCTTCAGGAGGTAAATAGCCATTTTCGGTCCACTGTTTTACAGAAAGTGGATTTAATTTTTCGCTCAAATATTGCAGATTATCTTCCACAAGCATAAAAACTACAAAAAGGATGATGAAAAATAGTAAAACATTCAATATTCCAATTAGGATACTTCGAGATTTTACAAATGAAAAAACTTTAAAAAAGACTACTAAAAAGGCAAAACAAAGCACAAATTTTATCACTTCTAAAGTGACTTGCGGTTCATCAACAACTACCTTTGTATCGTTTTGAAATTTTATTAGCATCAGACCAAAAGCAAAAACAACTAAGGACGATACAACTGCCATTAGAAGCGCCCAAAATATGGGATATTTGCTGGCAAAGGTTTTAACTTTATCCATCATTTTTTTGTTTAATGAAAACGATTTGCTTTGCGTTCGCCATGCTTTAATTAAAATATTTTTCTAATTGTTCATCAGGAGATTTCAAAAACTCTTCGAATGTACACAAGTCTTTTAATTCTTCATGTTCAACATCGTAATAAGCTATTTTTTTCGATTTTGGATTCCAAACAATAAGTACATCTGTGTAGTCTCCCGTTGTTTTTGAAAGACGAAGTAGCTTTTGTTTACCAACTTTAAAGGGAATCGTTTCTGTAAGTGAAAAGAATTCCACAAACCCAAAATCTGAATCTGGTAAGTCAATATGAAGATTTTCGGTTTGCAAGAAATCAATTAAGGTTTTTGGTAATTTGTAAGCTTTAAGCTCATCTAATTTGTTACTAAAATCGTGAAACTCTTTTGGCTCGATTGACTTAAAATAAAGCGCCATCTCTTGGTCACCTTTTTCTAGAGCTATGCTGTAGGGACGCATACCATCTTTTTCAGCTAAGGTCACATCGGCACCTTTTTCGACAAGATACTTGCACATCGCCAAGTTAACATATCGCGCTGCAACACATAAGGGAGTCGGTTTGAACGGATAAACCATATCAGCGCCGTTGTAATTGATGTCAACATTGTGAGCAATGAAAAAGTCGATGGCTTGATAGTTTTGGGAACTGACAACTTTTCGAAAGGCATTTCCTCCATACTTTTCGACCGTATGTCCTAGTTGATGGATAATTGGTAAATTTTCAAAACGCTTTCCATAAATTGTTTGCTCAAAAGCGTCAGATTTAACGTTGTTTACGTCATTTACTTGCGCACCATTTGCAACAACATATCGAATTACGGCTTCGTTACAATATCGAACTGCAGTCAAAAAACTGGGATTATTTTTAACATTAAGGTTTACACCTTGTTGGATAAGCCATTTTACGGAATCAAAATTTTCCATAATCAAAGCAAAATCAAGAGGCAATTGCTCAACATATTTACCAAGCTTAATTCTTTCTTCAATGTTCCAGCCCTGCTTCAAATGCGTCTCTAAAGCAGCAATATTTCCAGCAATAATATCTTCTACAAGAGGCGGCAGCGTTTCGAATGTTCCAATATCTTTTATTTTCATCATCAATTATTTCAATTTAGAAGTCCGTTTTCCGTTGATTTTAAAAGTCATTTAGCTTATCTATCTAATTGTAATGCTTTTCGTTCTTCAATATTCTGTCCAAAAACGCAAAGGTTTTTAATTTACTCATCATCCAAACTTTGTCCTGTAATTAAATTTAGCCAACCTTGCTTTCCATTTTCTCGAGTATATCGCATGAAAAACTTATTGCGTTCGCCAACTTCTTTATAAAAATCAGAAATAATATTTTTGTCAGACGGCATATAGAAAACTGCTTTTTGGTTATTCTTTATCAAAATCAAAGGCTCGTCGTAAGAGGCAAACTCAACTTTATCATAGATAATATCAGTGAGTAATCTTAATGTCGGTGTAGTTCCATATTCTGCTAAAGCGATTCCGAATTTATTATAGCTTTTAACAAGAAGAAGATTTCTATTAAGGCTAATATCACTTATACTTCTTCCTCGGTTGCTATAACTCATTCTTTGAGACCCGTCAATCCACTTTAACTCATCAATCGGAATAGTACTTTTCATCAAAAAGCTTTGTCCCTTAGAATTTGGGGATAGATTGTAACCACTTTTCGCAACAATTGTAAAAGTCTTGTTTTTGTTGGCTTTAATTTCATACAAAAAAGTGGGAACCGTTCCGCACCAACCAAAATTCGACGGAAACTCTTGTTGTATTTTTCCCACGGCGCCAAGTTTTTCTAATCGATTATTTTGTAAAACTTGTATATAAAATCCATCAAAATTATAATCCCGAATTCCCTTTATCACAGGTTGCTGAAGCGTATTATAAACATCGTACAATCCATTATTTTTTAACACAACAAAATAGCTGTTCTTCACAATTTCATCATAAGTCTTACTAAATGGACCATCGGAAAAAGCTTCATCCCAAAAATCGACCAACTGAAACTTTCCGTCTGACAATTTTATAATTTTGTAATTACGGTCACTCGAAGATTGATAAGTCGAGAGTTCTTTATCAATATTATATTTATCATAATCCAGCGCTTCAATAATCGGACTTCTTCCTCCGTCTCCACTATCCGAACTAAAGCCTACTGTAAAGCCGTTGTTTTGAGGAATGATATAACTGCTGTTGTTATGTATACCTTGAACATAAATTCTATTATTCGGTAACTTCACAAATGCCATCGGAAGCAAATATGCAGAGACAATGTTCCATCGTGCTTTATTTTCTGGCAAAAAAGAATTATTCGTATTAAAACCATACACGCGCTTCAACCAATAATTAGGCGTAATCATTTGTATCGTTTGCAAATACTCAACATTATCTTTAGTAGTCTTACCGATTAGCCATTCTTTGTCTTTTAGTTTATTAATGATTTCGTCCTTTGACAGTTGTTGTACCTCATCAATCGAAATAAGCTTAGTATCAACAGATTCTAAATAAGCTGGCGTTTCGTGGTGCGTAGATTCTATAATTTCTAAAGGTTTGGTTTTAAAAATATATCTTTTGGTATACAAATCACCATCTTTTCTTGCCGGAAACATATTTCCTCGTCCCAATTCTAGATGTGTGACTTGATCAATTTCATAGACTTCTTGAGCTTCGGCAACCGAAAAAATTATTGTGAACAATATGCTAAAGAAAATTTTCATAAGTGTTTTGGAATATAATGTTTAAGATATGAAAATTTTGAACTTGATAACTTTAAATTTTAATTCAACTTAAAAAAGTACTTCTAATTTTTTATAGGTTGATTGGAAAATTGAGCATGAATTATACTTGCAGGTAAAGAAATTATTTCTTTTTTCTCTTTCTTTTTTATTGGCGAAATATTAATGTATATTCTGCAAGTCACCAATGTCCAAACATTCTTATTAGACCGATCTTTAGGCGGAACTACTTTAGGAAAACCTTTAAAAACTCTTATAATTTCGTTGTTTAGACTTTTGTATTTGGTTGGCTTTACTAATTTAAGATGGGTTAGAAATCCATCAGAAGCAATTAAAAAGGTCATTACAGCAAAATCATTCACCTCATTATCAATATCGTAGCGTTCGTCATTAATTCCATATTGTAATCCTCTTCGATTGATGAACTCTAAAAATTTTTCTTTGGACTCGAATAAGCTTACATTGTGTTCTGCGCCATAAGTCTCAAAACTCCCCGAAGGAAAATCAATACTCAAACTATCATTCTTCACATAAATGTCAGGTAAAATTGCAAAAGCCGACACTTTGGGAATTGGATCAACAATTTCGTATGGTGCTTTTTGTTGACCAAAACTCAACTTACAAAAAATAATAAAAAATGTAAAAAGTAATCGTTTTTTCATAATTCTAAAGCTACGGAAAATACGAAATATAAAAATCTTTGTTTCGAAAAATGGCTTTTGTTTTTGCATCTTTCGTATTCTATAAAAGGCTTACAATGGCATGAACATCTTAATATTACGTGCCTTCTCTAGTGTATTGGACGTATTTGGTTTTGTTGTTATTTGGGGGCGTTTTTTCTATCTGAAATTCCATATTCTTAAATGTCCAATTACGCTGACCATCCAGAATCTTGTATAAGTCAATATTTTCTACATCTACACTAGCTTTTTTAATATTTATTTTCAAGTAAGTTCTAATTTTGGGTTCATAAAATCGGCCTTTCCTTTCATTATTTTCCTCCATTGTCACACCTCCAACTTCCAAAAAAAGGTAGTTTCCAACAATGTTATAAGTAAAACCATATTGCCGTCTAATATCGGATTCTTGTGCAATACTCCCCTGCCCGAATATATCAAAACGAATAGAATTATCAGACGAGTTTGGACTTTTGTACCAAGTATAATCTGTCGTCATTCCAATTAATCGGCCCATTACCTCAGTCGACTTATTTTTCTCATCATAGAAAACCACCTTGTTATCTGTTAATTCCTCAATTGAGATTACACTTGGGCTTTGTTTTCCTAAAGACTCTAAAGTAACCCCTTTCTTGTCACACTTAAAATTGTGTAATTTAATTTCCTTTTTTAAAGGATTGTATTGGTAATTACCATCACAGTCTGTTTTATAGTACCTACCTCCAGAATATCCATAACTATATCTGAACCTGCCATCTTCACCAAAAAAATATTGGTAAAAATATACACTTGCAGGATTTCCTGTAGATTTAGACCAAAATTCGTTGAAAAGTACATTTTTCCCATTGTCAGGTATCGCAACTTTCATTTGGCTAAAGACGCTTCCGCCAATTAAAAGAATAATTAGCAATAAAACATTTTTTATTTTCATCTGTATGTTTTTCTTTTACAAAAAAGCACTGATTGTTGTTCTCCAAATTAATAGACATTAATCAAAACTATACAAAGCACATGCTTTTTGATATTGTCTAAATTAAAGAAAAAACCAATATGGAATTAATTATTGACAAACATTTCCCTGATTCAAATTTTGATTAAACGCTGCATTTTATCAAACCGACTGTTGTACGTTTGTTCTCATTTTATATTTCTACACAAATCAATTTTGGTTTATTTTCTTGCTTGTTAAATGTTCTAATAAAAACCTTGTTTTCATTCACTAAAATTGGAGCGTAAAAAGATATTTTGTCTATTAATTTTAGTAATTGAATTTCTTTTCCGTTTCGAGAATTGATTTCAGTTAAATTTCCTTTTTTATCTCTGATAATTATGTTGTTGTTACTCCACGCATAGTTAGAAGCATCTCCATTATTATATTCTGTTAAAACATCTCCGTTTTCTATATCAATGCAATAAAATGCACCTCCGTTTCCTGCTGTTCCAAAAAAAATGAGCTTATCTTTTTGTTCAATTTCTGTATACAAATAGCCTTTCAGTTTCGTTGTCCAAACCAGTTTATGAGTAACCGAGTCAAAACACTCTAACTTTGAACGTTGGTTATATTTTAAAACTCTGTTGCCAAAATTATACTCAGATTTTATGCTGAAAGTTTCTAATTCGAGCTGCTCTTCTATTGATTGTATTTGGGACTGTGAAATATTGAATAAAATCCCTGCATTGAGTTGCAATTGGCTTATTCCAGTAATAAATTTCCAATCGCTTGGTCGCACTATTTTTCCTTTTGTTTGGTTTTGAGAAAAAGAATATTCCTTTTTTGACACGTCACCGCAATTCGGATTAATTTCTAAAACAACAATTTTAGTTCGGTAAAGTCCATTTTCGTCAATATTTGTTTTATCAACAGTTTCAAAAGCATAGAACAGTTTTTCTTTCCATATAACGGGCATCGCATTATGATTCGGCTCAAAGTAATTTTCATCATCTATGTCAATTGTCCAAATTATTTTCATCCTGTCAAATGTTTGGTTTAGCATATCGAACAACAGAAAGAATGTAGACAAAGCGCGGGCTTTCGAAGAACTGAAAGTTCAGGAATGACCAAAGGAAGCCTATGATTTTTCTGATTTTCTAAATTAAAAATTTTAACTCAAACAAAACTCCTCCTAAAAAATGCAATAAACTTTTTAAAAAACATTTGGCTTTAGGCGATTTGCAGAATTCATTTGTAATTCCCATTATTCCATAATTTCTCTACTATTTCGTCTTGACTAAACTCAAAATAGTTTCCTTGTTTATCCTTATTTCGTTGAAACAGTTTATCATCAAATGCCTTAAAGTTTAATTCCAAAAAGCTGTCATAATAAGCATTATTTCCAAAAAGCGTGTAATTCCAAAAAGTTGATTTAAAACTTTGGTCATCCTCATTTGGCTCTTCATAAGATTTCAAACGTCTTACTATTTCCGTCAACTCTTCTTTGGTGATATTTTCCACGATTTGAGGTTCTGGCAAACTGATGTCAAATGCCAAATTTTCAGTACCGTCTCCTTCCCACCATTCCCAAAGATTAAACTGCGACATATCCTTTTCCGTCATTTCGTGGAGTTTCTTTTCCAATTTTTCATACTCCGAATTGTCTTCATCTCCGTTTTCGTCACAATAATCGGTATATGCTAAAATAAGTTTTAAGATTTCTGGATAACGTTTTTCAGCGGTTTCAAAGTCTGGTTCTATTTCTTTTCTTAGTTCCATTGTGTTGTCAGTTTTGCATTAACTTATAAGAAACCTACCATTTGTGCACTCTTAATTTCTGAATTTTCTCTTCCACTTTTGCATTGTAATATGCAAAATCCTTGTACTCTGGCATGCGAGATATTTCTTTTACAACATCTCCAAAATCTTTAGAAATCATCGCACTGTGTTCATTTTCGCATTCGTAAAACATTGCTTCGTTGGTGGTATTAATAGATTCCTCAAACTTCCTTTCCAAAGCTTCCAAATTATCTAGATATTTATTTGCTAAAGCACTTTCCAAAGTTGGTCGTTCTGTATTATTAATCTTGTTTTGCTGGGCTTCTTGTCCTTTTTCTAGACTTGTTTTTACATCTTCAATACTGGTCTTTTTTGTCATTGTTAAAAATACAATCGCATAAAATCCTAAAATGGCAACCACCAAAAAAATTAAAAAATGTAGCGTTTTGCCCTCGTTTTTAATGTACTTTCTGTATGCAAAATACATAAGTCCAGCACCTAAAATAAGCATCCCAAGTGCCAATCCAACATTACCCAAAAGCTCATAAACTGGCAGTAAAACCCTTGGTATTCTATACGCTGATTGCTCCGAAAAATATGTACTTCCCATACTAAATATCCCTGCACCAACCAATGCTATTGCAAAAGATTTAATTTTTTCGAGAGTTTTCAAAGTTGTGTTTTTGTCTGTCATATGACTATTTTTTGATCTTATATCGAATATTAGCACCTAAAATTTTCAAGACTAAAGGTGATGCAGATTCCGGTTTGTTAATTTTCTTTTATTTTTTCAATGAGTCGTTCAAAAGCGTCACGTTTCAGGGACGTATTAGAACTATAATAATCATCAATTATATCAAGAAGTATTTCGGAATCGCGGTTCCACTTGTTAGTTTTTTCTAAAGTAAATTTTATAAAATCATTCCATTTTGCGGGCATTTCTTTGAACTCTTCATCATACGTTCTTACCTCAGCGAGATTGGTTTTGTAAAAGTCTAAAACCTCTTGCGGAAAAAAGCTATAGATTAATTCTGATTGTCTAACGTCATCATAATAAGTTCCATCAAAAAAATATTCTTTTAAAGCTTCTTTCTGTACAGCAGTAAGCTGGGTTGCTGTTGGACTTTTGGATTTGTAATAAAGCATAAAATCTGAATCTGGCAGCAGTATATTATCAAAAAACATTAAACCCTTTTTTGCATAATTGCCTCTAAGCATCGAAATATATTTGGAAATATACAATTTGCATTTTTCATCGTCTTTTTTCTTAGCGATACTTTCTAGCCAAGTCATAAATTCTTCGACATCTTTTATGGCAGACTCATTTAATTCCTCGTAGTCTAAAATTTTCACCAAATCACCAGAAGTTTTCCCTATCAGTAAGGTTTTTGTAGGGAGAGGCGTCGAACCGGGAAGAACTATATCAACAGGTCTTGGGATAGACATGACAGCAGAAAAAGCGTTCGAAATTGTATTATCTACAACAAATTTTTTATTCGATAGGTCTATTTTTGGTTTCCGTAAATAAGAAAGAATTCTGATACTGTCAACGAGAACATAACTCTTATTGTCCGTTATCGGCAGCTTTTTTTGTTGGAGAAATAATGGTTTGGATATATTTTCTGTTATCACAACAACATCAGCATCCAACAGCATTTCTCGTAATGACCTTGTCTGTGCCGAAATTATATTTGTAATAAAAACTACGATTATAAATAAGGTATTTTTGCGATTCATATTTGGTGTTTTCTAAACCAAATATAAGTTTTTAATGCCAATGTTGAAATCTGTTAGTCGGTTATCATTTTTAATCATAATATTCGATTCCTTTTCGGTCAACCCAGCCTTTCTTGCCATTAGGATATTCGAAGCGAGCTAAATTTTCGATGTAAGGATCCAAACTTTTATATTTTGGCACTGTTCCAATATAAGGATAACACGTAACTAATTTTCTACGATAAAGATAAAGGTGTGTACTTTTGGGAACAATCAAGTTGTACTGAAATGGAAGAATATTTTTTTCCTCTCGTAAATTCCAAAGACCAAATTTTCCTTTTGATTTGGCAATGATAAAATAGGGCTCTAAAGGTGTAAAAAAACCAACATAGTACCAATAATCCTCCTCAATTAATTCTTTTTTATTATTAACAAAAACAACTTTTGAAAATGATTTTGGCAACTGATAATCTACAGAACGAAACCTATCTATTGCATCTCTTTTTTTGAGATACGAAGGCGTCGGCGACTCCGTCGTTGTCGCATTTACAATATGTTTACCTATCGTATATTTTGTATATAAAGATTCTGTATCATTTCCCATTGCCCATCTTTTAACAGCAGGTTCTTTTGATAATTTCCCATTAATATCAATAAAATGCATTTGATTTTGTAAATCAATGATTTGCAAATAATTTTCGGAATATTTGTAAAACGATTTTACATCATCTTTTAAGAGAATACCTTTATCAATATTATAAATAGATTTTTTAGTATTTGCAAAAACAGCTGCAAAATCGTGACTGATAATCAAGGAGTCACATTCTGGAAGCACAAATTTTCGCCCCTCATTTTTAATGCCCAACTTTTTGCCAATCGCATATAAAGCCACTTTTTCATTATAGTAATTAAATTGTTTAACTTCATTTCTGTCAATGCTTACTTCTTGATTTTCTGCAAATTTTTTAACACTGGAAAATGTCTCATTTTTACCATAACGTTCTTGATTTACCCAAAAGGAATTTGAATCTTTTGCCGTCATAAAGCTTATCGCCTTATCCTGCTTATCAAAAAACATAATAAGCATTTTCCCTTTAATTTTTATTGTTTTGTAAGTTCCTAAATTGTGTTCGTTATACTGTTTATCAATATAATATTTTTCATTTACGAAATAAATCCAGTAGTCGTGATCTTCGTCTTCAATAGTTTTTCCGATGACATTAATTTTACTATTAGAAAAGGAATTATCTACTTTGGGAAGCTTATTAAGAAAATCTAGTGTTGCTTTATTAATATCTTGTTCTTGTCCAAAACAAAGAATAGAGCATAAAAACAAGATAATTAAAGTAGGTATTTTCATCATTTGTTATTCGTGTTTTTTCTTAAAAACAAAATTCTATTGTTCTGCCACGCCAATCAAATCAGCTGTCGGTTTTAGATTATTGACAAAATCATTAAGCTTGTATTGATATGTTTTGTTGTCTTCTGTTCTAATTTCAACTTTGTAGCTTTCGGGAATAATTCTACTTTTAAGAATTCTTGACAGCAAATTTTTTCCCATATCGAAATCATCGCCTATTTGCAGATTACATTTTTCTTTATCAAAATCATAGCGACAATAATTCATTTCATTATTTCCTGAAATGTCCAACTCTTGTACAATATAAGCTAAAAAAGAAAAAGTGGATAAAATTGAAGTCGATGTCACAAAGTAAACTTGAAAATTACGCACTTCTTTCCTTTCGGGATAAGCAATATCATTAGGGTTGATAACATATTTAAGTATATTTTTTTTATCCTCAATTAATTTTCCATTGATGACATGAAAATGCTCTTTCAAAGGAAATTCGAGCTTTGGCGATTTCCCTTTTATTGTTGTTTTCACTTCCCACAAAACGATTCCTTTGTAGGAAGTATCTTGCTCGTTTTCATAATAAGGCAAGTATTGGTATTTTTTTGTCTTTTGCAAATCACCTGCATCAAAAAAACTTTCCCGAATTAAATTCGAATTAAAATAGGAGTTTTCGAAGCTTAGTTTTCCATTTTTCAGAATCTGTGTAACAACCGAATCATTCACAAAAACAATGCTGTCTTTGTTCTTGTCTTTGAAATGAAAATATCTGTTTCCCTTCTCTTTTTCTATGAAAGTAGAATCTATAGTTCTACTGTTTTCGTTGGACGTAAGTGTAACTTTAGTGCCGTTTTCATAAGTTCTAATGATTTTAGAATTTTCCTTTTGCTCGTAATAACTCAACTTAGGATTTTGTTGGTTGTAAACATAGCTTCGGTTTTTTACATTAACATTTTTTCCATGAGTAAAATCAATGCTTTTGTAATGAATCGTTTTTAGATTTTTGGGGTCAGAACGAAAAGTAGTTTCGACGAAAGAAGCGTTTAATGCCGTTCTGGTAAAACTTTTTACGGTGTCACCATCAAAATAATCAAACGTATAAGCATTTTCATTTCCAATTATTCTAACAGGATTCCCAAAATCATTAAAATGATAAAACACGGAAAAATTGGAGTTTGTTATTAGCAGTTCATTCGATTTAGAATTAACGATAATTTCATTAACTAGTTCGTTATTTGCCGACTTTAAAGTAATGGTCTTAATTTTATTCTCTTTCATACTTTGATAATCTCCAGAAAGAACCTTCTCAAGGTCTTTAATTTGAGAATTTAGTATCAAACTACTTAAGCTTAGCAATATGAATAAAAGTTTTCTTGACATCGGTTTAGTCTAACTCTTCTATGAATTCAAAATCATCTTCATCAGTCCTTGCCGGTTTTCCATACAAAGTATTTTTTTTGTATAGCAAAACATTGCCATCTAGGATTTTCGTTCCACTAAATTTTCGTTTCATTTGTGTGAAGACAATTTTGTTAGGTTCCTCAAAAAACCAACTCGTTACAAACCTCTCTCGCACACTTACTTTTCCACAACTACTAATACTTTTTTCAAGAATTTCAACATTATATTTTTTAAAATTAAATTCTAGAAAAATTTGATAACCCGCACAGGAATTTGGACTCGAAGTTTCTTCACAACCAAAACCTATTTTTCCTGTAAATGTCTTTCCAACAAATTCTTGGTTTAGTTGCGCGAACAACAATATAGAAACGAATGTTAAAATGAAACATAATCTAATCTTCATATTTGGTGTTTTCTAAACCAAATATAAGTTTTTAATGCTAAGAGCTTGCTTTAATTCTACTGAAATATTTTTTATAAGTATTTTTCATAACTTCGATAATCTACAAAATGCAGATCATGTTTGGGTATTCTTAAACTTTTATCTATCAAAAATCCGAAACATCATTTTGTACAATATGAGCTGTAATCTTTTAAAATAAAACCTAGTCTTAAAACAACATGGAATTATCAATCAAATTTTTAGAAAATAATGATATAGAAGATTTTCAAAAACTATTAAAAATTTTTGAAACAGTTTTTGAGTGGAAAAATTACAAGTTACCAACAGATGTCTACCTAACCAACATTTTAAAAAATGAAAATTTCAAAGTTATTGTGGCTATTAACAAAAACGAGATAATTGGTGGACTTACTGGATATATTTTGCATGCTTATGACATTCCAAAGCCTTCCTTTTACATCTATGATTTAGGAGTCAGCACCCGATTTCAAAATAAAGGAACTGGAAAAAAGTTGATTGAGTTTTTAAAAAAATATACTACCGAAAACAATTTTCAAGAAATATATGTAACAACAGAACAAGAAGACAATGAACAAGCAATCAATTTCTATAGGTCCACACCGATAAGTGGCGAATTAAAAGTTTTACAATTTAATTACCTTATTTGATAAAAAACTATTGCTAACATTGTATTAGTAAAACTTGGCGAAGAGTTAGAGTTAAAAATAGATTGCAATCATCGTTTCGGAAGAACTTCCACGAAAGGCTTCTGAAATAAAAAAAAGATTACATAAATGCTTGAGCAACAAACTATCACTCAGAAAATTCTTTTATACTATTGAATGAAATAAGACATGAACTTGAAATCTTGTCTGCGTAAAATAAAAGTAAATAGAATAAAAATTATTATAAAAAATGACACCAGATTTCAAATCAGCTATTTTGAGAGTAGTACCATATATTATTGTTTTAATTGTCTTGAAAATAGCTAGTCGTAACAAAAAAATAAATCAAGATAATTTTTTCTTGAAAAAGCCAGTAACGCCTACCCGATTCTTTTTCTGGTGGCTCGGTTTTTTACTTTACGTACTTGCAACTGAATTTGTGCTGTACAAATTTAATATTCTAGAAATAAAACCATGGAATCATAAGCCAGTTACAAGTATAGTTTTAATATTAGGCAGCGTAGTTTTAGCACCCTTATTAGAAGAATTACTTTTTAGAGGACTGTTACTACAAAGGTTATTAAATTTAAAACTTAAAAAATATTTCGCCATAATTATTCAGGCAATTGTATTTGTCTTGATGCATTCTTTTGCCTACGAAAATACATTGACATCTAACATAGGTATTGTTCAAACATTCATAGATGGCTGTCTGTTTGGAATAGCAAGAATGACAACAAAATCAATATACACCTCCGTTTCAATGCATGCAACAGGAAATCTGATTGCCGTATTAGAACGAATCTTAATAGCCTAAAATAAAAAAACATAAAATAAAAGGTCTATAATTAATAAAGAGATTGGCAAAAGGACAGTCCAGGTACTAAGTCCAAGGTTTGTCTTTTTTTGTTCCTTAAATACTGTAAGAATTATTTTTTTCAATAATTTAGGATTGATTCTGTTTCTACAAAGTCGAAACTTTCGTCTTCGATTTTCCAAGCCTTCATTATTCTACAGAACTATTAGCTTTGATTTTACAACGACAAACAATTTTGAATAACTGGCAACCTATTCAAAACGGACAAATAATGTTTAGCAAGCATAGAAAGAACTTTTGCACGTTTTTATCAAAAATACATAAACAAGTATTTTTATTACTTTTCAGGAGAATTTTATTTACTTAAAATAACTATTGGTTGTTGGCTTATTTAAGTTACCATCTCCAACTATTGATCAAGCACGGTAAGCTCTTTATCCAATCAAGAAATATTTCAAAAATCCCATAGGAGAACATTTTGATGAAAACGGATGACTCGTTCGTAAATATAAACTCAAAACATTATTACATTATGAGGCTAAGGCGCTTTCTAAGTTTCCTCTTGGAATCTTATTGATATGACGTGAAAAACAAAATACAATTAAAATAGATTGATTTCACATCTTAAGTAGCCATTACAAAAAAAACAAACTCCTTAATATATTGATATTAAGGAGTTTTTATGTGGCCCCACTTGGGCTCGAACCAAGGACTTGCTGATTATGAGTCAGCTACTCTAACCAACTGAGTTATAGGGCCTCAAAATTTGGTTAAATTTTGTGTGTGCAAAAATACTAATTTTTCTGTGCTACGCAAATTTTTTATGGCTTTTCTTGGCACAATTCTACCAACACACCATTTGTAGATTTGGGATGTAGGAAGACAACTAATTTATTATCAGCGCCATCCTTTGGTTCTTCTGATATAAATTGAAATCCTGCTTTTTTTAATCTTTCGATTTCGAAAAGGATGTCGTCAACACCAAATGCGATGTGATGAATGCCCTCGCCTTTCTTTTCAATGAACTTTGAAATGGGACTTTCTCCTTTGGAAGCTTCAAGAAGTTCGATTTTGGAGTCGCCAACTTGATAGAAGGATGTTACTACGCCTTCGCGTTCTACACTTTCTTGTTTGTAGGATTCTTTCCCCAATAGTTTTGAGAATAACTCGTCGGATAATCCTAAGGATTTGACTGCAATACCGAGATGTTCTATTTTCATATTTTAGATCTTATTATGTTTGCGTGAGGGCGAAGTGCATTGTTGGAGCTCGTTTTCTAAAAGCCTTGGCCGCGAAGCGAAGCCAAAGGGCGCTTTTGGAAAACAGCGACTGCACGTAGACCGACCTATCTGTTTTGTGGCTGCAAACCTCATAGGTTTTTGAAACCTATGAGGTTTGGCTTTGGAAAAACAACGGGGCACGCCCATATTATATCAAACAAAAGTATTAAATTTGCGGCATGAACGAAAGTAATAGACAAAGAAAAGTTGCGCAAATTATCCAAGAGGATTTTGCCGAGCTTTTTAGAAAACAATCTGCTGATAGTAACCAGAATTTTCTAATTAGCGTTAGCGATGTTAAAGTGACTGCTGACCTTAGTATTGCCAAAATATATCTGAGTATTTTCCCAGCGGAATTGCGTAACCCAATTATGAAAGAAATTGAGGAAAACAAAGCGCAATACCGCAACTTTATTGGTCAAAAGATGGGAAAACAGGTGCGTATTATTCCTAATTTGGCGTTTTATCTTGACACAAGTCTTGATGATGTTGAACGTATCGAAAAAGAATTAAAGGGCGAAGGCGACAATCCTATTCTGTAAGATTTGTGAGAAATAATCCGTTCTATATCGCGTCACGTTACATTACTGCCAAAAAAGGTAGTCATGCCGTAACTTTCATTACGTGGTTGGCAGCTTTCGCCATGATGATTGCTGTGGCATCTATGTTTGTGATTGTTTCGGTGTTTTCTGCTTTGGAAGACATCAATGGTGATTTGATTGCCAATCTGCACGCGGATCTCACTATTAAAAGCAAAAACGGAAAAACCCTTACCAATATCTCTGATATTAATAAGCTCTTGAAATCCGATACTAATGTCGACAGTTTTTCAAAAATGATTGAGGAGAAAGTCTACATTAACTATCGCGATAATGGCGAAATCGCTTATCTACGCGGTGTCGATTCTGCCTACACGCAGGTTAATCCCATCAACAAAACGGTGTTGTATGGCGCATATCCTAGTTTCGAATACTCCAACGAGGTATTGATGGAAAGTCAGCTGGACAATCGATTGGCGATTCCGGTTAACTCTTCTCAAGATTTTGCCAATATCTATATGCCAAAAGCTGGTAAAGGTATTATCCAACAAGAGGATGATATCTTTAATAGAAAGGAAATCTATGTTACCGGAATATTCCCAAGTAACGACCAACTTAACAACTACATTATTGCGCCAATTGAGCTTACTCAACAATTGTTGGGACTTCCAAAAAATTCGGCTTATCAAGTTGTTATTAAACTTAAAAACCCTCAGCTAGCAGATCAGGTTAAAGCAAGCTTATTGGCTCAACTAAAAAATAGCGTCGACATCAGCACAAAATCTGAAGAAAATGCTGCATTTTGGAAAATGATAAACACCGAAAAGTTAATGATTTATCTTATTTTTTCTTTGGTGATTTTCATTACGACATTCAACCTTGCTGGTGCGGTTATTATTCTGCAATTGGACAAAGCGCCACAAGCAAAAACCTTACGTTCATTAGGTTTTACGCAAAAAGACCTTAACACAACTTATTTTAACACAGGAATGTTGATTGTTACGATTGGCGTATTTTTAGGTTTAATAATAGGAACTATTCTGTGTTTCTTCCAGATTGAAACCAACTTCTTTATGGCTGGCGAAAATCTTCCTTTCCCTGTAAAGATTACACCAATCAATTATCTAGTTGTTTCGGTGGTAAGCTTATCATTTGGATTATTAATCGCATACATTTTTTCTAGAAAGTTAAAAAGCTAAATTTTAATCTTTATTTAATCATTAAGGATAAAATTAAGTATTAACTTTACAGCCCAATTTTATCTCGATATGAAAAAATTTTCTATTCTTTTAGGCTTGGCTATTTTTGGCTTCGCCTCTGCGCAAATCCCAAATGGGTATTACAACGGAACAGAAGGACTAACTGGTGCAGCATTAAAGACTAAACTTAGTCAAATTATTACTGCAAGCTATGTTGAACAAGTTTATGGAACAGGATCGACTGGATTATGGTTAGCATACAAAACAACTGACAGGGACTTATACTACGAGAAGGATAATACAATTCTTGATATGTATTCGGAAAACCCAGCACCGTCCGAACCTGGCACTAACAATGATCCATACAGCTACATTTTTGGTCAATCTAGTGTTGGTGGTAACCAGTGTGGAAGTGCTAACCAAAATAATGAAGGTTTTTGCTACAACAGAGAACACTCTTTACCTAAAAATTACTTTGGGGGACAGACTGCAACACCAATGTCTGTTGATGCCAACTTTATTATCCCAACGGATTATTATGTTAACTCGCAAAGACAAGATTACAACTATGGCGAAGTTGGTACTGCAACGAAAGTTTTTAAAAACGGAACAAAAATCGGAAACTGTGTAACACCTGGTTTTACAAAAACTGTATTTGAGCCTATTAACGAATTTAAAGGAGATTTTGCTAGAATGCACCTGTATTTCATTACAAGATACGAAAGCCAACTTCCATCATTCTACGCTCTTAACAAACCCGACAGCCCTTTTGATGGAAGCACTTACCAAGGTTTCAAAACTTGGTACATCCAGATGCTTTTGAGATGGGCAGCACAAGATCCAGTTTCTCAAAAAGAAATCGACAGAAATAATGCTGTCTATGCCTACCAAGGTAACAGAAACCCTTTCATCGATCATCCAGAATGGATTTCTGAGATTTGGAAAAGCAATATGTCAACTGACGATTTGGTATTCTCTAAAAACTACAAAATCTATCCTAACCCAGTTAAATCTGGTGGCGTAATTACCGTAGATGGTAAAAATCTAGACCAGTATCCAAAAGCTTGGATCTATAATATGGTAGGACAAAGAGTTATGGAAATTGACCAACCATTCAAAAATGGTAATACAATCCAACTTCAAAATTTACCAAAAGGTTTGTATATATTAAAGACAAAAGAATTAAATACGAAGTTCATCGTAGAATAGTTTAACTTTAAATAAAATCAAAAAAGGCATTCAATTAGTTTTGGATGCTTTTTTTGTGAATTTTAATATTTTTTTAATCTTGATTGCTTTTTTGGGGAAGTTCAAAATAAAATATCGACCAAAATCAACTTTAAAAATCGAATTTTAATTTTTATTAAACAAAACAACATCCGAGAATAAATACACGTAAATAATTGATTTTAAATCATTTAATTCAATATAAAACAAAGTGATTTTTGGAAATATTACATCAATATGAAGCTATTATTAATTTTAAAAAAATAATAAACAACTTTAAAATTAAAATGTATATTTACCGCCCAATTTTATTGAAAATGAAAAAAATCTCTATTTTATTAGGATTAACTGTATTCGGATTTGCATCGGCTCAAATCCCTGCCGGCTACTACAACGGAACAGATGGATTGTCTGGAGCAGCTCTTAAAACTAAACTTAGTACCATTATTGGTGCTGGATATGTAACGAAAAGTTACGACAATTTGTATAACGGTTATCCATCAACAGATACTGATAAGTATACAACTGCTGGTTTCGAAAATGATGGAACGGTTCTCGATATGTACTCTGAAAATCCAAATGGTGCTGACCCTTATAACTATAAACATGGTCAAAAAAAATGTGGCACTTATAAGTATGAAGGCGATTGCTACAACAGAGAGCATGTTGTTCCGCAAAGTATTTTCAGCGAAAAGTCACCAATGGTTTCTGACATGCACCACATTCGTCCAACAGATGGTAAAGTAAATGGTATGCGTAGTAACTATCCTTTTGGGAAAGTAGGAAATGCATCTTTCACTTCTCAAAACGGAACAAAAGTAGGATCAAGCGCGTCGCCAGGTTATTCGGGAACGGTTGCAGAACCAATTAACGAGTTCAAAGGGGATGTTGCAAGAATGATACTTTATTTTGCAACAAGATATGAGGATAAATTGTCAGGCTTCAACGCTAACCAAATTCTGGGAACTACAAAATTCCCTGGATTACAAACATGGGAACTTAACACACTCCTTTTGTGGAACGCGCAAGATCCAGTGTCTCAATTCGAAATTGATCGCAACAATGCTACTTATGCATATCAAAATAACAGAAACCCATATATCGACAATCCAGAATTTGTAACGAAAGTTTGGGGACTTTCTCCTCTAGCTGTGGAAGATGCAGGCTTTTCTAACAAATACAAAATCTATCCAAATCCTGTAAAAGCAGGTTCGTCGATTACTGTGCAAGGCAACGACCTTAAGCAATATGACAAAGCTTGGATATACAATATGGTCGGACAACGCGTTCAAGAGATTGACCAACCATTCCGAAATGGAAATACAATCCAAATTAACAATTTGCCAAAAGGAATCTATATCCTAAAAACTAAAGAATTAAATACAAAATTCGTTATTGAATAATTCCTTAGAAAATAAAATTTTGAAAGCATTCAGAATTTTCTGAATGCTTTTTTCATCACATTTTTAAACTATTGTTTAGTATTTCTGATTTGTTTTAAATATTTAACAAAAATATTACAAAGAAACATTTCCAAATATCACAAAACACTAACAACCTGCACTTTATAGTTAAAAAATAATGTTTATCTTTGATGCCCTTTCAAAAATAAATTCAAAATAAAGAATGAATACTAAAGGTCAAATTGTTGAAATCCTTGCAAGCTCGCCACTTTATAGCCAGCCAAAACCTGCATTCCAAAACAAGGAAGCAGAACTTAGTTGGGACGCTAACAATCCTAAATATTCTTTATTTGACGGAATATTAATTGGTGGTCATGACGGCATCGAACATTTTAAAATTGGACAAAGAAAAGGGGTTAACCAAATTGGCGGCGCAAAAGAATCGCTTTATGTCATCGCCATCGACAAAACTGAAAATAGAATATTGGCTGGAGCTGGACATAATCATCCAGGTTTATTTGCAAAAGTTTTTCAATTTTCAAAGTCTAATCTAAAATGGATTGACGAAGCTTTAACAACTTCGCCACTTAACATAAAAATTGAAAATACATCGAACAAAACTTTTCTGGATGCAAAACTCTACCAATTCGAGGACAATGTTTTCTTGGAGTTTTCACAACCAATAGAAAAAGCAATCTTCAACCAGTCGGTTTCTATTTTCAATAACAATCAAATTATCGCAACAATACAACAAGCTTAAAAATAAGAATCAAGTTTATGAAACTAAAGTTATCATTTTTAGCGTCATTATTTGCTCTAGCAGTAAATGCGCAATCGGCACCTGCCTATTACAATCAAGTTGATTTTAAATTAGCTGGTAACGACATGAAAAATCAGTTATCAACGCTAATCACCAGCACTCACAAAACAACAATCTCTTATGCTCAACTTCAGGAGTTGCTTAAGGTAAGTGATGTTGACAAAGACGTTGCTGGCAATCTATTATTAATCTACGGATCTCAAGCTTCTGGGACTCATCAAAGAAGTAGAAGCATCAATGGTTCTTGGAACAGAGAGCACGTATATGCAAAGTCAAAAGGTACACCCAACCTAGGAACTTCGGGTCCTGGTGCTGATGGTCACCACCTAAGACCAGCTGACGTTTCGCTTAACAGTTCTAGAGGAAATCTATCTTTCGATGATGGAACAGGTGCAATGGCGCAAAAAACCAGTCGTGGCGGTTGGTTCCCAGGAGACGAGTGGAAAGGTGATGTTGCAAGAATCCTTATGTATATGTACGTACATTACAAAAACCAATGTAAGCCACTTAACATTACTGAAGGTCCTAGCACTTATTCTCCTGACTTCCCAGACATTTTGTTAAAATGGAACATCGAAGATCCTGTTTCTGATTTCGAAATCCAACGTAACAACATCGTTGCTAACAAACAAGGTAACAGAAATCCATTTATCGACAACCCTTATTTAGCGACCGTTATTTGGGGAGGTCCTAATGCACAAAACACTTGGCCAGATTCTTTCAACGGTGGAACATCAACCGACACAGAAGCGCCAACTGCTCCAACAAATTTGGCTTACAACAATGTTACAGCAACGACAGCTAACTTATCATGGACAGCTTCTACAGATAATGTAGCGGTAACAAGTTATGATGTATACATGAACAACGCGTTCAAACAAAACGCAACTTCTACTAACATCAATATTGTTGGTCTAGCACCAGAAACAAATTATTCTTTCTATGTTAAAGCGAAAGATGCTGCAGGAAATGTTTCACCAGAAAGTAATACAATCAACTTTACAACACCTAAAGGAAGTGGTGATGGCGACGGAGGCAACACTGGAGCAACTTGTGGTACCGAAAACTTCGACAATATCCCAGTTCCTAGCCAACCACCGGCATCAGCTTACTCATTCCGTGAGTGGTCAACTAATGGTGTAATGTATGAAGCTGACAAAGCAAGAACAGACAAACAAATCTACATCGATGGTGATACTAACAAAGCTATCTGTATTAAAGTTGGTGGTGCAGATGCAGGATATCTAAAAGCTACTGGAATTACAGGTGGTATTGGAAGTCTTTCTGTAAAAACTTATTTACCATTTGCAGATAAAGGTGGCGAATTAGACGTTTTGGTTAATGGTGTTAAAGTAGGAACAATTCCTTTCTCTGCAAGCAAGAAAACTTACACAATTAACAACATCAACATCGAGGGTAATGTAGAAATCGTTATCACAGATACTAATTTAACTTACTACAACCGTGTATCTCTAGATAACTTATCTTGGACTTGCTATTCTAAAATGGCTACAGACGAAGTGAAAAACGCTGACAACAAAATCAAAGTTTATCCTAGTCCTGTTAAAAACCAAGAGATTTTTGTTGATGGTATCAAAACAACGGACAATGTAGAAATCTACAACCTTAATGGTCAAAAAGTTCAAAGCTTTAATCAAGTTAAAAACAAGCAAAAACTTAACTTGAACAAATTACCAAAAGGAATCTACATTCTAAAAACATCAACTTCTTCTACGAAGTTCATCGTTGAATAATATTCCAAAAATCATATGAAAGACCGAAGTTTTCTTCGGTCTTTTTTTATAACTTTACTCTATGGAACAAGCGCACAACTTCGGACTTTTAGGAAAAAACATCTCCTACTCTTTTTCAAAAAAATATTTTGAAGAGAAATTCAAGAAACTATTTTTACAAAATCATAGCTATAATTTTTTTGATGTTCAAGATTTGGATAACATCAAGGATTTATTTAATTCAGAAAATTTAAAAGGTTTTAATGTTACCATTCCTTATAAGGAAGCGATTATTCCTTTTCTTGATGAATTAAGTGAAGAAGCCGAAAAAATTGGTGCGGTTAACTGTGTCAAAATTATTGATGACAAAAAGATTGGTTTTAACACCGATGCTTTTGGTTTTGAAAAAAGTCTTTTGATTCATAAAAAGCCACATCATACCAAAGCTTTAATTCTTGGTGATGGCGGCGCTGCAAAAGCGGTTAAATATATTCTTGAAAAACATGGCATCAATTTCCAAAGTGTTTCTAGAAAATCCGAATTAAATTTTGACAATTTAGATTCTAAAACGGTTGCTGAGCATTTTTTAATCATACAATGTACGCCAGTTGGGACTTTTCCGAATGTTGAAGATTGCCTTAACTTCCCTTTCGAGGCTTTAACCAAGCAACATTACATTATTGATTTAATCTACAACCCTAACGAAACAGCTTTTATCAAAAAAACCAGAAATCAAGGTGCCATGACACTTAATGGCTATTATATGTTGGAGCAACAAGCTGAAAAAGCTTGGAGCATTTGGACAAAAGCGCTTTAATTTTCTTTAGTTTTAATAAAAAAAATTTAAAAGTTGGCTATTTCAATAAAAAAAAATTAATTTAGTACGATAAAAAGTTCTTATTCTAATAAAAAGTTGGGCTATGATAACAGAGACTGGAAATCCTGAAAATGAAGAAAACAAAGTACCTTTAGACGAATCTCCAAAAGATTCTGCACAAGCTTCTCAAACTGACGATTTCGATTATGAAGCAGAAATTGAAGCTTTGCCAGAAGAAAACCCTATAGAATCTATGTCTTTGGACGAAATTCTGGACGAGTTGGAGAAAATTGTCAACATGAAAGATGCTGGTTCGCATTCCAGAAAATTCCAACAACTTAGAGATGCTGCCAATCTTCACATCCAAGAAGAGATTGAAGAAAAAAAACATCAATATGTTGAAGAAGCTAATGACGAAGCCAACTTCAGTTATCAACATCCCAAGACATCTCGCCTTAACGCTTTAACGCATATCTATAAGGAAAAAATGGACGACTTTCATAAAAAACAGGAAGAAGAACATTCTAAAAACTTAACAGAACGTCACGAGATTATCGAAAGATTAAAAAACCTTTATAGCAATTCTGAAGCTGGCACCAACCTTTTCAAAGCGATTCGTGAGATTAAGGAAGCTTGGTCTAATGCAGGACAAGTTGCAAAATCAGAATTCAAAAATCTTAACAACAATTATTTCCATCATCTTAAAATGTTTAATGAGATGTTGGATCTTAATAAAGAATACCTCGAGCAAGAATATAGCCACAATCTTGAGCGTAGACAGCACATCATCGACAGAGCAAAAGAGCTTCTAGATGAGCCTTTGGTGCAAAAAGCACTCAACGAACTGCAATATCTTCACAAGCTTTGGAAAGAAGAAGCAGAACCTGTTGCCGAAGAATTCCGTGAGAAAACTTGGGAAGAATTCAAAGATATTTCTCAAAAAATCCACGAAAGAAAATCTGAACTTTTTGCTAATCTTGAAAAAGAACAAGAAGCAAATCTTGCAAAGAAAACTGCAATTATTGAAGAATTAAAAAAACTGGCTGCACCAAGCCAAAATGTTAATCACAATTATTGGCAAAATGCAATAAAAACAGTAGAAAACTTAAGATTAGAATTTTTAAAAATTGGAAGTGTTCCAAGAAAAGTTTCTAACCAAACTTGGACAGATTTCAAACAAAATCTACGCGCTTTTAACACAGCAAAAAATAGTTTTTACAAAAATCTAAAAGATTCTCAAATCAAAAATCTTGAAGCTAAATTATCTTTGATAAAAACAGCACAAGACAATATGTTGTCGGAAGATTGGGAAACAATTGTTCCGCTTTTCAAAAAGCTGCAAGAAGACTGGAAGCACATTGGTCATGTACCAAGGTCGCAAGCCAACAAAGTTTGGGACGAATTCCGTGAAGCTTGTAACACGTTTTTCAAAAATTTCCGTGACAAGAACAACGCTGCAACGGATAACTGGAAAGATAATTTCAAAAACAAACGTGCTTTATTGGATGAGTTAAAAACCATTAGCAACGAAGAAGGCAGCATCGAAAGAATTGAGCAAATCAAAAACCAATGGAATGCAATTGGTAAAGTTCCGAAAGATAAATTAGGCATCAATACAGAGTTTAACAAAACTTTACGTGAAAAACTTAAGCTCAACAAAATCAACGAATTCGACCTTAACGAAGAAAATCTAACGGAAAATCAGTTAACCGATAAAGCTCGAAAAATCAAAAATCAAATTGCTGATTTGGAAGCTGAAGTTGTTAAACTTGAAAATAATATTTCATTCTTTAGCAATGCATCAAGAGAAAATCCTTTGTTGAAAGATTCATTCCAAAAGCTTGATGACAAAAAAGAGCAATTGGAAAGCTTGAAGCAAACACTTCACAACATTATTGCAAGCAACGATAACTAATATTTTGATTATGTTGAGAAAATTATCATTCCTCTTAATTATGGTTTTTGCGATTGGACAACTATCTGCGCAGGACACAGCGACGGTAGAAGGTCGTAACGTTACGGACTACATTTCTGTTCCAGGACCGTTCAAAGTTGGAGATTCTGAATATTTTCTTTATTGGAGCAAAAAAAATTCGCCGACTTGGTTTCAACAGAAATACTTAAGAAGCGATGATGACTACGACAAATATCAAGAGTTAATCAACATTTCTTATTTTGATAAAGAAATCGATATCGATGATGCTGTTAAGAAAAAAGTAGATAATATCACAAAAAGAAAAACGGACCTTAACGATACTTATTCTTTTATCGACGTTATCGAAAGTCCCGATGGCAACGAGTTGATTGTAGATTATGCTGTAACTATTGTTCCGAAAGAAGGCACTGGAGAAGCTTATACAGAATATAATATCGACCGTTTTCGTCCAACAAAAAATGGCGACCAAAAAGGTCTTTTAATCTTTTCTTATTCGAGAAGATTTTATGATTCTGACTTCCGAGGGACTTCAAAATACATTAATAAAAAAAGAAGTCAAATGCTAGATGCCGTTATCACAGCGCAAATGCCAACGATAAAGATTTTAGCTAAATAAATTCAACCTCAATAAAATTTTTAAAACACTTAACTTTGCTTAAGTGTTTTTTATTAATATGACCGACAAAGATTATCTTCAACGCTGTATTCATTTAGCAGAAAAAGCTATTGGCAAAACCTATCCCAATCCTATGGTTGGTGCAGTTATTGTCCACAACGACAGAATTATTGGTGAAGGATTCCACAAAAAAGCAGGCGAGCCACATGCCGAAATCAACGCTATTAATTCTGTAAAACCTGAAGACTTAGCACTTTTAAAAGAATCGACAATTTACGTTTCTTTGGAACCTTGCGCCCATTTTGGGAAAACGCCGCCTTGCGCTTTGAAGATAAGAGAAATTGGTTTCAAAAAAGTTGTAATCGGCGTTATCGACAGCCACGATAAAGTGAGCGGAAAAGGTGTCAAAATAATAGAAGATGCTGGTATTTCTGTAGAATCAGGAATTCTTGAGCACGAAAGTTTAGCACTCAATAAAAGATTCTTCACATTTCATCAAAAGAAAAGACCATATATTATTCTAAAATGGGCAGAATCCGCTGATGGATTTATGGATAAAAACTTCCAGCCAACCCAAATCAGCAATAGTCTTTGCAAGCAATTCGTTCATAAAATGAGAAGCGAAGAACACGCAATTTTAGTTGGAAAAAACACCGCTTTGCACGACAATCCAAGTTTGACAACGCGAGAAATTACAGGACGAAATCCAATTAGGATTTTAATCGATTTTAAATTAGAAGTTCCCGAAGATTTCGCCATCTATAACCAAGAAGTTGAAACTTTGGTTTTTAACTCAGTTAAAAATGAAGTCAAAAAAAATATTCAGTTTATCAAAATTGAAAAAGAAAATTTCATTCACAATTTAATGGAAAAACTATATGAGCTGAACATTCAATCGGTTTTGGTAGAAGGTGGAAGTTTTACGTTGCAACAATTTATTGATGCTAATATTTGGGATGAAGCTTTTGTTTTTAAAAATCCTGATTTAAAATTAGAAAACGGAACCAAAGCTCCAAATTTAGATTTTAAAGTTTCTAACGCATCCGAAATCCGTAACAATATTGTCGAACATTACATTAACCCCGAAAATCCTTTTATTTAAGAATGTTCGAATACCAAAGTATAGAAAAAGCAGTTGAAGATGTTTTAATAAAAGAAAAAGGAAGCAAGTTTATTGGATTTGCTTATCCTGTTGTTTCGGAAGAGGAAGTAAAATCTTGCTTGCAAAAACTCTATGAAGAACATCCAAAAGCAACGCATCACTGTTACGCATTTCGATTGGGACTTTCTGGCGAAAATTATCGTGCAAACGACGATGGCGAACCAAGTGGAAGTGCTGGTTTGCCTATCTACAATCAACTTCTTGCGCATCAACTAACCAACATTCTAGTAGTTGTCATTCGTTATTATGGTGGAACAAAATTAGGCGTTTCTGGCTTGGTTAAAACATACAAAGAAACTGCGAAATTCACTTTAGAATCGGCAAAAATCATCACCAAAGAATTGGAAAGTGATTTGAAGCTAAGTTTTAAATTCAGTCAACAGAATGTTATTTTTTCTTTGTTAAATAAGAACGGTGCGCAAATCCTAAACTTCGACGCACAACAAATTTGTACCATCGATGCCCGAATCAAAACAGCCCAAAAAGAAAGCATCTCCAACCAATTGTCAGAGATGCTTCTAGATTTTGAAATCGTTGATTTATAATTTTTAGCTTCGACGACCTCCAAAGAGCATCGACGCCCAATATAATAGCTGACCAAGCGAGCCAATTGCAGCGACAACATAAGTTCTTGCTGCCCATCTTAGACTGTCCTCTACCCCAACATATTCTTCTTGGGTAACAGTTCCAGATGATTTTAGCCACTTCATTGCGCGATTGCTCGCATCATATTCTACAGGCAAAGTCACGAAAGCAAACAAGGTTGTTACCGCAAAAAGTGCAACACCAATTCCTAAAATCCAAGTGTTACCTTGTGGATTATCCATTGTTCTTGAGGCAAACATCACCGCAATACCTGCCATAATTACAAATTGTGATAAGGTTGAGCTGATGTTAACCATCGGCACCAATTTCGACCTTAGTTGCAACATCGAATAACCAACCGCGTGTTGAACCGCGTGTCCAACTTCGTGTGCCGCAACCGCTGCCGCTGCCGCATTTCTCTGCATGTAAACGCCCTCTGAAAGATTAACAGTTTTATCAGCAGGATTGTAATGGTCCGTCAATTGCCCAGGAACAGAAATTACCTGCACATCATTGATACCATTATCTCGCAACATTTTTTCGGCGACTTCTTTCCCCGACATTCCGTTCCTCAAATGCACATGAGAATAATACTCAAATTTTGATTTCAATCGGTTCGATACTATCCAACTGGCGAGCATCGTAAGACCGATAATTAAGTAATAACTTGACATTTTTATATAATTTACATAACTTTTACTTCCTCAAAATTTGAGTAAAAAGTATGCCAAAGTATTGTAACAACTGCCATTTGCGCTTATATTTGTTTAATATTGAAAATTATGTCACACATCACCATAAAAAAGGTTGAAAACAAAAAGGACTTGTCAGATTTCGTGCAATTTCCAAACGATTTGTACCGCAACAATCCTAACTATGTACCGCCTTTGACCAACGACGAACTTAACAATTGGAATCCTAAAGAAAATCCTGCTTTAGAATATGCAGATGCGCACCAGTTTTTAGCTTTTAAAAATGATAAAATTGTCGGTAGAATCGCGTTGATGATTAACCATAAAGAAGAAAAAGATTTAGGTGTTAAAAAAGTAAGATTCGGTTGGTTAGATTTTATTGATGACCAAGAGGTTTCTAAAGCTTTGATAGATGAAGCTATTAAATATGCTAAAGCCAACAACATCACAAAAATCGAAGGTCCAATGGGCATTACCAACCTTGACAAAGCTGGGATGCTAACTTTAGGTTTCGACAGACTTGCGACGATGATTGGCATCTATAACGAAGCTTATTACCCAAAACACTTAGAAAATCTTGGACTTGTTAAAGAAAAAGAGTGGGTAGAATTTGAGATTGTTTTTCCAGAGGTTTTGCCAGAAAAAGTGGTTAAGTTCAATGATTTGATTAAAGAGAAATACAAACTAAAAGTTTTAGAATTTAATTCAAAAAAAGAAATTCTTCCTCTGGTGGAACCCATGTTCAAACTCTTGGATGAAACCTACAAAGGATTGTCGACTTACACTCCAATTACAAACGAACAAATCAAACATTACAAAGAAAAATATTTTGGCTTTATCGATAAAGATTACATCATTTGTATAGAAGACGAAAACCATAATCTGGTATCATTTGCGATTACAATGCCCTCTTATTCTCGCGCACTACAAAAAGCCAACGGAAAACTTTTACCATTTGGTTGGTGGCATTTGCTAAAGGCTGGAAAGAAAAATGACCGCGCCAATTTTTACCTTATCGGCATCCATCCAGAATACCAAAGACGTGGTGTAACAGCGATTATCTTTAAAGAAATCTATGATACTTTTAAAAAGAAAGGTGTCAAATATCTGGAGACGAATCCGGAATTGGAAGAGAACAAAAACATCCAACTTCTTTGGCAAGATTACAATCCAATTAATCATAAAAGAAGACGCACCTACAGCAAGGAAGTTTAAAATTTAAGCAAATGTTTAATTTTTTAGTTATCGAAAATCCGAATTAAAATGAAGAACCAAATTATCATATACGCAATTCTTATCGTCATATTTTTAGCATTCAACTTTATTAAGCCAATAAAAGACGCTAGAACTAACGACCTGATTAACATTGTATTCGCAAGTTTTTTATTTCTTTATATCGCTTACATCGCATTTGTTATATTGAAAAAAATGGGCAACAAAAAGTAAGAATTCAGTTATTTGTAATTATTCTAAATTAGCTTTTTTTAGGCAATCTCAAAAGACTTAGAGCCTAGGATTTTTCTGTTATTCAATCATAATTTTGTACTTTTGCAGGTGCATAAATTAGGTACAATAATGAATTTACCAGAAAATTATATTCCGATACTCATCCAAGCTGCTGTAGGCCTTGGATTTGTGATAGTTTCTTTACTAGGTGCTCACTTTTTAGGACCGAAAGTAAAAAGTGAAGTCAAAGACCAAAGTTGGGAGTGTGGTGTGGAAAGTGTCGGTAATGCGAGAACGCCGTTTTCGGTTAAATATTTCCTAACCGCTATTCTATTTGTTTTATTCGATATCGAAATCGTATTCTTCTACCCTTACGCTGTTAACTTCCGCGAGTTGGGTGTGGAAGGCTTTTTAGCTATAGTAACTTTTGTATCCATCTTTTTCCTTGGTTTCTTTTATGTTCTTAAAAGAGGCGCTTTGGATTGGGATAAATAACAATAATGATGAATTATTAATGATGAATTTTGAATTTCAATTCTTAAAATAATTGGACTTTTAAAAATTTAAAATCTATAATTCAAAATCTAAAATTTAAAAAAATGTCAGATAATAAACCAGTCGTTAACATGAACAATCCTGCTCCTGCTGGTTATGAAGGAGAAGGTTTTTTTGCGACAAAATTAAGTAGCGTTATTGGTCTTGCTAGAAGTTATTCGCTTTGGCCTTTACCATTTGCAACATCTTGTTGTGGTATCGAGTTCATGGCAACCCTTAACCCAACTTACGATGCTGCGAGATTCGGTATGGAGCGTAACTCGTTCTCACCTAGACAAGCAGATATGTTGATGGTTTGTGGAACTATTTCTAAAAAATTAGGACCAGTACTTAAGCAAGTATACTCGCAGATGGCAGAACCAAAATGGGTTGTTGCTGTTGGTGCTTGTGCTTCTAGTGGTGGTATTTTTGACACTTATTCTGTACTTCAGGGTATTGACAAGATTATCCCAGTTGACGTATACGTTCCGGGATGTCCTCCAAGACCAGAACAAATTATCGAAGGGGTAATGCAAGTCCAAGAACTGGCGCAAACTGAAAGTCTTAGAAGAAGAGACTTACCAGAATATAAGGCTTTGTTAGACTCTTACGGAATTAAATAAATCAGGAAACAATGACAAACGAATTTGTACTAGAAGCTTTAACAAGAGAATTTCCTGATTCTATCCTTGCATCATCTGAGCCTTATGGTATGTTAACCATCGAAGTTAAAAAAGATGACGCGAAAAAGATTATTCATTATCTAAGAGATTCTTCTTTAGAATTTAATTTTTTAACAGATATCTGTGGTATTCATTATCCTGAAACTCCAGACAAAGAAATTGGTGTTATCTACCACTTGCACAATATGATGGCAAATTTCAGATTGCGTCTTAAAGCTTTTATGCCAAGACAAAATGCTGAAATTGATTCTTTAACAGAATTGTATGCTGGTGCAAATTGGATGGAGCGCGAAACTTACGATTTCTATGGTATCAATTTTAAAGGGCATCCAGACTTAAGACCAATTCTTAATATGGACGATCTTGGTTACCACCCAATGTTAAAAGAATATCGACTAGAAGACGGAACCAGAACGGATAAGAACGACAGCATGTTCGGAAGATAATATAGCTCATGGCATTTGGCTTATAGCTTATGGCATTTTAAAGTCCAAGCTAATCGCTAAAAGCAAACCGCTAAAAGCATTACTATTATGAAAGACAACGAATTATCAAACATACTTAACCAATACGAGTCAAAAGAACAGATTGACGGGCAACTATACACCCTCAACCTTGGACCAACCCACCCTGCAACACATGGTATTTTCCAAAATGTGTTGACCATGGATGGCGAGCGTATTCTTCATGCTGAACAAACAGTGGGATATATCCACAGAGCTTTTGAAAAAATCTCTGAAAGAAGAAACTTCGCTCAGATTACCACGCTTACTGACCGTATGAACTACTGTTCTGCACCAATCAACAATATGGGTTGGCACATGACAGTGGAAAAGCTAATTGGTGTAGAAACGCCAAAACGCGTTGATTATATGCGCGTTATCCTAATGGAGTTAGCAAGAATTGGTGACCACCTAATTTGTAACGGCGTTACAGGTATGGATGCAGGAGCCATTACTGGACTTACCTATATGTTCATCGAGAGAGAGCGTATTTATGATATGTATGAGCAAATTTGTGGTGCTCGTATGACAACCAACATGGGAAGAATTGGCGGTTTCGAAAGAGATCTTTCTCCAAAATTCCATGAGTTGTTAAAAGATTTCCTTAAAACTTTCCCACCAAGATTCCAAGAGTTCTGTAATCTATTAGAGAGAAACAGAATCTTTATGGACAGAACCATTGGTGTTGGAGGTATTTCTGCAGAACGTGCTTTAAGTTATGGTTTCACAGGACCTAACCTAAGAGCTGCAGGTGTTGACTACGATGTTCGTGTAGCACAACCTTATTCATCTTACCAAGATTTTGATTTCGATATTCCAATTGGTACTGCTGGTGACACTTATGACCGTTTCATGGTACGTCAGCAAGAAGTTTGGGAATCGATTAAAATTATAAAACAAGCTTACGAAAATTTACCAGAAGGACCTTTCCATGCAGACGTTCCAGATTTCTATTTACCAGAAAAACCAGACGTTTACACAAAAATGGAAGCTTTAATCTACCATTTCAAAATTGTAATGGGAGAAACTGAAGTGCCTCGTGGTGAAGTTTATCACGCTGTAGAAGGTGGAAATGGAGAGTTAGGTTTTTATCTAGTAAGCGACGGCGGAAGAAGTCCATACAGATTGCATTTCCGTAGACCTTGCTTTATTTATTATCAGGCTTATCCAGAAATGATTACAGGATCTGTAATCTCTGATGCGATTGTAACGATGTGTAGCATGAATGTGATTGCAGGCGAGCTAGACGCGTAAAAAATTATAGATTTTGGATTAGAAATTTTAAATTATAATTCAAAATCATTTTTATAAAATAAATTTTAGAATTCAAAATCTAAAATTCAAAATTTAAAATTTAAAAAAGTGAGCGAAACTATTGCTTTTAAACCTGAAACTTTAGAACAGGTTAATAAAATTATCGCTAGATATCCAGAAGGTCGTCAGAAGTCGGCACTTATTCCTGTTTTGCATCTTGCTCAAAAGGAATTTGGGGGTTGGTTAGACGTACCAGTTATGGATTACGTTGCACAAGTACTTAGCATCACACCAATTGAGGTATATGAAGTGGCGACATTCTACACGATGTTCAACATGAAGCCAGTTGGTAAGTATGTTTTGGAAGTTTGTAGAACAGGACCTTGTATGGTAAGAGGTAGTGAAAAAATCCTAGACCACATTCGTACAACTTTAAACATTAAAGATGGCGAAACAACAGCTGATGGATTGTTCACACTAAAACCAGCTGAGTGTCTTGGTGCTTGTGGTTATGCGCCAATGCTACAACTTGGTAAGTTTTATCACGAAAATTTAACCATTGAAAAAGTTGACGAAATCTTGGAGCTTTGCAGACAAGGTCAAGTTGATTTGGGTTAATAAAGTTTAAAAAGATTTGATTTTTTTTGAATTGAATCAAACCTAGGTAATTAATATTAAAATGCAAAAAGCAGATACACAGAGCTTATCGAAGTGTAAAAGCTAATTGCAATAAGCAAATAAAAATGAGTAAAAAACTTTTACTTAAAGACGCCCACGTAGAAGGCATTAGATATTTCGATGTGTATCGAAAGCAAGGTGGCTATGAGGCTGTTGAAAAAGCTTTGAAAATGACAACCGATGAAGTTTTGGAAGAGGTTAAAACTTCTGGACTTCGTGGTCGTGGTGGCGCAGGTTTCCCTACAGGTATGAAGTGGAGTTTCTTAGCGAAACCAGAAGGTATCCCGAGACACTTGGTAGTAAATGCCGATGAGTCGGAGCCTGGTACTTTCAAGGATAGATATTTGATGGAGTACATTCCGCATCTTTTGATTGAAGGAATGATTATCGCATCTTATACTTTGGGAGCTAATACTTCTTACATCTACATCCGTGGCGAATATTCGTGGATTCCAGACATCCTAGAAGAAGCGATTGACGAAGCTAAAAAGGCTGGTTTCTTAGGTAAAAATATCTTGGGAACTGGTTTCGATTTAGAAATATATGTTCAACGTGGTGCTGGTGCTTATATCTGTGGAGAAGAAACAGCTTTACTAGAATCTCTTGAAGGTAAAAGAGGAAATCCTCGTCTTAAACCACCTTTCCCAGCTGTTAAAGGACTTTGGGAAAGACCAACCGTGGTTAACAATGTAGAAACAATTGCGGCAGTTGTGCCGATTATCAATATTACTGGTGCCGAATATGCCAAAATTGGTGTTGGACGCTCAACGGGAACTAAATTAATTTCGGCTTGTGGTAACATCAACAAACCAGGCGTTTACGAAATTGACATGACAATTTCTGTGGAGGAGTTTATCTACTCTGACGAATATTGTGGTGGAATCCCGAATGGTAAAAGATTAAAAGCGTGTATTCCTGGAGGTTCTTCGGTTCCGATTTTGCCAGCGAATTTACTTTTAAAAACCATTAATGGTGAACCGCGTTTGATGAACTACGAATCTCTTGCAGATGGTGGTTTCGCAACAGGAACAATGATGGGTTCTGGAGGTTTCGAAGTTTTGGATGAAGATCAATGCGTTGTAGAACATACAATGACCTTGGCTAGATTCTACAACCACGAAAGCTGCGGACAATGTACGCCTTGCCGTGAAGGTACAGGATGGATGTACAAAATCTTAAAGAAAATCAATTCTGGAAAAGGAACTTTGGCAGACATCGACCTACTTTGGGATATCCAAAGAAAAATCGAAGGTAACACCATTTGTCCATTAGGAGATGCAGCGGCTTGGCCTGTTGCAGCAGCAATTCGTCATTTCCGTGATGAGTTCGAATGGCATGTTAACAATCCAGAATTATGTTTAACTCAAAATTACGGCCTGGCAAATTATGCCGACCCAATACCTGTAGCTGCAGAAAACTAAAATGAAAAAACTTGTTGTTGTAGGACTTATGATGTCGAGCTTTGTCTTTGGACAGGCTGAAAAAGATTCTTTAAACGTAGAAAACAATTTTGTACTAGCTAAAGATGTTGTTAAAAAACCTGAACCTTTGTCAAAAAAAGGACAAATGTTTGTGTTTTTTGGGTGGAACAGAGGTGCGTTTACAAACTCTGATATTCACTTTTCGGGAAATGGTTACGACTTCCAACTTAATAATGTTGTAGCACATGATAGACCAACGAAGTTTGGTATGGTGTATTTTGATCCAAGCTGGTTCACTGTAGTACAATACAATGTCAGAATCGGATATTTCATCAAAGATGATTTGGCGCTTGTATTAGGGATTGACCACATGAAGTATGTGATGGACCAAAACCAAACGGTAGCATTTTCGGGACATATCTCGGATCCAAAATATGCTGCAATGGTACAAAATGGACAAGTTAATTTAGCTGATGAGGAGTTTTTGACTTTTGAGCATACGGATGGACTTAACTATGAAAACTTAGGTCTCGAAAAATACAAAAGTTTAATTAATAAAGATAAAGTAGACCTTGTTTGGTCTTACGGATTAGGAGCTGGATTTATGTTTCCAAAAAGTAATGTGAAATTATTCGGTAACGAGAGAAGTGACCGTTTCCACGTTGCGGGACTTGGTACAGATGCCAGAACCAGTCTTAACTTGGTGCTTTATAATCACGTAATGGTAAGACTAGAAGCAAAAGCTGGTTACATCAATATGTGGGACATCAAGACAACATTAAATAATAAACCAGACAAAGCGCGACAAGATTTTGTTTTCGGACAAATACTGGCTGGAATTGGTTATACATTTAATACTAAAAAACAGAAGTAAGAAGATGAAGAAAGCATTAATCGTTTTATCAATGTTATTTGGTGCTTTAACCTTTGCACAAGATGTCAAGATAAAAAAAGGTGATCTTTTGATTGACGAAAAGCCTGTAGCGAAGGTTAGCGATAAAGATTGGTTTTATGACTTTAGTACATTAGATGGCAATTTAATGTTTACGGTTAAAAAAAGAGGTGGTGAAACACCTGACCAAAAGGCTTGGCTGGAATTTAAAGGAGCCAATGGTAACATACAAGAAGTTGATTTTGACCCTAAGTCTAATACAATGAGTGTTGGAAAAACGATGGCAAAAAATGCGATGGTTTTAAGTCTTATTAATGCAAATGGAATTGACCAAGAGAAAGTAAAAGAGTTCTTCCAAACTCAAGATCTTAAATTCTCTGGAGCAAACGCTGAAGCGGAAAAAGCTTTAGCTGATGAAAATTCTAAAGAAGATTTAATTGCTACTGAAAATAAATTAGCAATTGACAAAAATGGTAGTATTCTCTGGAGAAAAGATGAAAAAATTGGATCTATCGAGAAAGTGCAAAAGAGCAACGGCATGGCTACTAAAAATTATGAATTCATAGTATATGATAATAATAAAAAGCAAATTGCCAACCTTGCGTATACTGATTTGAGAAGTGAAAATGCTAAAAATGGAGGTTTGTTTATACAGACTTTTGATGGAAAGAAATTAGCGTTTGATCTTTCTTTAATAAAGTTTGGCACAAGCAATTCACTATCAATTAACTTGGATGATGCAGCAAATAGAATAGTAAAAAAACTATTTGCAAACGGATATTTTAAAAACGATTAATACTAAATGCTAAGCCATTTAGAGGAAATATAAATAAATAACGCTTTAACTAATATGAGCGAAGAAATTAAAAAATTCAAAGTAACCATCGATGGACAGACAACCGAAGTCTTGCCTGGTACTTCTATTTTGGAAGCTGCTAGACAAATCGGTGGCAAATCTGTTCCGCCTGCGATGTGTTACTATAGCAAATTGGAAACTAGTGGTGGTCGTTGCAGAACTTGTTTGGTAGAAGTGTCAAAAGGTTCTGAAGCAGATCCTCGTCCAATGCCAAAATTGGTCGCTAGTTGTAGAACTGGTGTTATGGACGGTATGGAGGTTAAAAATTTAACTTCAGAAAAAGCACAAGAAGGTCGCAAAGCGGTTACCGAATTTTTGCTAATCAACCATCCTTTGGACTGCCCTATTTGTGACCAAGCTGGAGAATGTCATCTTCAAGATTTGGGCTACGAGCACGGTGTTGAAGGAACAAGAACAGAGTTCGAAAGAAATACTTATGATGCTGATGACATCGGTCCTTATATTAAATTAAATATGAACCGTTGTATCCTTTGTGCAAGATGTGTCTTGGCTGCTAATCAGTTGACTGAAAAGCGTGAGCATGGTATTTTGTTCAGAGGAGATCACGCAGAGATTTCGACTTATCTTAACAAAGCTTTGGACAATGACTTTATCGGAAACGTTATCGATGTTTGTCCAGTTGGTGCTTTAACAGACAGAACGGCGCGTTTTGCAAGTAGAGTTTGGTTCACTAAGCCAGTTAACGCAACTTGTAAGTGTGACAAATGTAGTGGTAAAGCAGTATTGTGGATGAAGGGTGATGAGATTATCCGTGTTACAGCGAGAAAAGATCAGTACGACGAAGTACAAGATTGGATTTGTAACGAATGTCGTTTCGAAAGAAAAGATCCTAAATATTGGAGCATCGAAGGTCCTAGACATATCGACAGACATTCTGTAATCTCCCTTAACCATTACGAAAAGCCAAAAGACTATTACAGACAATTGGATAATCCTGATGCTAAAGAGATTGCAAAAAAAGACGAAGAGAATATCGAAAATAAATAATTTGAAAATTAGATAATTTGAGGTTTCGTCAACGAATTTTATTCAGAAACGAATTTCAAATTTCAAATCAAAAATATGGAACTATTAACTTTTAAACTAATATTAGTCCTAGCTTTATTCTTGCTAGCACTTACGGTAGCAGCCTACTCGACTTGGGCAGAGCGTAAAGTGGCAGCAATTATGCAAGACCGTATTGGACCTAACCGTGCGGGACCTTTTGGACTTTTACAACCTTTGGC
>NZ_JASLDS010000020.1 GCF_030151385.1 Soonwooa sp.
GGACACATGGATTTTCAATCCATTGCTCTACCAACTGAGCTAAGAAACCTTTTTTACTAAGAGCAACTGTTTCGTTGTTTTCAGTGGTGCAAAGGTATAATGTTTTACTATACGGCGCAAGTCTTTTTTAAACTTTTTTTATAAAAAACACCGACATCACTGATTATCAGGCGATTTTTTTTCAGTTTCATTTTTTAAGAAAGCACTCATTTCTTCCAAAACTGGTCGAATAGTATCTTCCGGAAGCTCACTAATTCTGATATACATCAAACCATCTATCGCGTCATTAAAGTTAGGATCAACATTAAAGGCAATCACTTTTGCGTTCTGCTTGATATATTTTTTGATTAAAACAGGTAAACGAAGCTCAGGTTCGAGGTCATCGATGATTTTATCCAACTTGTTAAGGTCAGCATCCATATCTTCGAAAAACAAAGCTTTATCGCGCTCTTTTAGAATAACTTTATAATCATTCTTCGGATGAACATATTGCGCTACCGCAGAATCGAAATAATGCGAACGCATAAACTCAATCATCAGAGATTTCGAAAACTCCGAAAACTTATTACTGATACTAACGCCACCCATCAAGAATTTATGTTCAGGATTTCTTAAGCAAACATGTACAATTCCTCTCCACAGTAAGAATAACGGAAACGGCTTTTGCTGATATTCAGAAGAAATATAGGCGCGCCCCATTTCGATAACTTTGCGGAAGAACGGTTGCAACTCTTGGTCATATTCGAACAACGAACTGGTGTAGAAGCCGTCTATTCCGTACTTCTTCATCACTTCAACACCCAAAGCCATACGATAAGCACCCACCAATTTTCTGTTGGCATTATCCCACAAAAATAGATGGTGATAATGTTTATCATACTCATCTAAGTCAAAAGGAAGATTGGTTCCTTCACCTATTTTACGGAAAGTCAACTCACGCTGACGACCGATTTCACGCATAATATTGGGAATCTCCTCATATTTTGTGAAAAACATATCATAATCGCTGTACGAAAACAAATGCTTTTTATCGTCCTTTTTTAGCAATTCAATTTCTGCCAAAATATCTTCTTCAGGCGTTTCGTCAATAATATTCTGAACGATATTTTGTTGTTTCGACAATGGAAGTTTTAAAGACAAATTTGGGATCATCAAAGTCTCAGCAATACTTTTTCTTTTATCATAATAAGACTTCAGCATATAGACTTTCTTTTTTAGAAAATCGCCCAATTCTTCGATGTTTTCTTCCTCATCCATTTGCTTCACCGAAATAGGCTTCCCAATTCTTATTCTAATTGGATTATCCCTTTTCTTCATCATTTCTGATGGCAGCAACATCGTTTGCAAATCAGGATGAAGCTTCGCCATATTGTAGAACATTCGGCTGTTACGCGCATGGAAATACATTGGCACAACTGGGACTCTAGCCTTTTTAATAAGCTTTAGCGCAGGCGTTTCCCAAGCTTTGTCCATTACCTCATTGTACTCGTTATTCTTGTTTGAAACTTCTCCCGCCGGAAAAATCCCAATACAACCACCTTCTTGCAAATGCTTCAAAGTTTCGCGCATGCCAGCACTACTACTGTAGGCCTCTTTGCGCCCTTCAAAAGGATTAACTGCAATAACATAAGGTGCCATTGGTTTTATCTTTTCCAAAAGGAAATTGCCCATTATTTTGAAATCCGGACGTATACTGGACAAAATCTTGCACATCAATACACCATCAATACCGCCAAGCGGATGATTGGACACCAAAATAAATGGTCCCGTTTTCGGAATTTTTGCTAAATCTTCTTCGAAGACTACATATTTTAGGTCAAGCTCCTTAACAAAACCCGTGAAAAAATCCTGACCTTCTTTATCTTTTAGTTTATCATAAAGTTTATTAACTTCATTTATTTTTGCTAAACCTAGAATAGAAGAAGCGATTGGATTCTTTAGAAATCCGAATTTGTTAAGACCTGCTGCCTTTATTAAATCTTCTTTAGAAATTAAACTCATGTTATTGGATTACCATTTGTAAAGTATTCTTGGACAATTGCTCCAATAGCACTTTTTTATCTTTATAAAATTTATCTAGTTCGTCAATTTTTGCATTTCTCACCGTAAACAAAGACACTTCTTTAATCAAATTTGTACTAAATCCGTTTTGCAAATCTTGTACAAACTCATCGATATGTCCAAATTTATCCTCCAAACATAACTCTAACGAAATTGCAGAGTTTTGCATCAACGACACTTTGATATTATATTTTAAAAGTAGCGAAAAAATTTCTTTCATGTGGTTTTCTGCGATAAAAGAAAAATCTCGTGTATCTACTGTTAAATAATATTGTTCTTTTTTAAGTATATACGACTCCAAGTATTGATTATCACTAGCATTTCCAACTTTGGTTCCGGCTTTTGATGGATCAATAAAGGACTTCACAAAAAACGGAATATTCTTTTGTTTAAGTGGCTGCAAAGTCTTCGGGTGAATAACCGATGCACCATAATAAGCCATTTCAATGGCTTCTTCGTAAGAAATGCTATCCAACAATTCCACATCATCAAAAATGCGTGGATCCCCTGTCATAACGCCTGGAACATCTTTCCAAATCGTCATTTCGGAAGCATCAAAACCAAATGCAAAAATCGCCGCCGAATAATCGGAACCTTCACGGCCTAAAGTCACCGTAAAATTATGCTCATCCGAAGCGATAAAACCTTGGGTAACATAATTTTTTTCTTTGTTAAGTTTTTGAATATTCTCTTCTGTTTCTTTCCAATTGACAACACCTTCACGATAAGTATTATCTGTTTTGATATAGTCGCGAGAGTCTAGCCAAACATTCTCAAACTGCGATTCGTTCAGGAATTCGCTAACGATTTTCGAAGAAATCATCTCACCACAACTGACAACTTGGTCATACACAAAGTTATAATTCGGTGATTTATTACGTCTCAAAAACGAATCGATATCATCAAAAAACAAATTGATTTCTGCATACACAGGATGTTCTTCTTGGAAAAGCCCTTTTGCAATATCAATATGAAATTGTTTTATTTTCTGAATTTCTTCCTGATAATCCTTCTTCGCAAAATAATCTGCCACTACTTTTTCTAAAGCATTGGTCGTTTTTCCCATTGCCGAAACAACCATCAAACAATTTCTGAATCCCTGATTTCCCAAAACCAAGGCTACGTTTTTCACACTTTCTGCATCTTTTACAGATGCACCACCGAATTTGAATACCTTCACTTTACTTAGTTTTTCCTTTACTTTTTATTACAATCTCCAAAATTATTAATAATGACTGATTTACGAAATAGACTTGTTAACAAATATTAAGATTAAGATAAAAATCAAGTATCTTGAGAAAATCTTAGATTGAGAATCCTTGAGTACCAAAGAATGTGATAATTATTACACAATATAAGCTTTTTATCAAAATAATAACACCAAAAAACAAATTAATTTTCCAAATTATTCTTAATAAAATTAAAATTTCCTTAAAATAAAATCAATAGAATCGTTAAATTTCCTTAACTTTAAAAGACTATAGATTTATCGAAAAATTTCTAGTAAATTTGGTCAATTTTCTAATAAACACTAAAAAATGAGTAAAGAACCATTACAAACCCTAGGCGAATTTATCATCGAGAAACAGGATGATTTTAGATATTCTTCTGGTGAGCTATCTCGACTATTAAGTTGTATTCGTATGGCTTCCAAATTGGTAAACCGCGAAGTAAACAAAGCAGGAATCGCTGACATCATCGGGATTGCAGGCAAAGAAAACATACAAGGCGAGCAACAACAAAAGTTGGATGTTCTAGCTAACGAAATCTTTATCACGGCGCTTTCTCAAAGAGAAGTGGTTTGTGGAATCGCGTCGGAAGAAAATGATGACTTCATCGAAATCTCTTGCAAAGGCAACGCACACCTTAGCAAATATGTGGTATTAATCGATCCTTTGGATGGTTCTTCTAACATCGATGTTAACGTTTCTGTTGGGACAATTTTCTCTATTTATAGAAGAATTACAAATCCTGGAGATCCAGTGGAACTAAAAGACTTTTTACAAAAAGGCTCTAAACAAGTTGCTGCAGGTTACGTCGTTTATGGTTCGTCTACAATGATTGTTTACACAACAGGTAACGGTGTTAATGGTTTTACACTAGATCCAGCGATTGGGACGTATTACCTTTCTCATAAGGATGTTAAAATCCCAGCAAACGGAAAAATCTACTCTATTAATGAGGGTAACTATGTTAAATTCCCACAAGGCGTTAAAGATTATATCAAATATTGCCAAGAGGAAGAAGGAGACAGACCTTACACATCGCGCTACATCGGATCTCTAGTATCGGATTTCCACAGAAATATGTTGAAAGGCGGTATCTACATCTACCCTTCTACATCGCAATCGCCAAAAGGAAAACTTCGTTTGCTTTACGAATGTAATCCAATGGCAATGTTGGCAGAACAAGCTGGCGGAAAGGCAAGCGACGGATTCAAAAGAATTTTGGACATCGAGCCAACAGAACTTCACCAACGTGTTCCATTCTTCGCTGGTAGCGCTGCAATGGTAACCAAAGCGGAAGAATTCATGTCAAAAGCAGTTGATAAAATCTAAAATTTATTTTGAAAACAGCACGTTTCGAAAAATACACATTAAACTTCAAACGCCCGAGTGGAACATCTCGCGGCGTTTTGAATGTTAAAGAGACCTACTTCATCCACATTGAAGAAGATGGCAAAACAGGAATTGGCGAGGCTAACCTTTTCAAAGGTTTAAGTTTTGATGATGATGACGAATATGAAGATGCACTAACTTGGGCTTGTCAAAATGTGAATCTTGGACTAGACCATCTTCGCGAAGAAATGGTGAATCACCCATCGATTATTTTTGGTCTCGAACAAGCATTTCTAAATCTTGAACATGGCGGAAATATTTATTTCCCAAGTGACTTTACAGAAGTAAAAGATTCAATTCAAATTAATGGATTAATCTGGATGGGCGATGTTAATTATATGAAAGAGCAAATTGAAGAAAAGCTTGCTCAAAATTTTCATTGTATTAAACTAAAAATCGGCGTCGATTGGGACAACGAAAAACAAGTAATTGCCGAGCTTCGTCAGAATTTCCCCAAAGAAGTCCTAGAACTTCGCGTCGATGCAAATGGTGCTTTTTCTCCAGAGAAAGCAAAAACAGTTCTCGATGAATTGGCAAATCTTGACATCCATTCTATCGAGCAACCAATCGAAGCTGGAAACTGGAAAGAGATGGCTAAACTTTGTGCCGAAACACCAACGCCAATTGCGCTTGATGAAGAACTAATTGGGATTCTCAATTACGATTCCAAAGTTGATTTACTAAAAGAAATAAAACCACAATTTATTATTTTAAAACCAACTTTAATTGGCGGTTTTTCAGGCAGTGATGAGTGGATAGACCTAGCCGAAAATCAAAATGTCGGTTGGTGGATTACCTCAGCTTTAGAAAGTAACATTGGCCTCAATGCGATTGCACAATACACTTATCCAAAACAAAGTCAATTACCGCAAGGTTTAGGAACTGGAGGACTTTTCACCAACAATACGCCATCACATTTAGATCTAAAAGGCGAACAACTTTGGTATAAAGGCTAAGTTTTTTAGTTAAAATAAACTTTAAAACTGCTGATACAAATAACGATTCGGGAAAGTGAGTTTTTCGCTTTTCCGATTTCCGTTAACGATAATATGGATAATATTGAGTTGATCGTCAAATAAATTGTACAACATACTCACTGAAGTTTCCACTTTTTTGGGTTGATTGACAACATCAGTTTCCAAGAAGACATTGACACTTTCGTTATCCTCTTCAAATCCTAAATAATTAATTTTCACAAACTGATTATTGACTTTTAGCCTCATGTATTCTGCACAATAATTTTTCATTGCTTCATTGATGACATCGTGACTTTTTGCATCCAAAAACTTTAAAGATTTTGGATACTTTTTATTAAGCGCATTTTCCATATCATCCAAAAAGAACTTTGCCGAAATCTCAAAAGTTTTACTTTTTTGATTATAATTAAATTCCACCGAACCAACATGATAAGGATGCGCATTTTCCTTAAACGAAGAAAACGCAAAACATACAAGCATTAAAAACAGAAAAAATCTTTTCAAAAGCCTTTATTTAACAATGATTAAACAGAGTTTTAGATTACAAAAACTTTTCAAAGTTAATTAAAAATTGTATTATCGCATTTGCTAAAAAATAAAGAATGCAAGATTTTCTATTCTACCTCAAGCTTGGCTGGGAACACATTATTTCGCTAGATGCACTTGACCATCAACTCTTCGTTTTGGCTTTGGTTGCCGTCTATTCTTACAAAGATTGGAAGAAAATTTTAGTCTTGGTAACTGCTTTCACCATTGGACATTCGGTGACATTGGCGTTAAGTGTTTTTAATTTATTAAAAGTACCATCCAATTGGGTCGAATTTTTAATTCCGTTAACCATCGCCATTACTGCTTTAGACAATATTCTGATGCGAAACAATCAAAAAAGCCTTATGAAGATGAATTATTATTTGGCGTTATTTTTCGGTTTAATTCATGGGATGGGATTTGCAAACACAGCACGAATGATGTTGGCAAAAGAGCAAAGCATTTTTGTACCGCTTTTAGGATTTAATCTTGGTTTGGAGCTTGGTCAAATCGTCGTTGTTTTTGCGATTCTGATAGTGCTTTTTATATTGTTAAACATCTTCAAAGTCAATAGAAAAGACTGGATTATGTTTGCTTCGTCTGGCGTATTTGCTTTAGCCTTGCAAATGACTTTAGAGAGAATTCCTTTTTAAGAAGTAGTGAAACACCAACTTTTCCTTAACTTCGTTTAATTAATTATAAAAATAATCTTCTTTAGAAAGATGAAAATCAAAATATCAGCCTTAGCATTAAGTTTGTCCGTAACGTTTTTTGCACAGAATATTCAGAATAATCCTGGTAGCAACCATGCCAACAAATTTGAGCAGTTGGGAACAATACTTCCTACACCAAATTCTTACAGGACTGCCTCAGGAGCGCCTGGACATGCTTATTGGCAAAATCGTGCTGATTATGATATTAGCGCTTATCTAGATGAAGATAAAAGAAATCTGCGCGGCTCCGAAACAGTAACTTACACCAACAATTCGCCTGACGATTTGGATTACATTTGGTTGCAATTGGACGAAAACGAACATTCGACGATTAACAATGCTAATTATCAGTTTTCATCAACGATTCCGAAAACAACAACTATTGACAAAGTAAGCATTACAGAACTGCCTGCTAAAGACAATTCTTATGGTGTTAACTTAACAAAAGTTACTGATGCGTCAGGGAAAAATCTGAATTATGTGGTTAACAAAACCATGATGAAAATTGATCTTCCAAAAACACTGAAAAAAGGAGAATCTTTCACTTTTAAAATTGATTGGAATTACAATATCTCTGACAGAATGACTATGGGTGGTCGCGGTGGCTACGAGTTTTTCCCAGAAGATGGCAACGACCTTTACACCATCACGCAGTGGTTTCCGAGACTTTGCGTGTACAGCGATTTCCATGGATGGCAAAACCATCAATTCACAGGACGAGGCGAGTTTGCCTTGGTTTTCGGAAATTATAAAGTAAGTATTAATGTCCCTGCAGATCATATCGTAGGCGCAACTGGTGAAGGAAAAAATTATGATAAAGTCTTAACGGCGGTACAATATTCTAGATATCAACAAGCCAAAACAGCAAAAGAGCCAATTGAAATTGTAACTTTAGAAGAAGCCAAAAAAGCTGAAAAGTCAAAATCTAAAGATCGTAAAACTTGGATTTTTGAAGCTAAGGATGTACGAGATTTTGCTTGGACTTCTTCACGAAAATTTGTTTGGGACGGGATGAATGTTAATATTCCCGAAAACAATAACAACGTTATGGCGATGAGTCTTTACGGCAAAGAAGCCTACGGACTGTACAGAAAATATTCGACGAAAGCGGTTGCTCACACCATCAAAACTTATTCGGAATTTACAATTCCCTACCCTTATCCAGTAGCGCAATCTGTGGAAGCAGCAAATGGTATGGAATATCCGATGATTTGCTTCAACTATGGAAGAACCGAAAAAGATGGCACTTATTCCGAAGCGACTAAAAATGGAATGATTGGTGTTGTTATCCATGAAGTTGGACACAACTTTTTCCCAATGATTGTAAATTCCGATGAGAGACAATGGAGCTGGATGGACGAAGGTCTTAACAGTTTTGTTCAGTTTTTAACAGAAAGCAAATGGGATAACAAATTCCCATCTAGACGTGGTCCAGCAGACAAAATTGTTGATTATATGAAGTTGCCCAAAGATCAATTGGAGCCCATTATGACCAACTCCGAAAACATCGCGCAATTTGGACCAAATGCTTACGCCAAACCTGCAACTGGACTCAATATCCTTCGAGAAACAATTATGGGACGCGACTTATTTGATCAAGCATTTAAAACCTATGCTAAACGATGGGCGTTCCGTCATCCAGAACCTGCAGATTTTTTCAGAACGATGGAAGATGCTAGTGGCGAAGATTTGGATTGGTTTTGGAGAGGTTGGTTCTATGGTACAGATCCTGTCGATATCGCTTTAACAAAAGTGACCATCGCAAAACCTGATCTCAATGCGCAACCAAAAAACATGGAATTTAGCTATAAAATTGATCCAACAGCAGAAGATAATGTTAATGACATCTCGAAATCGAGAGAACGTGATGCCAAAACCAAATTTGCAGTTGACCAAGATAAAGATTTACAAGACTTCTATTATCGTTATGCTCGTGGACAAGAAAAACTTGATCTAAATAAAAACTACGTTACCAACGAAACGGACTTTACCGCTTTATCAAAAGACGAACAAAACAAACTAAAAAACATGACGGCTTACCAACTCGATTTCGAAAATAAAGGCGGAATGGTGATGCCAATTATTTTGGAATTCACTTTTGAAGATGGTAGCAAATTGTCGGATAATATCCCAGCACAAATCTGGCGACATAACGAACAAAAGGTATCTAAAACTTATTATTTTGATAAAGTTTTAAAATCCGTACAACTCGATCCACGTAAACAGACCGCGGACATCGATACTTCTAATAACTTTTGGTCCGCTAATGTGACAAGCCTTAATCCCGAAAACAAATTTGAAGTTTTCAAACAAAAGCAAGCTTCAGCGCGTGGCGCTTCCAATGGAAGACTCAACCCAATGCAAGCAGCTGGCAAAAAATAACAAAAAAGCGTTCTTTAATAAGAGCGCTTTTTTATGTTTTCAGTTTACCAGTTGAGATAAGACTCTCTCTTGCTGATTTTTTTAAAAGTTTTTGAAGCTTCAATCCACTCAAAGCCTTTGTAAAACGAGCCATCAACTTTAACATCGTAACTGCACATGTTTGTAATCAGCAAACGGCTATCATCCTGAAAATCTACCATTGTTTCTGGCTCCATACACGATGTTGGGGTATCATAAATAATTCCTGTACGAGAATCAATTATAAAACCAATGGCTTGCTCTGGTTTTACAGTAAAAAATACAGCATAATAAAAGTTAGCAAAATTCGGCTCTCTATCTTTAATCATGTTTGTGATATCACTTTTGTATTTCGCAGCTTTTGGATTCGATTCCCATTTTACAGGAACTTGTTTCTTTTTGGCTGTTTTATTAATATGAAAGTTTTCAAACTTATAACTCGGAACAGCGATCGCCGAATCAACAACAGCATCTGTCACAGTCACTTCATTTGTATCACTATACGATGTCGCTGCCGCTGCTGTTGTTGTTACAGTCACTTGTCGCTCTGGGATAAATCGTGTCATCGAAAGTTTACTTTCAAAATAATCAGCAATTTTACCAGCTAGATTTTTGTCGGTTTCGCTGTCATAATAAATAGTTGTGACAAGCTTTCCATTTCTAAGGTATACAACTCTATTAGTGCCATCTCCTTCAAATTTTTCTACCTCCGAATCAGCAGCTTTAATTGATTTGAATAGAAAATGAATTACACCAATTTCTGCATTATTCTTAGCAGAAATAACATCGCCGTAGATTAATTCAATTTGTTTGGAATCCGCATCATTATAATAATTTTTTGCTTCTGAGTTAGAAATAATTCCAGGATTCTTTGGAAACCATTCTAGCTTAACATCTTTATGACTAAAATTTTTCGGAATAAGTGACACTGGAATATTGTAGGTCTCTAAATTTTGAGCCAACATAAACTGAGATGCAATACCAAATAGTATTACTATTAAAAGTCTTTTCATTATTTCGGTTTTTAAAAATTTATCTGACATAAAAATACTAAATCATTTTCATCTCAAAACAAGTAGAATTTACAAAAAAAAGTCTCAGAATTACAGCTTAAAAATAATTATTGTAAAATGTCCGATCAATCGAACTCTAAATCTAATATTTTCTTTAAAATTTTATTATCAAAATCATTCATCAAAGCATAAAAATAAAGTAACATTTACACGATTTTTCCTTAAATTTAATCTTCGAAAAAGACAAATTGCCACATTTCAAATAATCAAAAAGATGAAGAATTATCGCTCTTTTATAATCTACTTATTATTAGAAATTGCGACTGCAACATTTTTTTTGATGACGAAAGATTCCATTAACAGCCTACAAACATCTGTTTTAATAACAATCTTTTTATTTGTCAATCCGTTTTTATTCTTTGTCTTTAGCAGAAATACACAAAGCAATATTTCGTTTTGGTATGTTCTTTATTTAGCTTTCAAAATCACACCTTTAATATTTAGAACTACAGGAACTTGGTTTGACTATCTTTTTAAATTTAAACTAATTTTCAATCTAGCATTTTTGACTTTCCTTATTTGGAGAATTTTCCGATTTGTAAAACATTTTAGAAATAAAATGACCACCGAAAAAACAAACATTATCGATGAGCATTCTGTCATTTCAGAATATTTACAAAGCAATATAAAATTTCGAAAAATAAGCCAAATGATTACTTTTGAAATTTGCTCTTTCTATTACACTTTCTTGAAATGGAAGAATACGCAAACTTCTACCAATTCTTTTTCTGGTTACAAAAACGGAGGCGTAATAGCTGTTTATCTAGCATTTATTTTAATTTCCATTATTGAAGGAATCGGATTTCATTTTTTATTGTTTTCAAAAAACAAAATTCTTGGCATCGCTTTTTTGATACTGCATATCTACATTTTAGTTAATCTCATAGGACAAATAAAAGCTATTATTTACAGAAAGCACCTTATATCAGACGACTACATCTACATTCGTTATGGATTATTTAATACTTTAAAAATTGCGGTCACCGAAATTCAAGAATGTTCTAACTATGAAGGAGATTATGACAAAAGAGACAAAAATTTGTTGAAAATGGCATTGTTAGGTAAACTAGAACCACACAATGTTATGCTGGAATTAAATGAAAACATCGAAGCGCAACTTCCTTTCGGAATTACAAAAAGACCGAAAAAATTACTACTTTACGTAGATGATTCACCAACATTTATTAATGCCATCCAAGCACCAAAGAATTAATCATTCTTCAAAACACATTTTTTAGTATTTTTAAGTAATTTTAAAACCAGAATAACAATAAATCTTAAAAAAATTAACATGGCACCAATGAAACACGACCAAGCCGAACTTTATTACAACATTAGTTTGTATTTAGGATTTATTCTAGGAATTGCAGCTTTTGTTGGTTGGGGAATTTTCATTTGGAAACGACTTTACAAAAGCGCAAACAATGACAAAGTGATTTCCACGAGTGTTGTCGCCATGAAGACTTTCTTCTTTATGTTTCCTGGCCTTATCGCTTTTGCCATTTGCGTGATTCCTTTGACATATTTCGCAAATATTCTCAAACAAGAGGAATATTGCAAAGAAGTGATTCGCGTTAATGTTGGCATAAAAAAAGATGACCCAATTTTTAAAGAACGTTGCGGTTGCTCCGATATTGACGAGTTATTTATTAATGCTAAAAAAACAGAATAATGAAAACCTATAATTTCCGACAAAATCCAGGCGCAAAAGCCGTAATCTTTGCCATTGTTTATTTTGCTGTCGTATTTTCCATCTGCTATTTTGCTTTTGGTGGTATCAATGGAATGGCGGACAAAGTCAACAATGTTGGATCAGGAAAAATAGTTGGTGTTGTCGTTGGTTTTGCATTTCTTGCACCATTTATTATTTTACTACAATACGTTTCGCCAAAGATAAAAGTTGAACTTGGACAAGATTTTCTTTCTATAAAAACTGGAAGCAAACAACAGAATGTATCATTTGCAGAAATTGGAACAATGATTTTAAACGATAAAAAAATTAATACCTTAAAACTTTTGGACCGAAGTGGAAATTTGATTTCGGATATGTCTTGCCAAAGCAGTCCAACTGCACTTTCGGACATTGCAACAGAAATTTCTAAATCTGGTTTTAACAAAGAAAAATCCACCTTAAACTTCTTCGGAAAAGACTTTGACAGAATTACTTACAGAAGAATTTAGCCTAAATATCGACAGATTACAAATACAAAATCAGCCTATTCGGTTGATTTTTTTCTTATATATAGTTAAGATAAACTATGTTTTGCATCATATTTGTAAGCTCAGTAAAATATGAGTTTTAAAGACCTTTTAAGAGAAAAAATTTTGAGCTACGGAACTTATTTTGATGAAGAAGTTTTAGAGATAGGATTGCAGAAGTTCAAAACAATCAAAATAAATGCTGGTGACCACCTTATCAATTCGGGAGATGTAATTTCAGAATTATTTATTGCCGAAAAATCTATTTCGCGAGCTTATATCATAACAGAAAACGGCGAAGAACGTACGCTTTGGATAGAACCTGAAATGAGCTTTTTGACAGATATGGAAAGTTTTCGTCGAGGGACAACTAACCAAATGAATGTCCAACTTTACGAAGATTCGGATGTGATGTATATCGAACGCGAAGATTTGGTAGAACTCTATGCAAAGTATCATCAATGGTCACTTTTCGGAATTTCGCTTGCCGAGGAATATCTTATTTATGTTTTTAAAATCACCAATTTGATGTTTGCCAATGATGCAACTTCCAATTACCAACTGATTGAACAATATTATCCTAGATTCTTGGATATTGTACCACTCAAACATATTGCATCGCGCCTTAATATTTCGCCCATTAGCATTTCCAGAATTAGAAACGATAAGCAAAAGAGGAAATTGGATTAACATTTGTTAATCCGCATACATTTAAGCGATTTATCTTTGTGAAAAATGAATTAATAAATCATTTTTCATATGTTAGTGCTTATGAAAAAAAAACTTCTTCTTTTTAACCTATTTTTTGTTCTATTATGTATTAAATTTTCTGGACAAGCTACTGTATGGTATGTATCTCCCTCTGGCTCAGGTAATCAAAGTGGCTCTAATTGGCAAAATACAAAAACACTGCAGGCCGCCTTCGCAGATTTCACATCGGGCGCTTACGAACTCCGACTTTTAAGAGGGACTTATAACATCAATTCCACATTGAAAATGGAACACGGATATACCGTAAATATGCTAGGAGGCTATTCTGGTAATGGTACTGATCGTGATTATGGATTATATCCGAGTATTCTTAATGGTCAAAAAAAGACCCAAATTCTAGAAATAAATAGTGATGGCAATTCTGTCAATGGTCTTACTATGAAAGATGGGTATGTGACAGGAGAAAATGGAGGTGGTGCTATTATTTTCCAATCTAATAGTGTCAATATCTATAATATCACATTCGTAAATAATGTGTCTGATGGGAGTCGCGGTGCTGGTGCACTTTTTCTTATGCATGGCTCTGGAGGTATAATCAATATTGGCCATTGTACTTTTGAGGGCAATAGAAGTAATTATATTAATTATCCACATGGACAAAATGGTGGTGGAGCGATACATAACTGGGCTCAAAATGCTAATATTTTTAATTGCACTTTTAGAAACAACTATACCGAAAATAAAGGGGCTGCTATCTACACGTGGGGATCTAATTTAAAAATTACAAATTGTGGCTTCGAGATGAATACCGCCGAAAAAGATGGTGGCGCTATTTATGTTAACTCAAATGATGTACTAATTACTGGTTCCTCATTTTTAAAAAACAAGTCTTTACAAAATGGTGGTGCTATTTTCAATTCCGACTTTCTTGACATTAGCTACACAACCTTTCAATCCAACCAAAGTGGAATTGATGGTGGAGCTATTTTCAATGCAAAATCGATGTATAACCGAGTTACAAAAATTGATAAAGTTGGCTTTATTTACAACTCAGCATCAAAAGGAGGTGGGATTTTCACCGCTACTAGCGATGGTATTAAAATTATAAGCTCTTTGTTTCAAAGTAATAAAGCAACTGACATTGGTGGCGCCATATTTAACAACGAATTTATGGAAGTTACAAATTCCACTTTCGTACTAAATTCGAATACAGCAGTTATTATTCCAAGTTATGCTAAAACAAATTATTATAACAACACAACCAATATTTTTAATTCAATCTTTAGCGAAAACACTGCAAAACAAGGTGGTTATCGTGAAGATATTAATTCTCAAATAACAAATACTGACCTAAGCACAAAAGATATTAGAAGAAACATTCTACAAACCTACAACCAAGGAATAGATAACCTTGTTGGCATCGATCCATTATTAGTGAGTTCCTCATCTAATGCCTCTTTGCAATCTAATAGTCCTGCAATCGACTATGGTCAAAACACTTTGTATTCTCAAGTAAGCGGACAAAACCCTTCGACAGCACAAGATCTTCAAGAAGCATCTCGACTATCTGGTACATCGATTGATCTTGGTGCTTACGAATTCCAACAACGTCCAGTAACGAATGTTCCGACTTGCTCAACTATTACTTTTCCTACGAACAATGCAACAAACATTTCTATAAACCCAAACATTACTTGGACTACAAGTTCTGGTGCGACAGGATATAGAATAAGAATCGGTACTTCTGCTGGTGGAAGTGATATTTTAAATCAAAATTTAGGAAATGTTACAAGCTTCACTCTTCCAACCAGTTTAAATTACAATACTACCTATTTCGTAAGAATTATTCCTTTCAATTCCGCAGGTGATGCGATAGGTTGCACTGAAAACAAATTCACAACAGAAAATGGACCCATCATTGTTCCGACTTGCACAATCATTACTTTCCCTACGAACAATGCAACAAACATTTCTATAAACCCAAACATTACTTGGACTACAAGTTCTGGTGCGACAGGATATAGAATAAGAATCGGTACTACTGCTGGTGGAAGTGATATTCTAAATCAAAATTTAGGAAATGTTACAAACTTCGCTCTTCCAACAAATCTTAATTACAATACTACCTATTTCGTAAGAATTATTCCTTTCAATTCCGCAGGTGATGCGATAGGTTGCACTGAAAACAAATTCACAACAGAAAATGTACCCATCATTGTTCCGACTTGCACAATCATTACTTTTCCTGCGAATAATGCAACAAACATTTCTATAAACCCAACCATTACTTGGACTGCAAGTTCTGATGCAGCAGGATATAGAATAAGAATCGGAACTACTGCTGGTGGAAGTGATATTATAAACCAAAATTTAGGAAATGTGACAAGCTTCACATTTCCAACAAATCTTAATTACAATACTACCTATTTCGTAAGAGTTATTCCTTTCAATTCCGCAGGCGATGCAATAGCTTGTCCTGAAAACAAATTCACAACAGAAGGTGCACCCATTACTGTTCCGACTTGCTCAACTATTACTTTTCCTACAAATAATGCAACTAATGTTGCTATTAATCCAACAATCACATGGACAACAAGTTCTAGTGCAACAGGATATAGAATAAGAATTGGTACTACTGCTGGTGGAAGTGATATTTTAAATCAAAATTTAGGAAATCTTACAAGCTTTGCGCTTCCAACAAACCTAAATTACAATACCACATATTTCGTAAGAGTTATTCCTTTCAATTCTGCAGGTGATGCGATAGGTTGCGCTAAAAACAGATTCACGACAGAAGCTGCACCAATTACAATTCCAAACTGCACAACGATAACTTTCCCAACCAATAACGCAACTAATGTTTCCATAAATCCTACAATTACTTGGACTGCAAGTCCTGGCGCAACAGGTTACAGTATCCGAGTTGGAACAACTGCTGGCGGAAATGACATCATAAACCAAGATTTAGGAAATGCAACAAGCTTTACACTACCGACAAGTCTTAATTACAATTCAACCTATTTTGTAAGAATTATACCATTTAATTCAGCGGGTGATGCGACAGGCTGTACAGAACATAGATTTACAACCGAAAAAGAAACAATCGAAGAGCATAAAATTCCAAATGTTTTCACGCCAAATAATGATGGCACCAATGATGTGATAGATTTTTCATTTCTTCTAAATCGAAAAAATGCAAGGCTTCAAATTGTCGACCGTTATGGCACTCTGCATTTTGAAGGCAACCAAAACAATCAATTCATCTGGAATGGTACTCACAACGGTTTAAAATCAAAAACAGGAACTTATTGGTACATTATCATTTGGACCAATGCAGAAGAAAAAATTGTGACACAAAAAGGATGGATTCTTCTAAAATCAAATTAAAAACTGACAAATTTTCACATTTTATTTTTTTTGTATGACACGAATTGTCGAAAATCCTAAATCTCAATTACTAAATCTGAGCTGGCACATTCTTGGAGAAAACTTGAGCAGATAAAAATTAAAAAATAAATATAATTATGTCAGTAAACTTCACACCATTAGCAGACAGAGTGCTTATCGAGCCAATTGCTGCAGAAACTAAAACTGCTTCAGGAATTATTATCCCAGATACAGCAAAAGAAAAACCTCAAGAAGGAACGGTTGTAGCTGTTGGCGCTGGTAAAAAAGACGAACCAATGACAGTAAAAGTTGGTGACAAAGTGCTTTACGGAAAATATTCAGGTTCTGAATTAAAACTTGACGGAAAAGATTTCTTAATCGTTAGAGAAGCTGATTTATTAGGAATATTAGGATAAGATTTGTAAAAAGTACAATGTACCAAGTACAATGTATTTTCTTATTCAATAAAATTTAAAAATTTAAAAGTACATTTTACATTGTACATCATACAATAATACATTAAAAAATGGCAAAAGAAATAAAATTCGATATCGAATCTAGAGACGCCCTAAAAAGAGGTGTTGATGCATTAGCAAATGCAGTAAAAGTAACTTTAGGACCAAAAGGTAGAAACGTAGTAATCGAAAAATCTTTCGGTGCTCCTCACGTAACTAAGGACGGGGTTTCTGTAGCTAAAGAAATCGAACTTGAAGACAGAGTAGAAAATATGGGTGCTCAAATGGTAAAAGAAGTTGCTTCTAAAACCAATGACATCGCTGGTGATGGTACAACTACCGCTACAGTATTGGCTCAGGCAATCGTAAGAGAAGGTCTTAAAAATGTTGCAGCAGGTGCTAACCCAATGGACCTAAAAAGAGGTATCGACAAAGCAGTTATTGCAGTTGTTGAAAACCTAAAATCTCAATCTCAAGAGGTTGGAGATTCTTCAGAAAAAATCAAACAAGTTGCTTCTATTTCTGCGAATAACGATGACACAATCGGTTCTTTAATCGCTGAAGCTTTCGGAAAAGTTGGTAAAGAAGGTGTTATCACAGTTGAAGAAGCAAAAGGTACAGATACAACTGTAGATGTTGTAGAAGGTATGCAATTCGACAGAGGATACCAGTCGCCTTACTTCGTGACAAATCCAGAAAAAATGCTAGCTGAGCTAGAAAATCCATACATCCTTTTAGTAGAGAAAAAAATCTCTTCTATGAAGGAATTACTTCCAGTACTAGAACCAATCGCACAAGGTGGTAAATCTTTACTTATCATCTCCGAAGAAGTTGAAGGTGAAGCTTTAGCAACTTTGGTAGTTAACAAATTGAGAGGTTCTCTTAAGATCGCTGCTGTTAAAGCGCCAGGATTTGGTGACAGAAGAAAAGCAATGTTAGAAGACATCGCAATCTTAACTGGTGGTACTGTAATCTCTGAAGAGCAAGGTTTCACAATGGACAATGTAACTTTAGAAATGTTAGGTACTGCAGAAAAAGTACAAATCGACAAAGACAACACAACTATCGTTAACGGTGGTGGTGACGAAGCAAAAATCAAAGGTAGAGTTGCACAAATCAAAGCTCAGATGGAAACAACAACTTCTGACTATGACAGAGAAAAACTTCAAGAGCGTCTAGCTAAATTGGCTGGTGGTGTTGCAGTTCTTTACGTTGGTGCTGCTTCGGAAGTAGAAATGAAAGAGAAAAAAGACAGAGTTGACGATGCACTTCATGCAACAAGAGCTGCGGTAGAAGAAGGTATCGTTGCTGGTGGCGGTGTTGCTTTGGTAAGAGCTATCGCTTCTCTTAACGCACTTAACGGTGAAAATGCTGACGAAAATACAGGTATCAAAATCGTAAAAAGAGCAATCGAAGAACCTCTTAGACAAATCGTTGCTAACGCAGGTGGCGAAGGATCAGTTATCGTTGCAAAAGTTGCAGAAGGTAATGGTGACTTCGGATACAACGCAAAAACTGACGAGTATGTTAACATGCTAGAAGCAGGGATTATCGACCCAACTAAAGTAACAAGAGTAGCTTTAGAAAACGCAGCTTCAGTATCTGGAATGCTTTTAACAACTGAATGTGTAATCACAGAAGTTAAAAAAGACGAACCAGCAATGCCAATGGGCGGCGGAATGCCAGGAATGATGTAACAATCAGCGATCGACGCAATATACAAAACCTTCACTTTCGAGTGGAGGTTTTTTTGTTACATTTGTTTAAAATCCTAAATATGATAAAAAAATACTCTTTAATCTTTTTATTAATTATTTTTCTACCAGTTAAAATAAACTCACAATTTACATTAGACAATTCTTTCATCACTGGAATTGGTTTCGACAATGCGGTTTATGATATTGTCGAACAAAATGATGGAAAAATAATTGTTTCGGGAGCATTCAAAAACTACAATGCAACGGCAGCTGGACATCTAGTACGACTCAACCTTAACGGAAGCATTGACAATAGCTTTAACATTGGAGTAGGTACCGACGACCATATTTTCAAAACGCAAATACTTCCTGATGGAAAATTATTAATTGGCGGCGCTTTTAAAAATTACAATAATGTACCAAAAGCTTTGATAGCAAGATTAAATACAGATGGAACATTAGACAATACATTTAATCTTAACTTCAATTCTCCAGCTTCTTTTGATAATGTATATAATTTTAAACAATTATCGGATGGACGAATTTTTGTAATGGGCGATTTTAATAAAGCAAACAATCAAAATGTAACAAGACTTATTTTAGTAGACAAAAATGGTAATCTTGATAATAGCTTTACTCTTGATTCCAAAATAAAAGGCTCTGTTCGCGAAGTACAATTAGATAGCGATAATAGAATATATATATGTGGAGAATTTAATCTAGGAACAGATATCAACAAAAATATCGGAATTTTTCGCTTACAAGACAATGGAGATATTGACGAATCTTTTAATTTAATTATTAATAGCAATAACATTAATGTCTCCACGAACACAACAATTGAAAATATGCAATTTCAAGATGATAATAAAATCCTAATCACAGGAAATTTCAGAAGACTTAATGATGTTATATGCAACAATATCGCTAGATTAAACAATGATGGTACAATTGACCACAGTTTTAATAATATGGGAAGTGGGCTTGCAATCAATGACCATATACTTATTAACTATAAAATTGATAACAATACTTACATCTTGGGTGGCACTTTAACAAAATACAACAGTCAAAATGTTTTCAATTTTGTGGTAATCGATAAAAATGGAAATCTCAAAAATTACTTCAACCCCAACCAAAATATGTTTCAAAATGGAGATACCTGGACCATTATCAAAGACAAAAACAATCGCATACTAATAGGTGGTGCCTTTATAAAGTACAATTCTAGTTATCGCGGTGGTATAGTCAGATTTAACCCTTATGATTTTTTAGGCGTTGAAAATCTTACAGCAGTACATCTAAAAATATTGGAAAATCCTGTTAAAGATTGGCTAAAAATCGAAGCGAATGAAACTATCAAAAACATCGAAATTTATTCAACATCTGGCGAACTCCTCAAAACATCTACTTCAAAACAAACAAATGTTTCCGAACTACCACCATCAATGTACGTTCTGAGAATTAACACTAAAAACGAAACTATCACTAAAAAAATAATTAAGAAATGATATCTTAGAAAATCAATTACCAAACATACTAAAACAACGGCAAATTTTTGGGCGCCATTTCCAGCTGTCACTACTCGCTTTTTTTGAGGTGGTTAATTCAGGTTACTGAGCGAAGTCGAAGTACCGAAAAGCCACCTCAAAAAAGAGCTCAAACACGCCGTTCCATCTGGGGCGCAACAACAAATCCCGATTAAAATTTTGTAAACGATAGAAAAAGTATAATTCTATTCAGTAAAAAGTATCCTGCAAATAAAAATCCGTTCATTAGAGCGGATTTTTGTTAATAATACAACGTAGTAAAACGCTTCTTTTTACGGTTAACCGTATTTTTAAATATAGACTTTTAAATATTTTTGAACAAAACCAAAAATGAAGAAAATGTTAAATATTAAAAATTTATTAAAAAAAATAGATTTTCGTTCCCAATAATGTTTTATCTTCACGTTTAGCATTACTAGTATGCTACCAATTAACAATTAAAACATAAAAAAATCATTTAACAACCCGAACCACATTTAGTCGATTATTTAAAATTTAAACCAAAAATCGAATAATAATTCAAAATAAAAAACAAATACAAACAATAAATAACATTAAAAAGTAATTATGAAAAAATTATTATTAACAGCATTATTGCTAGCGACTTTCACAGTTTCATTTGCGCAAACTTCAAGAGAAGACTTCAAAGCATCAATGGAACGTATGGAAAAATTAAAAAAACTATCTGTTCCAAAAACTACAAGTATCAATACACTTGATGATCTTAATAACAAAATCGGTTCTTCAGCGGTAGAAGCAATTTCTATCACACCACTTTTACAAAACTTGTATTACCGATCTGTGGGACAAACAAATGACGGAGTTACCGATGTTAGTGTAAAAAAACCTACAATGAAGGAATGCGAAGAATTGGCAGCTAGAATTTTCTTACAATCCAAAAATGTTGAAGCTTTGTCTTCATCGATTACTTCTGCAACATCTGAAGCGACAAAAGTTACCAATCCACTAAAATTGGTTAAAATTACTTCTGCAGTTAACTATGCAAAAGATGCTTCTTCACTTTTAGGAACTGAAACTTTGTTCCAAACAAAAGCCATCAAAAGCATTATGGAAACTCTTAAAACAGCTGGTAACTTATAATGATTAAAAAAATATCAATCCTACTGTTTGTATTGTGCATCAGTAGGATTTTTGCTCAAGAAGATAGTCGTACAGTCGTTGGTGTTACCGCTTTTACTTGTGACGAGAGTCCGCGTTTCGTAGGCCTTGTTACAGAAAAGGTTGTAGAGATGCTTTCTAACTCCAAGCGTTTTCGCGTTGTAGACAGAACTAGCGCCGACCGCGTACATGATGAACTAGAACTTCAAAAATCGGAAGCTTTTATCGACAGCAAAAATCGTGTTGAAACTGGTGCAAGTATGGCAGCTGAAAAAATCATCACTGGTCATATTACTAAAATTCCGGTTTATGCCATGAAGAATTCTAATGGAACTGTTAATGGTTACAAAGCCAGTGTTGCATTCCAAATGAAGATTGTTGATGTGGCAACAGGTATGAGTACAGATGCTACAAGCTTCGAAGGTAAAGCGAGTGAGGTGATGTTATCTCCAGAAAGCGCTGTCCAAAACGCAATGAAATCTCTTCAAGGTGAAATCAACCAGTATTTCAAGCAAAATTTTGGGATACAAGGAAAGATTGTAAAACTTCTATCTGAAGACAAAGACAAGGCAAAAGTTCTTATTAATATTGGAAAAAATGCAGGTGTAAATGTTGGAGACAAAATGGAAGTCACAATGATTGAAATCATTGAAGGGCAAAAATATCCACAAAAAATTGCAACTGTCGAAGTCGTTAATTTAGCTGGAGAAAATCTTAGCGAAGCAATTGCAACTGATAAAAAATCATCTCAAAATATCACTTCAAACATTGGAGAAGGTAAAAAACTAGAATGTACTTTAATCACAAAAAAATAAATATGAAAAACGCAATATTACTTTTTGCTTTTGCAAGCTTAGTATTAATAGGTTGCACTAACAGAAATCACACCTCTAACATCCAAGTTGTTGATTACAATGACGCATCAATAACGGTTAATATCTCAGATCCAAAACCAGACTATACAGCAATCTACCATTTGTTGTTCCGTGGTTTCCCAGAGAGCAACCAAAAGACACCTTTAATTTCGACATCAGAAGAAGAAATCGAAAAACAACATCCTGAATATTTCAGAAAGTTTTTTGAAGAGAAAAGATACAAAACCTTTATCACATCTTCTTCCAAAAACGCAAGCAAAGGTCAACAAGTTACCATCAATCTAAGAGCTTTAAAAGCAGATTTAGAGCAAAATTCAATCATTAGAAAATTCGGTTATTAACGATGAAAAATTTAACACAAAAAATAAGTTTAGTATTGCTTCTGATTTTTTCAGTAACCAAAATACTAGCACAGAACAATAATGTACAAACGGTACAGCCCAAAATTATGGTAATCCCTTACGTTAGCGAAGGCGAAGACCTTAGAACTATTTTGGAAAGCGACGTAGACAAGAGAATTGCCCTTACAAAGATTAAGGAGGTTTTTGACTCTAGAGGTTTTACAACTGTTGACTTTGTTGCAAAATTAAAATCAGCAAAAGACAATCATATTTTCACATCTGATAACCAAACGGATGTTAAAGATCAAATCGTAATGATGTCTGGCGCAGATGTGTATGTACAGGCAGAAGTTACGAAACTAGAAAGCGCTTCAGGCAACTCAGTTTCTGTAGTGATGACTGCTTACGAAGCTTCTACTGGTAACTCTTTATCTAACAAAGTTGGACAAAGTGGCAAATTCTATACTGACGACTTCGGAAAGTTGACGACTAAAGCAGTAGAAAGCGTTTCTGACGAATTCCTTAATGTGATGCAAGCAAAATTCACGGATATTGTTAACAATGGTAAATCACTTAACATTGACATTAGCTTCGCACAAGGTTCGAAATACAAAATGTCATCAGAAATCGCACCAGAAAATCTTCCTCTTTCAGATCAAATCGAAGCGTGGATGGAGAAAAATGCTTACAAAAACAACTACCACATCCAAGGTACAACAGATAAGAGAATGATTCTGGACGATGTTAAAATCCCTCTGAAAGACTCAACTGGGAAAAACTACAACCCGAACAAATTCGCTTTAGAAATTTTCAAATTCTTCAAAAGCTTGAATTTGCAAACCGATAAAGACATCAAAGGAAACACAATCTACATCACTATAAAATAGTAATTATGAAAAAATTAATCTTATTAACTTTCCTATGCTCATATCTGTTCGGCTTTTCTCAAACGCAAGCAGATTTAGGAAAAATACAAATGTCAATTTTATTCCCCGAAGATCAATATAGCAATTACGATTCTGATATTTTGGACAAAGTTGATAGCAAACTAACACAATTATTATCCGAAAACGGAATTGTATCAACAGCTTACAACAACGGGCTTGTGCTACAACCAAAGATTATTCTTAACAACAATGAGGTTGTCGAAGGCGGTATGCAAAACATCAATGTTACCAACATCACGTTGCAATTGTTAATGAAGCAAGACCAAACCAACATGGTATTTGCAAGCTATTCAAAACAGTTAAAAGGAACTGGAAGAGATCAATATGCGGCGCTTAACAATGCGATCAACTCATTGGACAGCAACGATCCAGCAATCCAAAAATTCATCAGTCAAGGTACAGAAAAGTTAATGGCTTACTACCAATCTAACTGTAACCAAATTATGACAAAATCTGCCAATTTGGAGAAAAATGGTCGTTACGAAGAGTCTTTAGCACTTTTGCAATCAATTCCAGAAAAGACTTCTTGCTACAAAACAGCACAAACAAAATCTATAGAAACTTATAGAAATTTCCAAAAGAAAAACTGTGCTGCATTTATCAAGCAAGCTAAAGTCTATATCGCTGAAAGAAATTACGAAGAAGCCTTCCCTATCCTTGCTTCGATTGAGAGCACATCATCTTGCTCGGCAGAAAGCAATGCTTTGATAAAAAGTATGGATTCCAAAATCACTGCCGAAGAAAGAAAGCAATGGAACATGCAACTAAAAATGTATAACGACGATGTTGCTTTAGAAAAGCTAAGAATTAGAGCGATCAAAGATATCGCCGTTTCTTACTACCAAAGTCAAAAAAGACCAAACAGTACGATTATCGTAAAATAATTTGGCTTAACAATTATTCAACTCCGTTCTTATGAGCGGAGTTTTTTATTTGGGCGCCATTTCCAGCTGTCACTACTCGCTTTTTTTGAGGTGGCTACTTCAGGATACTGAGCGAAGTCAAAGTACCAAAAAGCCACCTCAAAAAAGAGCTCAAACACGCCGTTCCATCTGGGGCGCAACAACTAATCCGCATTAAGATTTGGCTACCAAAAGAAAAATTTAAGACCACATTTTTTGGTATTTAACAATATTCAAGAACGCCTATAAAATAACTAACCTGAATTCGTAATTAAAAATTGACTTCTGTTTGAATGACTTTCAAAGATATTTTATCAAAATTTCTTAGCATTAAAACTTCTCATAAGGCTTCGATTCCACTCAGTAACCATGCTGCTCAACGAAGTGGTGTTACATCAAAAGAAAAACAACTTAGCCAAACGATCACTAAGTCCGCAAAAAAAATGAAAAAATGACCTAGAATCAATCAAAAAAATTCTACAAAAAAGGAATAAATCCTATATTGCTACTTCCAAATCACAAATCATGTACATAGACCTTTCCGAAAATTTCAAAAAACAAAACAAAAAAGCAGTCTGGGCAATTGTTAGCTTTATCATTGTATATTTTCTAATATTTTTATTTTCCTGTGCCCTTACAGCAGCCTGTATTTTTGGTGGCTTATCATTGATCATAGCCAAACCAGCATTTTATACACTGATGGTAGGTGCAGGACTAATCGGATTTGGAGGATTTGTATTTTATTTCGTCATCAAATTCCTATTTAAAAAGCATGAAAACAACAATGCCAATCTGGTAGAGATAAAAAGAGAAGATCAACCTAAACTATTCGCTCTCATTGACGAAATTGTTGCAGAAGTTGGCACCGACGCGCCCAAAAAGACCTTTCTTTCCAATGATGTTAATGCTTGCGTTTTTTATGATTCCAGCTTTTGGAGCATGTTCCGACCAGTTAAGAAGAATCTAAACATCGGGCTAGGCTTGGTTAACGCAACAACAGCTCAAGAACTAAAAGCAATTCTCGCCCACGAATTTGGACATTTTTCTCAAAAATCGATGAAAGTTGGTAGTTATGTTTATAATGTTAATCAGATTATTTTTAACCTTGTCAACGAGGACGAAGCTTTCGAAAGACAGATGCAAAGCTTCTCTCAAACCAGCGGATACTTTTCATTCTTTGGAGGATTGGCAAGTCTTCTCATTCGACAAATCCAAAAAATTCTAAGAGCGATGTACGCCCAAGTTAATGTTAGATACATGGCGCTTTCTCGAGAAATGGAATTCCACGCGGACGAAGTTGCTGCAAATGTGGCTGGCTCAAAAGCACTAGCAGAATCTTTACTTAGACTTGATCTTGCAAACAAGGCTTACAACAACGTTATTGACGTTTATAATCAAAAATATGATGATGCTAAAGTAAGCCCAAATCTCTACATCGAACAAAGTTTTGTAATGAACTTTTTAGCAGAAGACAGCCAGCTAGATTACAAATACAATTTACCTGTTGTGAAACAAGAAGATGCTTCTTTATTTAACAAATCAAAATTGGTATTCAACAATCAATGGTCGTCACATCCCAGCAACGAAGACAGAATACAACGCCTCAACCAACTTAATATCATCAAAGAAGATAATCAAGAAAGTGCTTGGAGTTATTTTACAAATGTTGACGAAGTTCAGAAAAAAATGACGCAAAAGCTATTTTCATTTGTTAATTATACAGCAACAAAATCAGACTTTTCATTTGAAGACTTTCAAAAACATTATTGTGATGATATCGAAAGCAATAGATTCCCGATTGTTTTCAACAATTACTTTGACCAAAAGAATATCGATTTAATTCCTTTTTCTGAGATTGAAACATTGACAACTACCAAATCTTTCGAAGACCTATTTAGCAACGAAAAAGTTGATAGTGTTTATACATTGATAGCTTTAGAAAATGATCTAGCAAGCATCAAAGCAATTGGAGACAAGTTAACCGACATCAAAACTTTTGACTACGATGGTACGCGATATTCCGACAAAGATGCTTTGAGTTTAGCAAAAAAAATAGAGTCCGAAATTGAAGATTACAAAAAATCGGTTTCAGAAAATGATAAAAATATTTTAGCCTATTTCTACCAAAAGTCGATACCAACATTATCACAAGAGTTCGAAGAAAAATATGCGCGTTTCTACAATTTTGATTTAGCCTTTGAAGAACGCGCCAAAATATATACAGAAATAGATAACGCCTTGCAATTTGTAAGTCAAAGAACACAAGATGATACCATCAAAAAGAACTTTGAAATCATAAAACCATTAGAATCTGAGCTTAAAATAAACCTAAGAAAAATCTTAGCCAATCCTTTATATGACAACCAAATACTTCAGCTGAATAGAAAAGATTTAGAACACTATGTTGACAATACTTTGGTATATTTTCATAATGGCGAATATTTTACGGATAACCTCAAAATGCTATTTTTAGCAAATAATGAATATGCAAGGCTTCTTACAAGAACATACTTCCTCCACAAAAAGGATCTTCTGCAAACTTTCGAAAAAATAGAAGCTTTCAACAATAGCAACAAAACAATACTGCTAAAAGACAGCATTGGTTAACTCAACAAAATATGAAAATCTAATCATCAAATAAACTTATGATTTAATATTTCGTTGCGACTTATTAACTTTTAACGAATTTTCCATAAAAGTAATAGACTTTTTTATTACTTTTATAATCTAATATACCCCAAATTCGGTATTGGAAGTAATCGACTAATTAATAATCTTTGTATAAACTAATAACCATGAAAATCCAAGTTGCTATTGTCGAAGATGATAAGAACTACAACAACACGTTAAAAAAGGTTATTAACTATAATGATCAGATGTGTTGTGTGGGGCAGTATTTCTCTGGCAAAGCAGCTCTGGATAATCTGCCTGATGTAGACCCTGAAATCGTCCTGATGGATCTTCAACTCTACGATTCGTGGGGAACAGACATCATCAGAACTTTAAAAGCACAGCTTCCCAAAACACAATTTATCATTTGCACCAACCATGAAGACGACGACAAAGTTTTTGATTCACTTAGATCTGGTGCTGTAGGTTACTTGGTAAAGGGTGAAAGTTTGGAAAATATTACACAAGCCATCATCACTGCTAAAAATGGTGGTAGCCCAATGAGTAATAATATTGCCAAAAAAGTACTAAAGCACTTCCAAAATCAAGAGCAAGATCACCAATTGGTAGACGAGTTAACACCAACAGAAAAAAACATTCTTAATGGACTTGCAGAAGGTCTGCAGTACAAAGAAATTGCAGCCAACAAAGGCATCTCCCCCGAAACGGTGAAAAAACATGTTGGTAGTATCTACAGAAAACTAAATGTCAACAACAAAGTTGAAGCTCTTAACAAACTCAACACGTCAAAACACTAATAAAAACTAATAACCATGAATCAAGAAAACAACCAATCCGGACCAATCCCAAAAGAAAAAGCTTTACAAATGTTGAAAAGCTTTGAAGAAGCCTTTGGAGGTGATATTTTGGTAGATAAAACTTATAGGCTAAGTTATAACTTACTAAAAGGACTTATCGATCAGAAAAAAGATTTAGTATTGCGATTTGCACAAGTCGACAAAGAACTTAACCTTCTCTACACCGACGAAGCTGCTAAAACAAAACTCTTAATCAACCAAGATGTCGCCATAGAAGTTGATAGCCGTGCAAGTGATGCGATGCGAAAAAACTTTGATGATACGACTAAGGGATTACGACCAAAGTTTGACCAATACATAACCAAAATGTTTGATGATGCTAGTAAGCACGAAAATACACGCCAAATAACGATTCCCTACCAAAACAATTTTGATGCATTTGATCCACAAAATCATACAGGAATCGTTCTTCAGATGGCAATTGACAATACAGCTACAGACAAAACACGATTGCACAAATTAACTTTTGTCATGTACTTCGAATCGTCTTTTTCAAAAGCAGGACAACCAGAAACTTACTTTGATATGATGGGACTTTGCCCTCCCGGTGATTGCAGATGACGCTGATATTTTACACTTACCTACTTGTTGTTTTCCTATGCTTTCTTTCGTCGATTTTCAATCGAAAAACAGAGCAGCATTACTTGTGGTTATATTTTGCTGTAGTATTCAGTAGTGAAACTTTAAATACCTTAAGGCTGATTCCTTACTCAATATATGTTTTTACAATACCATTGTATAGCCTGTATTTCATTTATTATTTTAGTACAGAGGAAAAAAACAAAAAAATTAGTTGGATAGTAGCAGTCATCAATGTCATACTAAGTGCAGTATTTTTCGGAACCGAAGCCAATTATCAAATTATTCTCAGCGTCATATTATGTGTTGTCTATACATTCTTAAGTATTCGTTGGTTTTTCCTACAATTGCAAAACACAGATGTAACACCTATTTTTAAAAAACAAAAATTTTGGGTAGCAACAAGCTTGCTATTTTTTAGCATTGTCTTTATTTTCAGAATTGTTCCTACCAATCTATTAAATGTTATGGATGTGGAATTTTTGCAATTGATAACAAAAAGTTTTATGATCGCAGTCGTCATTTCATACATTCTATTTTTAAAAGCTACGACTTGTAAAGCATGATTCTAATGGTTGCATATGAAGTTAAATTAACTTTTGCATTTGCCGTCGCGCTTTTGCTGCTTTTTTTGGGCTTCATTATCTTCGTTATTTTACTTTACAACAAAAATCAAATCAACCACATCAAAGAAACACAAATCAAGGATATTGAGTACAAAAACAGTCTCCTTCAAAAGGAAATTGAAAAGCACAAATCACTACAATCCGAACGTGAGAGAATTTCTCATGATATGCATGATGATATTGGTACTGGTCTCTCTGCAATCAAATTACAATCAGAAATCCTAAAGCATAACATCGACAACAAAAGCATCAGCAAAGCCGAAATTGATGAGCTAATCAAAATATCAGAGGATATCAATTTATCGATGCGCGAAATTCTGTGGTCACTCAACTCATCCAACGACAACATTAGAAAGATGATTGACTACTGCAAAAGTTATATTGAAAGTTATCTTTCCAAGACAAAAATCCAGTTTTCTTATAATCAACAAATAGAGAATCCAGAACAAGAAGTTAGTGCTGAAGTACGCAGAAATATTCTGTTAATAGTAAAAGAAGCCTGTCATAATATCGTAAAACATAGCCAAGCAACATGTGTACTTTTTGAAGCTATCGAAAGCCAAGACTCTATTCAGATTTCCATACAAGACAATGGTATCGGAATACAGCAAGCACGTGTAGACGGTTATGGGCTTACAACAATGAAATCACGTGCAGAAAGTATTGGAGGTACATTCTATATTAAAACTGCCGAAGTAGGCTCTCAAATCTACATACAAATCCCTTGCATTCCCAAACTAAAAAGCGAAGAATAAAACTCTTCTTCTCTGAAACTACAATCACTTTCAAAGTTTTCTTAGGAGCTAATTCCCGCTTTCACTACTCGCTTTTTTGTGCCGAGCTATTTCCAACGGCATACAAAAAGAGCTCGAACATGCCGTTCAATCGGGGCTAAATTTCTAGCTAATAGCAATTGGATGTTAGCTCTTAGCTTATAGCTGATGGCTAATGGCTATTAGCTAACAGCTGCCGTCTATTACCTATTGCTCTCTTATAGTAGATATAGTTTTGAATAAAAAAATTATCAAATACAGAACTGTATTTTTTTTCTTACTACTCATACCAGCAGGACGCTCGCATCTACAAAAAGAGCTTTTTTGTTTAGAATCGAACGAGCAAGATGCTCATATGAGCGAATGATTTTAGTTTCTCTAGACTAAGAACTTAAAGAGTTGCGCTAATAAGTAACAGCTAATAGCCATTAGCTACTAGTTGCTTCCTAGATCCTAACACCTAGTAGCTGCTATCTACCTCCTAATACCTGCTACCTTTTACCTACTTCCTATATGTATAAACCAAAAAAAGCTCATCAACAATGTTGATGAGCTTTTAAAAAAAACTGGCGGCGACCTACTCTCCCGCGTTAGCAGTACCATCGGCGCTAGAGGGCTTAACTTCTGTGTTCGGAATGGGAACAGGTGAGCCCCTCTGCTAAAAC
>NZ_JASLDS010000043.1 GCF_030151385.1 Soonwooa sp.
ATACCAGATTTCTCACGAACTTCGTGCACATTGATGCCTTCCAACATCGAGTCTGGACGTGCAAAATAAATATATTCGAAAGAGCAAATTCTGTTGGTGCAATTTTCTTTAACTAAATAAGATTGCAAACCTTCTTCGTTATCGCTCGTATACACAATCTCACCTGGAAGAATATCACGCACATATTGCGCACCAACGCCATCCAAAGCACAAGATTCTGAAGCCACGACAAAAGTTTTTTCGTCAATCGCTCCTAAAACTAAAGGTCGAATACCGTTAAAATCTCGGAACGCAAAGAATTTATTTCGAGTAACACCAACCACAGAATAAGCGCCTTCAATCTTTTCCATCGTTGCTTTAATCGCTCCACGAAGTCCAAGATCTAGGTTTTTCTGAATTAATCTTAAAATAACCTCAGAATCCGAAGTCGCACGGAAAACCACACCTTCTTCTTCCAACTCTTTTTTAAGTTGTTTGGCGTTGGTCAGATTTCCATTATGTGCGATGGATAGGATAATTTGATCATATTCATTCTTTGCAAAGAAAGGTTGATAATTGTATTTCTTTTTGTCGCCTGCTGTTGTATAGCGTGTATGACCAATAACACAATTTCCCATGAAAGTTTCGGGATTTTCGATGGTTTTAAAAACATCCAAAACCAAACCTTCATCTTTTATAGAATACATTTTCCCATCGTTACCGACGGTAATTCCGCAAGCTTCTTGCCCACGATGTTGCAATGCAAAAAGTCCAAATTGTGATAACGAAAACGTGTCTGTATTTTCATCGGAAACCAAACCAAAAATCCCACATTCTTCCTCCATTTTGTCAAATGGATAAGCGCCAGCTTCTGGTTCTTGATTTTTTAATTCTTCGAATTCGTTATAGCGATTCTGAAACGCATATTTTGGTAACGAACTGAAGTTTTGAAATTCTAAATTCATTTTTTAATTTCTATAGAACTTATGAATTAACTGCTTTTTGTAATCTATCGTATATCTCTTCGTAAGCTTCTGTAACTTCTCCAAGATCTCTTCTGAAACGGTCTTTGTCCAACTTCTTCATCGTATCTTTATCCCAAAGACGACAAGTATCTGGTGAGATTTCGTCTGCTAAAACAATTTTCCCGTCCGAAGTTTTTCCTAATTCGATTTTAAAATCAACAAGGATAATATTCATTTTATCGAATAGCGCAATCAACAATTGGTTGATTTTGTCCGTTAAAGCGTACATTTCTTTTAGTTCATCATAAGATGCAGCGCCCAAAAATACAGCGTGATGATCGTTGATTAGCGGATCTCCCAACTCATCTTTTTTGTAGCAAAGATCAAAAATAGTTACTGGCGATTTAAGACCTTCTTCCACACCAAGACGTTGCGCCATGCTTCCTGCAACATAGTTACGCACCACCATTTCCAACGGAATAATGTCCACTTTTTTCACCAATTGCTCGATGTCACCAAGCTTTTCGATAAAGTGTGTTGGGATTCCATTTTTTGCTAAATATTCAAAAATTAAAGTTGAAATAGCATTGTTTAATTCGCCTTTTCTAGCGAAAGAACCACGCTTTTGTGCATTGAAAGCTGTTGCATCATCTTTGTATCTTACAACAACCTCATCTGCTTTGTCTGTTGCGAAAACTTGTTTTGCTTTACCTTCATAAAGCATTTCTTTCTTTTCCATTTATTCTTTTTACTTTTTTACTTTTAATTTATTTCTATACAAATTTACGGAAATAATTGGTTTAAATATGAACCAAAATTCCCGTTAAAATTGCGATTCCAAAACTTAATAAAGTCCCTATTAATACATATTCTGTTAGTTTCCGTTGTTTAGCTTGTGCCAAATCACTAAACCTAAAAACCGACTTCGCAGCAATCATAAAACCTACGCCTTCCCAATGATTAACAACAATAAAAACGAAAACCATCAATCGTTCCAAAATCCCAATATATTTCCCTGCGTTGGCTAAAGAATCTGTCTGCACTGAATCTTTATCTTGTGGATTGGGCGTCCAAAAACTTATCAGTAATTTAATGATAATGGAACAAGGCGTCGTTAGGAAAACAGCTGCTGTAAAGAGTTTAAGATTGGTTTCATTAAAAATAATGTTCCAATCTATATTTTGTTGAATGATTAAACTCAAAGCAACAATTACTGCAATATGTAAAAATTGATCGATGAAAAACCATAATCGTTTATTTTTAGTTTTTTGAAACTGAAGTTTTGCAGCATCAATCACAAAATGTGTTACGCCAACAACCAATGCAATCCACCAATAATTGAGATTCCAAAGAAATACGAAACTCAAAATTGTGTGCAACAACACATGAATATACAAATATGGACTTGCTAGTTTTTTTTGCTCTTTATCTTTAACCCACGCATTTGGCTGGAAGACGAAATCTCCAAGTAAATGAGCCAATATGAGTGGTAAAAAAATCATTTTTGTTGAGAGATTAGTTGTCGATAATAAGCTTCGGTTTCCATCAAAAGATCGTAGTTAGCGCGTTTTAGACGTTGGCTAATTGAGGATTGTGTCAAGTTAAGTTGCTTTGCAGCTTCGTCTTGGTTGATGTCTTTTTTATTCAAGAACAAATCAACGATTTCTGCCGACATCACACTCCAACTATCAACGGTTAAACTCACCCATTTAAAAATCAAATTAAGTTGAGCATCTAACTCTGGTTTTTCTGAAGCGATGTGAAGATTAATTTTTTCGGCTTTTATACGTTCAAGATTACGTCCAGAATTGACAAAAGCGCTGCCGTTACTTTGCGACACTTTATCAGCGACAAAATTTTGATCGCCCAAACCAATCGAAATACGAACGTCTAAATCTTGGATTTTTTTGATGCCAGCTTTTATTTTTAAAAACTCAAGAAAAGCATCTTCAGCATTTGGGATAAGATACTGAAACTCGTCGCCGCGGTAGTTTTCCCATTCTTGCGAAGTTTTCCCTTCAAAAATCTCTTGCAAAGCTTTGTACCAAACTTCTGCCCCGAATTTTTGAGAGTCAATTATGTCGCCTGTGATGACCGCTTTCATAATGCAAATATAATAAAAATCGCTAATATTTTAAAATATAATACAAAAAGCTTATAAATTAAAATATTAGCGAAAAACATTATAATTAATTAATATTAGCAAAAAAGCTTATATTAAATCATTATTAGCGAAATAGCTTATCTTTTGATAAACTGCTGAACTTTGTCGTCTAATTTTAAGAAATACACACCAGCAGCTAGATTAGCAACATTTACCGAAGCATTTTTAGCATTCAAGGTTCCTGATTTCACCAATCTTCCCATTGAATCTAAAATCTGGAAATTAGCAATTACTTGATCTGACTTAACATTCAAAATATCCGAAACTGGATTTGGATAAATGCTTGTATTCGCCAACAAACTCACATCTTGCGTCGCCAAAGATCCTAAATTCTGACAATAATCTTTTGGATAAGATTGCCATTCTGAAACATCATAAGTTTTGGTTGGATTTTGCACAGTTGCCAAACGGTACAAAGATTTATTAGCATTTCCATTATCCATACCTTTGCTACCAACAGCATCTACAGGAAAATTCTTGTAATTGATCTCTACATAATTGTAGCCCGTAAATGTCAAAGCTGGCGACGCTGATTGGAATCTAGCGTTTGCAGCAGGATAACAAGATAAAGTTGCATTAGGATTAATCGCTACAAAACTTTGTCCATGCTGAAGAATCCCTTCTAACTCCAAAGGTTTTTCAAAATAATAATTGGCACCACTTTTATACTGCGCTGTTAGACGATAATTTTTAAGATCGACATCGTGTCCTGTAAGGTTTTTAATCTCTAAAGCATTATTGTTAGCCGTTCCTTTAATATATTTATCAATCATCAAATCACTAGCATAGGCATCATTTTCCAAAGTGGTAGTCGAAACCATATTGCTTTGAGGACTCTTCAAATAAGCATTATTATAGGCAATAACACTAAAATTATAAGTCGTCAACGGTGTCAAACGATCTGCAACAAATTTATTAGATGAGGTTTTCCCAATTAAAGTTCCATCTTGGTAAACTTCATAACCGATAACTGTTGGATCTTGACTTGGCGTCCATTGCAAACTAGAAAAATAGGCAGAAGTTTTGGTTGTTGCCAAATCCGAAACACCTTGTGGCGCAGTTGTCGCAATATTTTGATTCCAAATCGAATTAACCCATTCTGGATGATCAATAAAAGGATTTCTATTTTTCTGAATTTGATAAACATAGTTGTTACGTTCAATTTCTTTTTGCGAAACAGGATCTGCATTATGCCAGTTAATCAACATTTGAATGTACCATTTTTCAAAAGCTTGCTCCTCGGTACCATTCATTGGGTTTTGATCTTTTGTAGGATCGGCGTTAGTATCAAAGTTAAAACTTCCCAACTTACCTTCATAACGAACAGCATAGTAAAGTAAAGCTCTAGCGACATCACCTTTGAATTCGTTAATTGGTTCATAAACGCGACCTTTATAAGTTGCATTAGGAATCGCACAATTGCCAATTCTAGAACTATTCGTAAAAGTATAATAGATTGTTGATCCAACCACGCCATAAGGATAGTTACTTCTCAGCTGATTGATCCTAGCATCCGTTGGCACTACAAAAAACAAATCCGAATACATTGGATAGTAACTGTTAAAAGTACTTTGTGGCATCATGTGCTCTCTATTCCAGCCAAGACCTTCTGCCGCTGCAGAACCAATCATTTGATCAAAATTATACTCATAAGCATCTGGTCCATCAGGAATTTCGGAATAAATATCCAAAAGACTTCCATCCTTTTCATAATAGCGATCGACATCTGTTGTCGCATAAAAAGTTGGTAAATCACCATAATTCCAACTAATAGGCTTGTTGGAAATAATGTCATGCAATTTCGATTTCAATTGATAACCTGTAAGATTCTCGGTTCCATTGTAATAATTACCAGCTTGTCCAAAAATAAGACTAGGCAATACAAATAATCCAAAATAGATTTTTTTCATACTTAAAAAATTATTGGGGCGCTAAAGGTAATTATTTATTATTGATCACTTTATCAATCATCATTAATAAAATGTTAAAAAACAAAAACATAAAGTTCATTTTTGAATCAATATTATTTAAACTAAAAAAATAAAAAATTTTGTCCCCTTTCTAAATTGAGTTATATTTGGGATTCAAAAACTTAATATGGACAACACTATCGACAGTTTAAAAATGGTCGCTGAAACGGCTAGAGAATTTGCAGAAAAAAATATCCGCCCAAATATTATGGAATGGGATGAAAGTCAAACTTTTCCAAAAGATCTTTTTCACCAATTAGGCGAAATGGGCTTTATGGGAATCGTTATTCCTGAACAATATGGAGGATCTGGGCTTGGATACCACGAGTATGTAGCAATTTTGGACGAGATTTCTCAGGTTGATCCATCAATAGGTTTATCTGTTGCAGCACATAACTCACTTTGTACTAACCACATCTACGAATTCGGTAACGAAGAGCAACGTATGAAGTGGCTTCCTCAATTGGCATCTGGTAAAGTTATCGGTGCTTGGGGACTTACAGAACATAACACAGGATCTGACTCTGGAGGGATGTCAACAACAGCTGTTAAAGACGGTGACGAATGGGTTATCAACGGTGCTAAAAACTTCATCACACATGCAATTTCTGGAGATATTGCTGTGGTTATGACAAGAACAGGAGAAAAAGGAGCAAGAAACAATTCTACAGCTTTTGTTTTAGAAAAAGGAATGCCTGGTTTCTCTTCTGGTAAAAAAGAAAATAAACTAGGAATGCGTGCATCAGAAACGGCTGAGCTTATTTTTGATAATGTACGTGTACCAGATTCTCACAGATTAGGCGAAGTTGGTGAAGGTTTCAAACAAGCTATGAAAATCTTGGATGGTGGTAGAATTTCTATCGCGGCTCTATCTTTAGGAACTGCAAGAGGTGCTTACAAAGCTGCTCTTAAATATGCTAAAGAAAGACATCAATTCGGGAAAGCAATTGCAGAATTCCAAGCTATTAACTTTATGTTAGCTGATATGGCAACAGAAATCGATGCAGCAGAACTCTTGATCCAAAGAGCTTCAACTTTAAAAATGGCTAAAAAACCAATGACTAAAGAAGGTGCAATGGCAAAACTTTATGCTTCTGAAGCTTGTGTTAGAATCTCTAACAACGCTGTACAAATCTTCGGAGGTTATGGTTATACTAAAGACTTCCCAGCTGAAAAATTCTACAGAGATTCTAAACTTTGTACAATCGGCGAAGGAACTTCGGAAATCCAAAGATTGGTTATCGGAAGAGATATCACGAAATAGAAATACATTTTTGATTTACGAGTTTTGATTTATGATTCTAAAATTACAAATCAAAAACAAGAGATTTTAAATAAAATTAAAGACCGGAAAATGCTCTGGTCTTTTTCTTTGCGTGTTAATCAGTATATTTGCTTAAACTTTTATAAAAAATGGAGAAAATAGATAGCTTGAACCAAGTAGGAGAATTTCACAAAACCTTTAAAGCACCAATTCTAGACACGCCGCAAGTCCCATCAAAAGAGCGTTGTGAGCTAAGAGTTAGTCTTTTACAAGAAGAACTTAATGAGTTAAAACAAGCGATTGCAGATAATGATTTGGTAGAAATTGCTGATGCCCTTTGCGATCTTCAGTATGTTCTTTCTGGCGCCGTTTTAGAATTCGGGATGGGTGACAAGTTTGTGGAACTTTTCAACGAAGTGCAACGTTCTAATATGTCAAAAGCTTGCTCTACAGAGGAAGAAGCTGAAGCTACAGTTAAAAACTATCAAGACAAAGGCGTTGATGTTTTCTTCGAAAAATCTGGTGAAAAATATAATGTTTATCGTAAAGAAGACAACAAAGTCTTGAAAAGCATTAACTACTCGCCTGCTGATCTTAAATCTATTCTTTCTTAAAATCTGACTCAATGAAAAATTCTATTTCAAAATATTTATTGCTTGGCGCTCTAGCATTTAGTTTACAAAGTTGTTTTGCGCAAAAAACTGTTGTTAATCGTGAGGTTGATACAGAAAGAGATGGCAAAATGTTGCTGGGCGAGCAAACTTTGGAGCAATTCAAAAAAGAACCATTTTCGGACTGGTATAATAAGGAATACAACGAATACAAAATAGACGAGGCAAGTCTTAAACTCCTGAAGAAAGAAAAAGCGTCTAGCTATTCATACATTGTATTCTTAGGAACTTGGTGCGAGGACAGCCACAGAGAATTTCCACGTTTTATGAAGATTATGGAAGCTGCAGGTGTTAGCCAAAACAGAATTCAGATTATTACTGTCAACCGTAAAAAAGAATCTCCTAATGGTGAAGAAGGACTCTACAACATCCAAAAAGTTCCGACTTTTATCGTAAAAAAATATGGAAAAGAAATTGGCAGAATTATTGAATATCCTGAATCTGGATTCTTGGAAAAAGATCTATTAAACATTTATAAAAAGAAAGATCAAACCAAAATAGCACCAGAGGTTAATGAAAAATATTAATGGCATATTATCTTTTGTGGTTGGAATTCTTCTGACCATTTTTTGTCTATTGGCTTGGAAAGGTTGCCACAAAGAAGAAGGCGCCGTCATCAACAAAGATTACTATCTGCTGACCAACCAAATCACCAAAATGAATAAAATGGTGGTTATGGAGCAGGATTTTTCGAGTTTCCAAACGCACAAGAGCAAAGCTTTCTCGATTGCAGGTTATGATGTCTTGCCAAAAGAAATGGTGCTTTACACAACTGCCAAAGCGCAAGTTTCTTATGACTTAAAAAAGATGAAAATCGATGTCGACACGGTCAACAAAAAGTTAGTAATCGATGCACTTCCACAAGCAGATATTAAAATTTTTCCTGATGTTAAAATCCACTTTATGGACGACTATGCCATTAACCGTTTTAGCCAAGCTGACATCAATGGCATCATGGAATCTGCAAAGAAAAACATGGAAAAAAATATCGATTATACCAAGCTAAAACAAGATGGTAACAAACAATTAATCGAAAACCTCAATGAGATTTTTATCCTTGCTAAAGCTTTAAATTACAAAATTGAAGATCGAACCAACACGATAAAAATCCCTAATTGATAAAACAAAAAGTCCCGACATTTCGGGACTTTTTTATGTTTAAAACTAAATTCGTTTACACAATTTCGCAGGTTAATCCGCGCTCAGATAACATTTGATTCATTGGTTTTAACAAATCCAAATCACCAGTTTTCACAGTACATTTTCCTTTGAAATGCACCAACATCGTGCATTGTTCGGCTTGCTCCAAAGTATGTTTACAAATCTCTATAAGGCAATCTATAACAAAATCAAAAGTGTTGACTTCATCGTTATACAAAACCAATTTATAGATTTCGTCTTCTTTTTCTAAAACCAAAACATCTTCTTCGTGCTGACGTTGCGGTTTATCAAAAGAATCGTGATTATATATTTTCATTTTTTAAATTTAAAATTTGATTTAAAACCACTTAAGACATCGTAGTTTTGATACAAATATCATTGAAACTTAGTTCACAAAAAAATTGCATTTAGACTAAATTCTCTTTGGTTTAAAAAGAATAACAATTAAGCTTCAACGCCAAAATCGGGTTCGTGCGGCGTGTAGACTAATTCTACAACTTCCACACTTTTATTCTGCATTTTTAGAATTTTGATATGATAATCATTGCAGTCGAATTCCTGATTTTCTTCGGGAATGTCTTCTAATTCATGTAAAATGAAACCTGCCAAAGTATTGTATTCTGCATCTTCCGAAAGTGGAAAATCTTTTGGTAAGAATTCATTAATTTCTTCTAAAGGTTGTGTCGCTTGCACCCAATAAACATTTTTGGCAACTTCATCAACCAATTTTTCTTCTTCGTCCTCCTCATCTTGGATTTCGCCTACCAACTCTTCCAAAATATCTTCCAAAGTGATAATACCTTCGGTACCACCAAACTCATCAATAACAACTGCTAAATGTTGTTTTTTCTGTTGGAAAATTTTAAGCAAATCCGAGATTTTCTTACTTCCAACAACAAAGTAAGCCTCACGCATCAATCGTTTAAGATCATCGTGTGACATTTCGCCTTTACTTTTGATATATTCTCTGATAATTTCTTTGGTGTAAAAAATACCAATAATATTATCGATAGATCCTTCGTATACAGGAATACGCGAGTAGCCACTTTCCATCAATTGGTTGATAATCTCTTCGCGATCATCTTCGATATCCACAGATACAATGTTCTGTCTTGGGATCATAATTTGTTTAGCATTATGATCTGTAAAGTCAAATGCATTTTTGATAATCTCGTAATTCTCCTCTTGGATCTCTCCACTGTCAGCACTTTGCTTTACCAAAAGTTGTAGTTCCTCGGTGGAGTGAATATCTTGATCCGTCGCCGGATTGATGTTTATCATTCTTAAAAAACCATTTGATAATGAATTCATTAACCAAATAAATGGTTTAAAAACATTGTAAAACAAACGAAGTGGTGTTGCAATAAAGAATGTTGTAGGTTCGGATTTACGGATAGCAATTGATTTCGGAACTAATTCTCCAAAAACAATGTGCATAATCGTAATTAACATAAAACTACAAACTACGGAAATTGTCGTAATGGTTGTCTGAGAAATATTTAAACTAAAATAGTGGAAAATATCCTCAATAATATGGTGTAGCGCACTTTCGCCCACCCAACCTAAAGCTAGTGAAGCTAGGGTAATACCAAGCTGTGTTGCTGATAGATATTCATCAAGATGTTTGATGATATGTTCGGCTTGCTTTGCCATTTTGTTACCTTCGGCCGCTTTTAGCTGGATTTGGGAGTAACGTACTTTAACGATTGAAAATTCTGCGGCTACGAAAAAGCCATTGAGTAGCACTAATAATAGCGCAATAAGAAGTTTGACTAAACTGTCGGGGTCCATTTAATTTAAAAATAAATATAATTGTGGCAAAGATATGTATAATTTTTTAAACCGATTTTAAAAGTCTGAAATTCAAGATTAAGTTTTTGTTTGATAGGAATCCTAAAAATAAAAAAATTAAGGCCAAAGCTGTGCAATGACCTTAATCCAAACTAATGATAAAAACTACATCTCCGAAGCTTATTTTTTTGATTCTAATTGTTTAATCCTTGCTTCAAGGTTCTTGATAATTTCTTGTTGTTCTTGGATCGCTTTTAAGGCTACAACACCCAATCCCGAATAGTTAACAAACATTTGGTTTTGCTCAGCAATATTTCCTTCGTTTGTTGAATTCACACTAACCAATTCTGGAAAATATTTTTGAAGATCTTGTGCTACAACACCAATATCTTTACGATGCGTCGGATTGTTATTTTTGTACTCGTATCGTAAAAGTTTAAGATTGCTTACAGATTTTAAGACAGAATCCAGCGCTTGGAAATTTGTTTTCAGACGCTCATCCGACAATGATGTATAAGCACCTGTAACACCGTTAAATTCACCCAGATTAGTAGTATTACCAATTATCATATTTCCTGTAGCTGATGGGTAAAAACTCCAACCTTTATCAGCTGTCGCATTTTGGATTCGGATTCCAGAAGTTTGGAAACCGCCTGTAATACCATCAACTTGAAATTTGTAGGATGGTGCTGTGTTATCAATACCAACAAAACCAACTTTACTAATTGTCAACTTTGGCTGTGCTTTTATTGTCAGATGTACACTGCCCTCCTCGTTGGAAGTACCAGTTCCAAAATCAACATCTTCATTTGCGCCTGCATAACTTCCCAAATAGCCGCGGTATTCTCCACCTTCATACAATCCCATCCAAAGACCTGTACTACTCTTTCCTTGGAGTCCCGTACCGCCATTGTTACTCGCATTAATTCCATTTGAAAACTCCGAATATGGGACACTAAGCAATTGGCTAGTCCCGACGATACTATAATTGGATCCGCCAAGTGGGTCTATTTCCGTTTTTAAAAAATACAAATCACTAGCCCAATCAATTGTTTTGAAACTGCCTAAAATTGCCGCTCCGGATCCTATTTTAACAGATACGAGACCATTAGCATTGGTGGTAGGATTAGAAACAGCCTCCGAATAAATCATAGTACCAGTTTCTGAACCTTTCAGAATCGAGACTTTCATCCCTATCGGTTTATTAGCAACCAAAGTGTTGTCAGCTTTTCTTACAACAGCTTGATAACTCATCATATTTGGAGATTGCGCATAAGCTAAGCCAATAAGGCAAATCGCTAAACTTGTAAATAACTTTTTCATGATATTTGTTTTTTTGATTAATAGTTTTAAAATTTAATTTTTGATGATTTTAAATGATTTTAAAATCTTGTTATCGTTGAAAATGCGAAGAATGTAGACACCTGCATTTTCTTTTTGCAAATCGATTTGCGTTTCTTCATTTAAAATTTCATTGGATTTAATTAGCTTTCCGGAAACGTCATACAAGTCGTACTTCGAATTCTTATTTTTTGAAAAATCTGGATTTCTTAAAAATAAAATAGATGTTGTAGGATTCGGAAATACTTTCATTTCTAAAACAATGGATGGATTATCATCAATACCTAAATTCGAAATTTCATAAGCTTGATGAACGCCTTCTGTTGCGGAATAAGTGCTTGTAAAGACACTTTTAGTAAAAACTTGTCCAACCGAAAACGCAATACTTCCCGACGCTCCGCTAGCATTGCCACCACTGGCATTGATAGATTGTTGTGCGATTCCTTTAGACGAAATCATCAGCACAATCATCATTAATAATTGATTTTTTTTCATGGGTTAATTTTTTTAGGTTTAAATAAATTCTAGCAGTTTTCATTGTTTTAAAAATCAGAATTGATAATTAAAATCTTACTAATGAAAACTTGTAGAATGATTTAGAAAATCGCTGCAGAAAGAAAGCAAGTCCTTTTAGCATTAACTTAACAGCTTCTGCAGCGAAACACAATAGTTGAGTCCTCCGGACTCATAATGAAAACATTACTTCTCAATAATTAACTTCTTAGCAACTTCACTTCCGTCCTCTAGTTTTATTTTTAGATTAACGACGCCAGTAGAAGATTGAACTTTGAAATCATGGTTATTAGTTGTTTTTAATTTTAAAAGTTTTCCGCCGAAATCAAATGCTTGCACGGACACTACTTTTTTGTCAGACTCAATTTTAAAGTCATCTTTAGCGGGATTGGGAACAATGCGAATACCTTTCATATCCAACATTTGGTTACCAACAGCCATTGTACTATAACAAGTTGTCGATTTTAAACCATATACAGAATTGTTGACAATATCATCTCCATAAGGCGTCAGTCCAGAATACAAACCATTGTTGGTTACATTTCTTGGTCCTCCACCGCAATCGTAATAATAGCTCCATGCTAACCAACCAATGCCATACTCGCAAGCTTTTGTAAGTACTCTTTTGTAGATGTTTGCAATATCGAGATCACCACAAGCATTTTGATCTTGTTTATTTGCAATTTCGCCAAGGAAGAAATAATATGGGCTATTTTTGATTTCCAGCATTTTGGCATCAATTGCTGCATTTGTTTCAGCATACCCTGACCAATATGTATGGACTGAAAAAATGATATTTTTAAGATTATCAGCATTATAGATTGAGGATGCAATACTATTAATCGTTGTTGATGCTGTACCACAATTAGGTGCATCAATCATAATAGGAACTTTGTATCCAGCAGTTCTTAATGCAGAAACTGCTGCCGAATAATTGGATGCTATAGCTGCTGTATTTCCCGAACCACTCCAATGGTTACTATCAAAAGCAAACTCATTAGCTAGATTAATAATAACACGATCTTGGCGAGCATTAACAAGATTTTTGATGGCAGTTTGTTTCCAAAAATCCATAATTTTAGTATTGAAATAATTCCAATCATTTTCACATGTTTTGTCATGAATTTCTAAAATAGTGTAAAGGCCTTTACTAGAACAATAATCTATAAGCTCGCCCAATTTGCCGCTATCAATATAAGATTGTAAAGTTCCTGGAGTTCCTGAAGTTGCTAAATCTCTCCAATGTACGCCGTTAGTATTCCAAGATATACGAATGGTGTTAGAACCGGTTTTTATAAACTCATCGATTCTACTTTTAAAAGTTTGTGCATCGTTAAGATCTATTCCGTGATCTTCTAAAACTGGATAATTAATTCCTTTTAGGATGAGTGGCGTTCCGTTAGCCGTTTTTAAAGTTTTGCCGTCAACTTTTAGATACTGTGCTTGCGAGAACGCAAACATCATCATCGCTGCAAATAATGTAAGTCTTGTTTTCATAATTAATGTTTTTAATAAAGTTTTTTGATAATCCAAATGTCAACATTAATCTGTATGTCTTTGACTGCCAATTGTTGAATGGCGAGTTTCAGTTGTCGAATGGTGAGATTTTGCCCACGAATCTCATTTTATATCTTTTGGAAAAGATTAAGGAATTCAGTCTTTTTTGCACGACTGATGTTAACGTATTTTCCATCATCCATTACGATTTCGCCGCCATCTCCACGAATATATTGTTTAACAAATTTCAAATTGATAATATAAGATTTGTGCGCTCGGAAAAAATTTGGTTGATCATTTAACACTTCTTCAAACATCGAAATCCCTTTACTGATAAGATGTTTGGTTTGATCTTTCATCACGATATTACAGTAAGAACCGCTTGCCTCGACATACATAATATCTTCGATCATCACAAAAAGCAATCCCTCTTGAACCGATAAAGCAATCCTATCTTGGACTTTATCTTTGTCAAATTTATAAACATTGCTTAATTGCTCTTTCGAAACTAAAAGTTGATCCTGACGAAACTTCTCGATAAGTTCCTGAATATCTTCCAAAGAAACAGGTTTCAAAAGATAATCTAGCGCACTCATTTTCAAAGCTTTAATCGCATATTGATTATAAGCTGTTGTAAAAACGAATTTAAAATCAAAAGAATCAAACTGTTCTAAAACTTCAAAACCCGAAAGATTTGGCATCTCAATATCTAGAAAAACAATGTCTGGTTTCAAAGTTTCTATTGCAGCTTTCGCTTCGCGACTGTCTTGCAGAATTGCAAGTATTTCTACATCTTCAATTTGTTTAAGAAGATGTTCTAAGGTGATAAGGCAATGTTTCTCATCATCCAAAATAATAGTTTTAATCATGGCTATTAATTATTTTGATTAATACTCTTGTTCCTATTCCGACTGAGTTATCGTCGTATAAATCCAGAATCTCCACTTGATTTCTTTTGTCCAAACCAAGAATTCGTCCTTTGGTAATTTCTAAACCGTAAGATTTATGCGCCGAAGCTTTTCTAATTTCTGCGGCTTTTTTTCGACCTACACCATCATCTTCGATTTCGATGACAATCATATCAAAATTATCAACATCTCGCGAGAATCTAATTTCCAAATGTCCTTTTCCGTTTTTGTGATTGATACCATGCCAAATCGCGTTTTCTAAAAAAGGTTGCAAAATAAGTGGCGGAATACTAACTTCCTCAGGTTCGATATCGTCAGAAATTCTAATAGTATAGTCAAATTTGTATTCCATCCTAACCGCTTCGAGGTCGAGATAGAGTTTTGTCGTTTCTAATTCTTCTTTAAGACAAATCGTTTCCTTTTGCGAGTTATCGAGAATCTTACGCATTAATTTTGAAAACGATGTTAAATACCGGCTGGCTTCCTTGTCTTTATTCTGAATGATAAAACTATTAATCGAGTTAAGCGAATTGAACAAAAAATGAGGATTCATCTGTGATCGCAACATTTTGTTTTCATTTTCTTTTGCGCGTTTTTTCAGAATACCTTTTTGTTTTTCTTGCTGAACTAAAAAATAAGTAAATCTAAATGTCAAAAAAGCGACCAACAACAAACTAAGCAACCAAAACCACCAAGTTTTATAAAATGGCGCTGAGATTTCAAACTTAAATTTCAAGGTGCGTGGTTGAATGTTTCCTAAGTTATCACCAACTTGGACTTCAACAAGATAATCTCCTGCAACAGGCATCGCAAGGCTTATTTTGGGTTCGTTACCAAGATAAGTCCATTCTTCATTATTAATTCTGTATCGATAAATAAGTTTGTCTTTATCAGCAAAATTAAGTGCCGAAAAATTAAAATCCAGTTGGTTAATATCCTTTTCTTTAAACTTTAAAATTTCGTTTTCCCCATAATCAAGATTCACGTTATTGGCTTTAACACTGGTCAATTTGAGAACGTTAATCAACTCGGTACGGAGAATATTTTTAATATCAATTTTCTGAACATGATAATCTGTTGAAAAATAAAGCCATTGATCTCTTGTTAGATAAAATGCCTGAGTGACGTCGTTAGAAGCCAATCCATCAATTTTGGAAAGCCGCGTCGTTTTATCTGTTTTAAGATTAAATTGATAAATTCCCTCTCCCGTTCCGAACCAAATATTCTTTTTGGAATCTTGGACAATACCTTGTATATTATCGTTATCAATTTTGAATTCCCTCGTATTCATCGACTTTACGATAAGCTTTTCAGGATTTACAATATTCCATCCACCATAAGAAGAAAATATGACATCTCCATTTTCTAGAAAAGCGCCTCGATTGTAATAGTCGGCAACAAAAAGATCATGATTGCCTTTAATCCTCGTAATTTGCTTAAAAGCTTTCGCACTTTTATCAAAGTAAGAAATCCCAAAATCCTGTGGCATCCAACTTGCAAGCCACATTTTATCGTCTTTTGTTATCAAATCATTGAACAAATTGATGCTAAAAAAACTTTCTTTATTGGTTAAAAAATTGTTTAACTCTTTAAAAGTAATCAAATCGTAAACCCGAATTGGTCCAGAATCTGGAAGTACCCATATTTTAGAATCCCATACTTTAGCAAGTTTAGCTTTGTAATTATCACAAGCAATTATTTTTTCGAAAGCATCGTTATCAGCAACACTTTTCCTGAAAATGCCAATGTCAGTCGCTACGTACAAAAAATCTCTGTCAAGTGATAAACGATTTGGAATTCCCGCAATTGGAAAAGCTTCAATATTCTGTTCCTTATTCTGTCTATATAACAATTGTTGTTTATCGGCAAACCACATCTGTCCTAACCCATCTTCCAAAATATCTGAAATCGACTTTGGCGCAGGCTTGTTAAGGACAATATTTTTGATTTTGTTCTGTTCTTTGGAAACTTTAAGAAGTCCATTGTTGGTAGAAATCCAAAAAATACCCGTTTCGGAATCATAAAAAACATGGTTAATGCTTTCTAAACTTTGGACAACAGTTTCTATTTTATTGGTTTTAAAATCAAAAATCGACAACTGGTGCTCATCATAAAAAGCTAAAGAACTGTTGGAAATTGGCTGCGCGACAAATTTGGCAGAAGTCGTCAACAACATTTGAATAGGGACACCAACGTCAGCATTTAGCTTGCCTAGCCAAGCATCTGGCGAAATCACAAACACATCTTTTCCAAGTCGAATTGCACTGTTAAAACTTTGTCGTCTAACCAATCTTATCCTGTCTGTGTTTTTGTTCCACTCAAACACGCCAAATCTCGAAAACATCAAAAGTCCGTTTTCGCTTGGGACAAATTGAAAATTAAATTTTAAATCTTTATTTTTTTTATCGATTAAAAAGTTTTTTTGTCGCTTTGTTTTAAAATCAAAATATTTAACGTGGTTAAAATCCGTACACCAAATTTTGTTATCTGCAGCAAGATAAAGGTTTTCGAAATGGTCGTTGTTAGGATTGCCATCTCTGAAATTAACTGGCAATAAAACATTGAGTTTCGAATGGATATTTTCAACTTTTAATAGACCTTTACCACTTTCTTCGAGATAAATGCTTTGATCGTCATTGGTTGCGAAATAAACTGTTGAGGAAATATCTTTGTGAGAAACGAAAACGTAACCATCATAGACCGAGATACCTTTTTGGGTGTAGATGTATAGAAAATTATCTTTCTTGAGCGTACCAAAGACCTTGTCAGACGTTAATCCATCTGTATATTGTATCAGCTCAGTCCGATAAGTGGATTGGGATAAATAGAAAATCGGTATCAAGAAAAAAAATAATCTTGCTAGCATTTTGTCGACATTGGTGTTTTCGTAAGGAAATTAAGCAATTTTTGCAAAATCTTAATTGTGCTAAACAAATATCAGCAATTGCCTGCCATAAAGCGATACCAATTGACGAATGGTGAGTTTGGGTTGTTGAATGGTGAGATATTGCCAACAAAAAACGCATCGAAGATTTCTCTCCGATGCGTTTTACCAAACTAACTATTAACTTTAATTAACTATTTTTAAGCGCTTCAGCTCCCGAAACGATCTCAAGGATCTCGTTTGTAATGGCAGCTTGACGAGCTTTATTATAGAATATTTTTAAATCATTTCTCAAAGCTTCCGCGTTGTCTGTCGCCTTGTGCATCGCTGTCATACGCGCACCATGCTCAGAAGCTACAGAATCTAGAATACCTTTGTATACTTGCGTCTTGATAGACTTAGGAATCAAAGTTTCAAGAATCTCTTGTCTTCCAGGTTCGAAAACATAATCAACATTAATTTCTGATGTTTTCTCAGGCATTGCGATAGGAAGCACCTGCTCTGTTACAACCTCTTGAGTTGCTGCATTAATGAATCTGTTATAAACTAGGCAAACTTTATCAAATTTACCAGTTTTATACTCATCCATTATTTTTTGAGTCATTTTAGCAACATTCTCAAAAGAAAGATTATCGAACAAATTACTATGGTTTTCGAAAACAGTTCTGTTTCTTCTAACCGCATCGTACACTTTTTTACCAACCGTGATAATCTCAACATTGTGATTTTGGTTGATAGAAAGCTGATGGTTAAGTTCTTTGATAACCGAAGAGTTGAAAGCACCAGCAAGACCTCTGTTAGAAGTAACAACGATGTAAAGAACATTCTTCACCTCGCGTGCTACTGCATATTCCGAAACATTTTCGGAGTCAGAGCTAGAGCTAACGTTTTCTATAATTTCTTGAAGCTTTTCAGAATAAGGTCTTAACATAACGATCGCATCTTGCGCTTTCTTTAGTTTCGCTGCCGAAACCATTTTCATCGCGCTAGTAATCTGCATCGTAGATGAGATGGACGTAATTCTGCCTCTAATTTCTTTTAAGTTTGCCATTTTATTATTTGGTTGATAGTTGATAGTTGATAGTTGTTAGTTTTAGGAAAATCCCTCAACTGACAACTATCAACCGACAACCAATCTTTATTAATTATATTTTGCAGATAAATCTGTAGCAACTTGCTTTAACACACCAGTGATATCGTTATCGATTTTACCAGCTTTAAGCGCTGACATTACTTCTGGGTGTTTGTTTTTAAGGAAATCAACGTACTCAACGATGAATTCTTTAACCTTATTAATTGGGATATTTTTTAACAAGTTTTCTGTACCAGCGTAGATCATCGCAATTTGATTTTCTACAGGAAGTGGTGAGTTAACTGGTTGCTTAAGAAGCTCCACGTTTCTTTCACCTTTTCCGATAACTGCAAGTGTAGAAGCATCTAGGTCAGAACCAAATTTAGCAAACGCTTCAAGTTCTTTGTACTGCGCTTGGTCAAGCTTCAAAGTACCAGATACTTTTTTCATTGCCTTGATCTGTGCGTTACCACCAACACGAGATACAGAGATACCTACGTTAATCGCTGGACGAACCCCAGAGTTGAACAAGTCTGACTCCAAGAAAATCTGTCCATCTGTAATCGAAATTACGTTAGTTGGGATATATGCAGATACGTCACCCGCTTGTGTTTCAATAATTGGAAGTGCTGTTAAAGATCCTCCACCTTTTACTAATGGTCTTAGAGATTCTGGAAGGTCGTTCATTTGAGAAGCAATAGTATCATCAGCGATAACTTTTGCAGCTCTTTCTAACAATCTTGAGTGAAGGTAGAAAACGTCCCCTGGATAAGCCTCACGTCCTGGTGGTCTTCTTAATAACAAAGACAACTCACGATAAGCAACAGCTTGTTTTGATAAATCATCATAAACGATTAATGCTGGACGACCAGTGTCTCTGAAGAATTCTCCAATAGAAGCACCTGCCATAGCAGAATATACCTGCATCGGAACTGGATCTGAAGCGTTAGCAGCAACAACAACTGTATAAGCCATTGCGCCTTTATCTGTTAATGTTTGTACGATTTGTGCAACTGTAGACGCTTTTTGTCCGATTGCAACATAGATACAATATACTGGTTTCCCAGCGTCATAGAATTCTTTTTGGTTGATGATGGTGTCAATAGCAACGGTAGTTTTACCAGTTTGACGGTCACCAATGATAAGCTCTCTTTGTCCTCTACCTACAGGAATCATCGAGTCAATTGCTACGATACCTGATTGTAACGGTTCAGTTACTGGTTGTCTGTAGATAACACCTGGCGCTTTTCTTTCAAGAGGCATTTCGTAAAGATCACCAGTGATAGGACCTTTACCATCGATTGGGTTACCCAATGTGTCAACAACTCTTCCTAACATCCCTTCTCCTACTTTGATAGAAGAAATAGTGTTAGTTCTTTTAACAGTATCTCCTTCTTTTACAAGTTTTGATTCACCAAGTAGAGCAACACCTACGTTGTCTTCTTCAAGGTTCAATACAATACCTTCAACACCACTTTCGAATTTTACCAATTCTCCGTATTGTACGTTTTCTAAACCGTAAACACGTGCAATACCATCTCCGATAGAAAGTACAGTACCTACTTCCTCTACGTTAGATTGCGTATCGAAATTTGCTAATTGTTGCTTCAGTATCGCTGATACTTCTGCTGGATTTATTTCTGCCATTTTATGGTTGTTTTTTCTTAATTAAGTTGAAATTCTTTCTTAAT
>NZ_JASLDS010000052.1 GCF_030151385.1 Soonwooa sp.
AAAAAAATTTACTATGAGGTAAATTTGTGACCCGGCTGGGATTCGAACCCAGGACCCATACATTAAAAGTGTATTGCTCTACCAGCTGAGCTACCGAGTCTTGAATAATTGCTTATTCTAGTTTTTTGCTTGTGCCTGCGACTGGACTCGAACCAGCACATCCTTAGGAAACCACCCCCTCAAGATGGCGTGTCTACCAATTTCACCACGCAGGCTTAAAATTTTCTATAAAGAATAAATCTTTATTTCAAATTATTAAGCTAGTGACCCGGCTGGGATTCGAACCCAGGACCCATACATTAAAAGTGTATTGCTCTACCAGCTGAGCTACCGAGTCGGCCACTTTGACAAGTTTGTTATCATATTCGAGTAACATCCCTTGTTTTTAGTGGTGCAAAGATATAGCTTTTTTTTGATTCTCAAAATTTTTTTCGAAATTTGTTGAAAATAAAAACATGATAATTTCCCTAATCGGCTATATGGGAAGCGGAAAATCACACATTTCCAAACTCTTAAGCCAAAAAATAAATTTCAAATTAATTGACCTTGACCAGCAAATAATTTTGAAACATCAGAAAAAAATCTCCGAAATCTTCGCTGAGCGAGGAGAAATCTTCTTTCGCAAGGAAGAAAAATCAATTCTTGAAGAAATTTTGAAACTTGAAGATAATATCGTTTTGAGTCTCGGTGGTGGCACTCCTGTATATTACAACAATATGGAAATCATCAACCAAAAGTCAAAAAGCATCTTTCTACAAGCCTCAGTTGGTACTTTAACGGAAAGACTGTTACGACAAAAAGCAAAACGTCCACTAATTGCTAGACTGTCAGATGAAGAACTTCCTGAGTTTATTGCAAAACATCTATTCGAAAGAAATGCATTTTATTCTCAAGCGAATTACACAATCAATACCAATAACAAATCACCAGAGGAAATAGTTGATGAGATTATTGCGACATTAGATATAAAATAAAAATGAAGAAGACGAGAATTAATTATCCTCGTCTTCTTTTGTTTCATTAAAAAATTGACCCCAAGATTCTTCATCCATCAACTCTTCCTCGTCACCTTCTACATCTAAGAAGCCCTCAATCTCTCGTCGATCCTTTTTCGTTGGTCGACCTTCTCCCCTATTTCTGTAATAGTTTTGAGAACTTTGACGCATTTTTAGAATTTCGTATTGTTCTTTGTCTGTTCTATCTACAACGTGCAGCATTACCAACTTAGCTCCAATTCTACTTTTAGGAATTTGAAGAACTTCAATTTTATAATCGATTTGATTTTTTCGAATTTTAATAATATCACCAACTTTTACCTCTTTAGAAGACTTTACGGGCGATGCACCGATGCTTACACGGTTCTTTTTGATCTCGTCAGCTGCTATACTTCTAGTCTTATAAAATCGAACACTCCATAAAAATTTATCAATTCGCATATTTTTTATACTTTTGCTCCGTTAAATAATCGGCAATTTAAGATTAAATTCAAAAATGAAAAAAATAATATTCGGTTTTGCTGTATGTGCATTGGCACTACAAAGCTGTAAGAAAGACAATGGAGACGACACACCTGCGTATACAGAACCAACTATTGACATACAAAATCAATATGACGACCAAGCAATTGCAAAGTTCTTGGATGGCAATTATTTTGATGCACAAGGAAATGTTAAAGCTTTTAGTACAACCGATACAAGTGATAGTACTAATCCCAAATTATCTAGTTATCCAAAAGAAACCCTAGACGACGGAACGATCATCATCAAAAGACCTGATGCACAACCAGATCCAGGTAGACCAATTGCAGCGACGGACAGTATTAGAATAATGAGTACAACAATGTCTTACTGGGCAACTAATGAAGACAATGAAGTAAAACTTCGTTATGGAATGCTGTTCTCAAATGACATATTTGGTACAGGAAATCCACAACTGGATCCACCTTATTATTATGTTACTGAAAAATTTATGGCTGACAATAAGAATATAGATCGTAATTATTACCAAATTAAAGGTTTCCACGATGCATTACAACACTTTAAATCAACAGAGCAGGAAGACTCAGCTATTCCCAATCTTCAGGGTTTAATTATTGTTCCATCTAGAGCAGCTTTTGCAAGAAATGATTATTATCAAGCACCTAGTTATTCTGCTGTATCGCTTAGAAATAGAACAATGGTTTTCAACTTCCAAGTTTATAAAGCTATTGCACGACCAAAACCTTAATTTTTGGATTTAAAAAAATAAAAAAGAGAATCAAATATTTGATTCTCTTTTTTATTTCTATAAAGTTTAAACTTAAACCTTTGCTAAAAAATCTTCGAAAGCAGCTTCTACAGTCACAACACCTTCGTCATCGATTTTCGTAAGTTTTAGCATCTCTATTTGGTTAACAGAATTAACGTCGAATGTTTTTTTAACACGGACATAATTTTCTGTAAAACCATACATAAAGCCATTTTTGTTTTCGTGCTCCCAAAGAACGGGCAAGGTCTTACCCAATTGTGTTTGGTAAAATGCCATTTTCTTTTTCTCGGATAAAATACGAAGCATTTTGTTACGCTTTTTACGCTCAGGGATTGGCACAATACCTTCCATATCTGCAGCTTCCGTATTTTCTCTTTCGGAATAGGTAAAAACATGGAGATAACTAATTGGCAACTCATTCAAGAAATTATAAGTTTCCATAAACTTTTCCTCAGTCTCGCCTGGAAAGCCAACAATAACATCCACACCAATACAAGCATCAGGCATTACTTCACGAATTTTTGAAACTCTATTTTGATAAAGATTCGTTAAATAACGGCGTTTCATTTTCTTTAAAATCTCATCGCTTCCTGACTGCAACGGAATATGAAAATGTGGCACAAAACTTCTACTTTTTGACACCAAATCGATGCTTTCGTCTTTTAGCAAATTTGGTTCAATAGACGAAATTCTGATTCTTTCGATGCCATCAACTTTATCTAATTCCGAAATTAAATCCAAAAAAGTATGCTCGTGTTTTTTGTTTCCGAACTCACCTTTTCCGTAGTCACCGATATTAACTCCAGTCAGTACAATTTCTTTAATATCTTTAGCTGCGATTTCTTTGGCATTATTTACAACGTTTTCGATTGTATCACTTCTAGAAATCCCTCTAGCTAACGGAATTGTACAATAGGTACATTTGTAATCGCAACCATCTTGCACTTTTAGAAAAGCACGCGTTCTGTCTCCAATCGAATATGATCCAATGAAGAAATCTGCTTCATCAATTTCACAAGAATGAACCTCAGCCGAGCTTTCACACTTCTCTAAATCGTTGAGATAACTTAAAATATTAAATTTTTCTTTCGCACCAAGTACTAAATCGACACCTTCAATATTTGAAATCTCCTCTGGCTTCAACTGCGCATAACATCCAATAATAGCGACCAAACCTTCTGGATTAGCCTTCATCGCACGCTTTACGTGAAGCTTACATTCTCTATCTGCATTTTCGGTAACCGAACATGTATTAATAATATAGACTTTTGCTGCTTGATCAAATTCCACTTTATCATAACCCGCATCAGTCAATTGACGGGCGATAGTAGAAGTTTCAGCAAAGTTAAGTTTACATCCTAAAGTATGGAAAGCCACCGTTTTAGGCTGTTGATTTTGTTCTGTCATAAGTCTGCAAAATTACTAATAATTTGTAATTGCATCAAAATGAGATTCGACACAAAAAAAGTCAACCGAAGCTGACTTGTGGATTATTTTTTCTTAGTTGTTGGCTCCTTCGGAACCTTCAACCCTTTTCCTCGAGCTTCGGAAATCCCTATTGCAATAGCTTGTTTTCTGTCAGTTACTTTTTTGCCAGAGCTGGATTTCAGCGTGCCATCTTTGTATTCGTGCATGACTTCCGCAATTCTCTCTTCAGCCTTTTTAGAATATTTTCGCGTACTCATTTCTCTAAGATTTAGGAGTTAAAACACCTAGTTCATATACTTTTGTATGCATTAAAAAACGCAGTCGTTCTCTAGATGTCACATTTTGTATTTCGCCTTTTTTATCAATAACAAAAACACCATCCTCAGAAATCAAAGCATCGGAATCCGAAAGAATCTCTTCTTCAATACTTTTGCCTTTAATCTCTTCTTCTCTTTTCAAATATTTTGCTACCAAATCTTTAAACAAAGGATTCCCCGAATGAATAACTTCATAATTTGGATTCGGGTCTGCAGCAAAATAATCTTTTTTAGCAATCAATCCCGCAGAATTATCAAAAACAGGATTGTCATTTCCATCCAAAAATCCGACTTCTGTAAGGCTTCCGTTATTTTCTTTTGCAAACTGTTCGGCTTCTGCAAAGGAATTAAACTTTGTGTAAAGCACCTCGTTATCGAATTCATACTTTGTCAAACGACTTCTAATATCAGTATTTTCCATAGCAAAAATTTTGTTTTAGTGTAATCAAAATGATACAATAATGTTGCCAAGAAGCGTTTATTATCATTTACAAATCCTTAATATATCGTCAAAAACTGTATCTTTACAGAAGTTAATTCCAATTATTTATAATGAAAAAGATAATTCTATCCAGTTTGGTGATTGCAGCATTCTACAATGTTAAAGCGCAAGAAATTACATTAGACAAAATATACTCTGGTTATTACAGAGGAAAAGGTATTGCTGGAATTGCTTCGCTGAAAGATGGCGAAAATTATGCAACGATTGAACAAGGCGGTATTGCAAAGTACTCTTATAAAACATCTTCCAAATCAGGAAATATTGTTGACGGAAATTTCTTGTCTTACACATTTTCTGACGACGAATCTCATATTTTACTTTTAAAAGAGAGCGAACCAATCTACAGACATTCGTTCTTTGGGAAATTTGATGTTAAAAATCTTAAAGACGGAAAAGTTGTTAGCCTAAACAATGGCAAATGGATTCAGGAACCAAAATTTTCTCCTGATGGCTCCAAAGTGGCTTTTATCGCTGATAATAATTTATTTTATCAAGACTTAAATACACAAAAAATCACGCAAATAACGACTGATGGTAAGAAAAACGAAATTATCAACGGTCTTGGCGATTGGGTGTATGAGGAAGAATTTGGACATCCAGATTTCTACCAATGGAACAAAGCTGGCGATGCGATTGTATTTGTAAGATTTGATGAAACTAAAGTTCCAGAAATTAATATTCCGCTGTATGGCAATAATTTGTATCCAACTTTAATGACTTACAAATATCCAAAAGCGGGTGAAGAAAATTCTAGCGTTACAGCGCATTTGTATCAATTAGCGACTTCAAAATTATCAACACTTAATTTGGGAAGTTTTGAAAACTATTACATTCCGCAGATTTTCCAAACCAATGCCAACAACGAGATTATTGTAGCAACCTCCAACAGACATCAAAATAAAGTTGATTTGTTAAAAATCAATACGCAAAATGCTTCCGTGCAAAAATTATTCACGGAAACGGATAATGCTTGGATAGAAACCGACAATCTAACCATGGAATTCTTGGATGACAATTCTTTCCTTTGGGCATCGGAGCGTGATGGACACCGTCATCTTTATTGGTATGACACCAACGGCAAACTTAAGAAACAAGTTTCCAAAGGCGATTGGGAAATCACAGATTACTACGGATACAATCCAAAATCTAAAGAAGTATTTTTACAAACAACCCAGAATGGAAGCATCAATAAAGTTGTTTCTAAATTAAATATCAACTCTGGAAAAGCGCAGATTATCTCTGAAAATGAGGGAAATAACAAAGCTGATTTCAGCAAGAATTTTAATTACTTCATCAATACGACTTCGACTGCAAAAATGCCTTTCAAATATGTTTTGAAAGATGGTGATGGCAAAACGATTAAAGAATTACAAAATAACGACGATCAACTTGCTAAACTTAAAAAAGACAATTTCTTAACCAAAGAATTTTTAACCATTCCGAATGCAGTTGGTGACCAAATGAATGCTTGGATGATAAAACCTAAAGATTTTAATCCAGCAAAAAAATATCCAGTTTTCATGTTCCAATATTCTGGTCCGGGTTCGCAGCAAGTGTCTAACTCATGGGATAATGGCAATGGAATTTGGTTCGATATGTTAGCTCAAAAAGGCTATTTGGTTGTTTGTGTTGATGGTCGTGGTACTGGTTACAAAGGAACAGCTTACAAAAAATCAACTTACAAGCAACTCGGCAAATACGAAATTGAAGACCAAATTACAGCTGCTAAATGGCTAGGAAATCAATCCTATGTTGATAAATCAAGAATCGGAATCTTCGGATGGAGCTTTGGTGGCTATATGTCAAGCTTAGCGATGACAAAAGGTGCTGATGTTTTCAAAATGGGAATTGCTGTTGCGCCAGTTACCAACTGGAGATATTACGACTCCATCTACACCGAAAGATTTTTACAAACACCGCAAGAAAACAAAGATGGTTATGATCTTAACTCGCCAACAACTTATGCTAAATTGCTGAAAGGAAAATTTTTGATGATCCACGGAACGGCGGATGACAATGTACATTTCCAAAATGCAATGGAATTCTCAGAAGCTTTGATTCAGAATAAAAAACAATTCGACTTTATGGCTTATCCTGACAAGAACCATGGCATCTACGGTGGTCAAACAAGACCTCAACTTTATGAAAAAATGACCAATTATATTTTGGAAAATTTATAAAACAGAAATCCGATTTCAACTTTTGAAGTCGGATTTTTTTTATTTAGATTTGTTGAAAACCCGAATAATGATAAAAAAATCACTGCTAATATTTAGCCTTATAATCTTTGGACATTGTTATTTTGCTCAAACAAAACCAACTGGAAATGAAGAGTTGGATTATATCTTATATTACAAAAGACTCGTTGATGCAGCAGATTCTATTCAAGCGCATAAAAAAACAGTCGCCTTTGACAGCAAAAAATTATTTGAAGAAACCAAAAAATTGGATTCTAAAAACTATCCAGATGCATACATCAGAAGAGCCAATGAATATTATAAGAAAGGAAAATACAACGAAAGCGGATTTTTGTATTATTTAACCCAATTACGCGCAGCAGATTTTAACGCTTCGACTTTAGGACATTACGGCAATGATGAAACGGCAGATATGCTAGAAGAAAATTCCTACTTATTCTTATCAGCTGATGTAGCAAACTATCATCGAATTTTAAAAATGGCAATTGATTACTACGAAAAAGAACCTTACACCTATTTGGTTAAATATGACAAGACCTATAAAAAACAACCTGTGGAAGAGCGATATTGCGAGATGCTAAAATTATTAGAAACAAAAGATCCTAAAGTAATTGCAGAAATACAAGATGGTCGACAAGAAATGATTAAGCGAATTAATGAATATTATGAAGCTTCCAAATCGGCATTTAAAAAATAAAAAATCATAATCAAGAATTTACAAAAATGGCTTTCAAAACTTTGAAGGCTGTTTTTATTTAAAATCAATTGTTAAACAAAATTAAAATTGAAGTTAATATTTACGTTATCTATCGAATAAAAATCTTATTTTTGACAAATTTGAAAAAATAAAGTTATGAAGAGCAAGCATCCTAAAGGGCTTCCCTATCTTTTCTTTACCGAAATGTGGGAGCGATTTGGTTACTATTTGATATTGGGAATTTTTGTACTATACCTTATCGAGCCACAAGGCGCACACGGAGGTTTAGGTTTTGAAGATAAAGATGCAGATGATATTTTTGGTACTTTCATCGCTTTAACATACCTCACGCCTTTTATTGGAGGTTTCCTTGCTGACAGAGTTTTGGGTTATATCAAATCCATTTATCTTGGTGGCGTCTTGATGGCAGCTGGTTATATTGGATTGGGCGTTTTCACAGACAAACCTTTATTCTACACATCTTTAGCATTAATTGTTATCGGAAATGGTTTCTTCAAACCGACTATTTCTACACTTCTAGGAAATCTTTATTCTGAAGAACCTTACAAAGCCAATAAGGATTCAGGCTACAATATTTTCTATATGGGAATTAATATTGGTGCCTTTATCTGTAACATTATCGCCGCATTTATGCGAAATAAATTCGGTTGGGGCGAAGCCTTTATCACTGCAGGTGTAGGGATGTTGGTAGGATTGGTAATTTTCTCGATTGGTAGAAAACACTATCTACATGCTGCGCAGATGAAGCCTGTACAAGAGGGTGATACGAAGCTTTCTGAGATTCTTATAAAGGTTTTTGCACCTGCAATTATCGCTGGTGTTATTGGATGGTTTGTACCAACTATGCTTTTTGGAAGTACAATTTTCGGAAGTACAAATACCGATGCATTTATCTTTGCATGTATACCAGTAATCTACTTCTATGTTTCACTTTATCTAAAAGCAAATCCTATTGAAAAACCTTCTATTGGTGCACTTTTATCAATATTTTTGGTAAGTATGTTCTTTTGGGCAGTTTTCAAACAAAATGGAACTGCTTTAACAAGATGGACGAATTACTACACCGATCGTTCGGTTTCGGAATCTTTAGAAAAACCTTTGGCTGCGCTATTTTTAGTTGAAGAAAAAAGCTACGAAACTAAAGAAGTCAATGTCTATGATAACCAATTCCGAGCTCAAAAAGCAGCAGATGGAACGCCGTTAAAAGAACAAGGTAAGGATGTCTATTTCCGAAATATTTCGCCAGAAGAAAGAGCAAAAATAGAAGCGCAAAAAGATCATAAAGTTTTCCTCTATAACACAGAATTATTCCAATCTATTAATCCATTTTGGGTCATTGCGTTAACACCAGTTGTAGTAGGCGTTTGGGCTTTCTTAAGAAAAAAAGGAAAAGAACCTTTAACACCGTCAAAAATTGTTTTAGGACTTTTTATTTCCGCATTATCATGTCTCGTGATGGTAGGCGCTGTATATGCAGGACAAAATGGTTATGTTAAAGTTTCGGCACTTTGGCTATTCGCGTCGTATGGCGTTATCACCGTCGGCGAATTATGCCTTTCTCCGATGGGATTATCTTTTGTGTCTAAATTATCACCTGCAAGATTAACAGCTTTGATGATGGGAGGCTTTTTCCTTGCAAACTCTGTCGGGAACAAGCTTTCAGGAATTTTGGCAAGTACATGGTACAATTATGATAACAAAGCTTATTACTTCCTAGTGAACTTTGCATTGTTAATTTTTGCAACAATTTTAGGCTTATCGATGTTAAAACGTCTTAACAAAATCATGAAAGAAAAAGGACACTAATCCTTTGATAATCAAAACGAAAATCTCTACAGCAATGTAGAGATTTTTTTGTTTAATAAAGTTCAAAAAAGGAACAAAACGCGAAAAACCATTAAAAAACAGCATCTTTTTATGATTATAGTCATGCCATTTTCAAAAAAAAGCTATATTTGTCAGTCTTAACAAAAAATTAACAATAAAATAAATATGGATATAGCTAAGTCGAATTCTAGTCATCCTAAAGGACTTTGGGTACTGTTCGGAACAGAGATGTGGGAGCGTTTTAACTTCTACGGGATGAGAGCACTTTTGACGCTCTTTATGATTAACTCTCTAGGTATTATTGAATCGGAAACTTCGATTATTTATGGTGGATTTTTAGCACTTTGTTATTTAACACCAATGCTAGGAGGATTCATTGCTGACAAATATTTGGGTAACCGTAACTGTATCATTCTAGGAGGAAGCTTAATGGCGATTGGGCAATTTGTTCTTTTTAGCAGTGCAAGTTTATTTGATCAAAACCTAGATCTAGCAAAAACACTACTTTGGGTATCTCTAGGTATTATCATCTTCGGAAATGGATTCTTCAAACCAAACATTTCCTCAATGGTTGGTAGTCTTTATCCAAAACAAGAAAAAAATAAGCTTGATTCTGCATTTACAATTTTCTATATGGGGATTAACCTAGGAGCTTTCCTTGGACAGTTGATTTGTCCATTATTAGGCGATGTTAAAAGTGTTGACGGCGTGCGTGACATCCATGCTTTTAGATGGGGATTCTTGGCAGCTTCACTTGCGATGATGTTGGGGACTATTACTTTTTTCTTTCTTAAAAACAAATATGTTGTAACACCAGAGGGTCGTCCAATTGGAGGCTTACCAAAAAATAATACAGCTGAAGACTTTGAAGAGGGAGAAGCTCAGTCTGCAAAATTCTCATCAAAATCGATTATCGTTGCAGTATTAGCTTTCTTAGTTCTTGGATTAGCATTTCATTTTGCTGCTGGACAGAATGTTGTATACTCACTAGTATATGCTGCTGGTTTAACACTTGCAGGTCTTATTATCTCAGACTCTTCTATTACTAAAATTGAAAGAGATAGAATTTTAGTAATTTATGTTGTATCATTCTTCGTTATTTTCTTTTGGGCTGCCTTTGAGCAGGCAGGTTCTTCATTAACCTTTATTGCTGACAACCAAACAGACCGTAACTTTTTTGGATGGATTATGCCACCATCAATGGTACAAATATTTAACGGACTATTTATTGTAGCAATGGCTGTACCTTTCAGCTATCTTTGGGACAAATTAAGAGGTGTTGGCAAAGAACCTGTATCTCCGCTTAAACAAGCTATGGGCTTGGTAATTATTGCAATCAGCTACTTTATATTAGCGCACAATGTTAAAGATTTAGGAAATAGTGGATTATTAGCGATAAAATGGTTAATCTTACTATATTTCTTGCAAACATGTGGAGAGCTTTGTTTATCACCTATTGGTTTATCATTGGTAGGAAAATTAGCTCCAAAAAGATTTGCATCATTATTGTATGGTGTGTTCTTCATCTCGAATGCCGCTGGATATGCGTTAGCAGGAACATTAGGATCAATTATGCCTGCTACAGGTGATAAGTTTAAAAAAGCAGAAGAACTAGGTATTAATTTGCAAGATGTACTTGACAAAAAAGTAAGCTTAACCTCTGCACAAACTGAACTATTAACTAAAAACCAAATCCCATTAGCTAATCACTCATTTGCTGGTTTCGAAATCCACAATCTTTATGAGTTCTTTATGGTATTTGTAGTATTATGTGGTATAGCAGGTATTTTGTTAGCTGTTATTTCTCCTAAACTTAAAAAGATGATGCATGGTATAAACTAATACCACTCAAATTTATAAATAAAACCTCTGAGCAATCGGAGGTTTTTTTGTATTTTCGTATGATGGAAATTTCCGAAGATTCTTTGTTTCAATCTATAAAACAAATAATTTCTCTGGCACGAGAAAAAGTTTTTCGTGTGGCAAATTCTACGCTTTTACTTAGCTATTGGCAAATTGGACAATTAATTGTCGAAGATGAGCAACTAGGCAAAGATCGCGCAGACTACGGAAAATTCGTTCTTAAAAACCTCTCAGAAAAGCTTTCTCTAGAATTTGGAAAAGGTTTTGATTATACAAATCTCTCCAATATGCGAAAGTTTTATAAAGCTTTCCCAATTGTTGACGCACTGCGTCACGAATTGAGTTGGACGCATTATCGTTTGCTTTTAAAGATAGACAATCAACAAAAATCCCAATATTACATAGAAGAGTCCATTCAAAACAATTGGAGTTCCAGAGATCTAAAACGTCAAATAAACTCACTCGCTTTTGAAAGAGTTGTTGAGCATAAAAAATCGCCTTTAGAAAATATACAAAACGTTCTAAAAGACCCTTATATTTTTGAATTTCTAGGTTTAAAAACCGATGAAAAAATTTCAGAGAAAGATATTGAAACTGGAATAATTGATCATATTCAAAAATTCTTGTTAGAATTTGGGAAAGGCTTTGCATTTGTTGGAAGACAACAACACATTTCTACTGATACATCTGACTTTTATATCGATTTGGTTTTCTACAATTACATTTTAAAATGCTTTGTAATTATCGATTTGAAAACGGGCGAGCTTTCCCACCAAGATATTGGACAAATTGACATGTATGTAAGAATGTATGATGATTTGAAAAGAAATGATGGTGATAATCCTACAATCGGAATTTTGCTTTGTTCCGAAAAAGATGAAACCATTGTAAAATATTCTGTTCTTAATGATAAAAACAATCTTTTTGCAAGCAAGTATCTAATTTATTTGCCCAAAGAAGACGAACTAAAACAAATCATTGACCAAGATCGAATTCGTTTTGAGTTGGAACAGGAAAACAAAAAATAAATTAATTAAAAAATGAGTTTAACATTACAAGAAATTCAGGATTTTAAAGGTAAATATCCAAAACAAATTTGGAGTCTTTTCTTTTCTGAAATGTGGGAGCGTTTCTGCTTCTACGGTATGCGTGGGATGTTGGTATTCTTTATGATTCACCAACTTAACTTCCACGAAAAAGACGCCAACTTACAATATGGCGCAACACAAGCATTTGTCTATGCATTTACTTTTATCGGTGGTCTTTTTGCGGATAAGATTTTAGGTTTCAGAAAATCTCTTTTTTGGGGAGGAAGTTTAATGATTGTTGGTAGTGCTCTTCTTGCACTTGACCCACATGTTTACTTCTTTTTTGGACTTGCCTTTATTATTATCGGTACAGGTTTTTTCAAGCCAAACATTTCGACAATGGTTGGAGAACTTTACAAAGAAGGCGATAACAGAACTGATGCAGGGTTTTCATTATTCTATGCAGGAATTAATCTAGGAGCTTTCCTAGGTGGTTACGTTTGTGTGGCAATTGGTAAAGGTTATATGCTTTCATCAGTTATCGACGAAGCACACCGTTGGAATGTTGCTTTCGGATTAGCAGCTATTGGTATGTTGGTTAGTTTAATTAATTTTCATTTCACTAAAAAGAAACTTGGTCCAATAGGGTTGCAGCCAGGACATCCTGATGCTATCGTAAAAACAAAACCGCTTCCAAAATGGGCAGAATATGCAGTCTATGTTGGGACTTTATTGCTGATTCCATTAATCCAAGTAATGGTATCAAAAACGGAGTACACCGATTATTTCATGTACATTATCGGTCCAGCAACTTTGGTATATCTTTTTTACGAAATGTCAAAAGTATCGCCAGCTGAGCGTAAAAAATTAATAGCAGCATTGGTATTCATTATTTTCTCAATTATCTTCTGGGGAATCTATGAGCAAAGCGGTGGTTCACTAAGTATTTTCGCAGCCAAAAACCTGAATGACTCATTAGTAGGATTAACTGTTGACCCAAATGGCGTTAACAATTCTGGTGGTGCATTTTTCATTATTTTGCTAGCGCCTTTATTTGGACTTCTTTGGATTTGGCTAGGAAAAAGAAAACTAGAACCAAATACCATAATCAAATTCGGACTAGGATTTATCTTCTTAGGACTAGGATATTATGTTTTATTTGCAACAAGATTCTTTGCAACAGACGGCGTTTCATCATTGGATATCTTTACAACGGCATTACTTGTCATCACCATTGGAGAGCTTTGTTTATCACCAATTGGACTTTCAATTATGACAAAACTATCACCTGCAAAACTTCAAGGTATCATGATGGGAATGTGGTTTTTAGCATCAGCTTATGGTCAATATGTTGCAGGATTAATTGGTGCGAATATGGCGGAAGCAAGAGAAAATGCAAGCAAAGCAGAAGCACTTTTAACCTACACAGACGGCTACAAACAATTAGGACTATATGCACTAATTGCTGGTGTGGTATTAATTTTGATATCTCCTATTGTTAAAAAATTAATGCAAGAAGTAAGATAGAAATCGAGCTTCTTCATAAAATAAAATTATGATGAAGATTTTTTTCGCTGTATTTTTCACATTATCATCGTATTTATCTTTTGCACAAGTGCATTGGATAACGATTAACGAGGCGCTAGAAGCCCAAAAGAAAATACCGAAAAAAATCTTCATTGCTTTTACTGACGACAATTGCACACCTTGCCAAAAGATGGAAAATCTAGCTTTCGACAATCCTGTCATTGCCAAGATGATTGCAGATAAGTACTATGCTGTCAAGTTTTTTGCAGACAGTAAGGAGAAAGTTAACTTTCGAGGACGCGAATTTGACAGAGCAGACAGCCTTCCCCAAACCGCGATGCATCCTTTCGCAAAGTATATGAATATCTCCACAGTTCCGACTTTAGTATTTTTGGATGAGCACGCCGCACCGATAACCAGCTTGATGGGCGCACTTTCTGCCAAAGATATCGAACCTTATTTCTCGATGATTAGTACGCAAGATTACAAAAGTATCAAAAGTCGCCAGCAATGGGACGACTACCAACGAAAATTTAAGTCAAAAATAAAAGATTAAAACTTCAGTATTTCTGAAGTTTTTCTTTTTTAGGAGCAGGTAATATTAGGTTACCTCATCTAGATACTCGCCCGCTGTCCGCTGTATCTTTGCGATGTGGCACTCGGACGGCTCCGCTACGCTCCGCCGCCTCGCGCCACATCGCAAAGGATGCCGCTTCCATCAGGGCTAAAAATCACAATTTGTCTCCCCAATTCATTTTTTAATCCCTTCAAAAAAGCTTAAATTGCCAATTGATTTTTCGTCAAAACTTTGAATCTAGACACACCCATAGAATTTATAAAAGGTATCGGAACCGAACGCGCAAAACTCATCAAAAATGTGTTGGGCATTCACAATTTGGAAGACTTTATCAACTTCTACCCGATTCGATATATCGACAAATCAAAAATCTATACCGTTTCCGAACTTAGTCCGAGTTTGGATATTGACATTCAATTAAAAGGAAAAATTACGGACATCCAAGAAGTCGTTTCACCAAAAGGAAAACGGCTAAGCGCAAAATTCCGAGATCAAACAGGAACAATCGATTTGGTGTGGTTTCGTTACAGCAAATGGATGAAAGAAAGCATCCCTGTTAACAAAGACCTATTTATCTTTGGAAAAATACAAGCTTTTAACAACAGCTTTTCGATGCCACATCCCGAAATAGAAACCGACGAGGCCAAAGCCATTTCCGGAACTTTGCTTCCCGTCTATTCTAGCAGCGAAAAACTTACCAAAAGAGGTATTAACAATAAGTTGTTTCAGAATGTTATCTATGAAATTCTAAAAAACCTGCCACAACTTATCGACGAAAATCTCCCCGAAAATTTAATAAAAGCTTTAAAACTTTTAGGAAGATTGGATGCTTTTTACAACATACATTTTCCACAAAACCCAAAGTTGGCACAAGAAGCCGACCGCCGAATAAAATTCGAGGAAGCCTTCTTTTTTCAATTGGGCTTCGGCTTGAAAAAACTGCATCAGCACACCAAATCCATCGGAAATCCGTTTCCGATTGTTGGTGATTATTTTAATAATTTCTACAACAACAATTTGCCTTTTGATTTAACGGGCGCTCAAAAACGCGTTCTCAAAGAAATCCGAACCGATATGAAGCGCGCCACCCAAATGAATCGCTTGTTGCAAGGCGACGTAGGCTCGGGCAAAACGATGGTTGCACTTTTGACGATGCTCATTGCGATGGACAACAATTTCCAAAGTTGTATGATGGCACCGACTGAGATTTTGGCGCAACAACATTTTAATTCCATTCAAGATTTATTAAAAGATTCTAATGTTAAAGTCAAATTGCTGACAGGTTCTACTAAAACTTCCGAACGAAAAATCATCCACGAAGAATTATTATCTGGAGAACTTTCCATTTTGATTGGGACACACGCCGTTTTGGAAGACATCGTTCAGTTCAAAAATTTGGGCTTGGTGATTATTGATGAGCAACACCGATTTGGTGTAGCACAACGCGCCAAACTTTGGGCGAAGAACAAAATTCCGCCACATATTTTGGTGATGACAGCAACGCCAATTCCACGAACTTTGGCGATGAGTTTTTATTCTGACCTTGATGTTTCCGTCATCGACGAAATGCCAGTTGGTCGTAAACCTATTGTCACAGCACACCGTCGCGAAAAAGACCGCGCTTATGTTTATAACTTTTGCCACGAAGAATTAAAGAAAGGGCGCCAAGTTTATTTCGTGTATCCATTAATCGAAGAATCCGAAACTTTGGACTACAAAAACTTGCAAGATGGTTTTGACCACATTCTCAACCATTTCAAAAGTTATAATATCGCTATGCTTCATGGCCGAATGAAGCCTGACGAAAAAGACCAAGCGATGCAATATTTTGCCTCGGGAAATGCACAAATTATGGTTGCAACAACCGTTATCGAAGTAGGTGTTAATGTTCCGAATGCCTCGGTTATGGTTATCGAAAGCGCCGAAAGATTTGGACTTTCTCAACTTCATCAGCTTCGTGGGCGTGTTGGTCGTGGCGCCGAACAGAGTTATTGTATTTTGATGACGTCTGACAAGCTTTCTGCGGAAAGTCGCAAACGCATCAAAACGATGTGCGAAACCAACGACGGTTTCAAAATCTCCGAAGTTGATATGGAACTTCGTGGTCCAGGCGACATTCTAGGAACGCAGCAAAGTGGCGTTGTCGATTTTAAAAAATTAAATCTAATGACGGATTCGCAAATTATAAAACTGGCAAAACTCGCTGTAGAACAGCTTTTAGAAAAAGATGCGCTTCTTGTCCATCCCAATCATCAAAGCATGAAAAACTTCTATGTTAGACAATACAAAGGCAAAAACAAGTGGTCTAAGATTTCTTAAGGATTTGGTATTTTAGATTTTTACACCTATTTTTGTCGCACTTTTATCCCGAACCTCAGCAGAGGTAGCAACCTGCAAAACAAGCAAGGTGCTAAAACGATAAGCCAATTTTTGGAAAAAATGTTGAACTATCTTCTGCTGACTTCGCCAAATAACGACGTATGA
>NZ_JASLDS010000039.1 GCF_030151385.1 Soonwooa sp.
AATATTAGTCCTAGCTTTATTCTTGCTAGCACTTACGGTAGCAGCCTACTCGACTTGGGCAGAGCGTAAAGTGGCAGCAATTATGCAAGACCGTATTGGACCTAACCGTGCGGGACCTTTTGGACTTTTACAACCTTTGGCTGATGGTGGAAAATTCTTCTTCAAGGAAGACTTTACACCTGCGAATGCCGAAAAATTCCTATTCGTAATTGGACCTGCGTTGGTGATGTTTATTTCATTAATTACAGGCGCGGTTATCCCTTGGGGAAAAAGTCTTAACATTGGTGGACAATCATTTGACCTACAAGTTGCTAACGTCGATGTTGGTGTACTTTACCTTATCGGGATGGTGTCAATTGGTGTGTACGGAATTATGATTGGAGGTTGGGCTTCTAACAACAAGTACTCTTTGATAAGTGCTGTTAGAGCATCTTCGCAAATGATTTCTTACGAATTGGCGATGGGACTTTCGTTACTGGCAATCATTATGATGGCTGGTTCTTTAGATTTAAAAGTAATAACCGAATCTCAAACACATGGTAAACTTTGGGGCATTATTCCTGAGGTTTCTGGGATGAACTGGAATATCTTCTATCAACCTGTTGCATTCGTTATTTTCTTGATTGCAGCTTTGGCAGAAACCAACCGTCACCCTTTCGACTTACCAGAATGTGAGTCTGAGCTTGTTACAGGTTACTCAACAGAATATTCTTCGATGAAGTTAGGATTATTCATGTTCGGGGAATATGTTAACATGTTTATTTCTAATGCTTTAATTACAGTTTTATTCTTTGGAGGTTTCAACTATCCGGGAATCGATTGGGTTACACAACACTGGGGCGAAAATGTTGCTGGTATCTTGAGTGTTGTAGCATTCTTAAGTAAAACTATTTTCGGTATTATCTTATTCATGTGGATAAGATGGACTTTACCGAGATTCCGATACGATCAATTGATGCACTTGGGATGGAAAACTTTAATTCCATTAGCATTGGTTAATCTATTAGTAACAGGTGCATTAATCTTGTTATTCGGACATTAAAAAAGTGATAATATGATGATGTAAGAAATGTAACGAGATAGCGATTATCTTTTAACATTTAACGTCTAACATCTAATATCTATAATTAAATGAAACTAACAAACAGATCAAAAGTTGTTTCTAACAAGAAAATGAGTTTGAAGGAAAAGCTATACTTGCCTGCAATTGCACAAGGTATGGGAATTACTTTGAAACATGCTGTCAGAAATCTTGTTAAAGGCGTACCATCCGTACAATATCCTGACGAGCAAAAACCGCGTGCTATTATCTGGCGTGGACAACATGTGCTAAAGCGCGATGACGAAGGTAGAGAGCGTTGCACAGCTTGTGGATTGTGTGCTGTAGCTTGTCCTGCAGAAGCAATTACGATGACTGCTGCAGAGCGTACTAAAGAGGAAAAACATCTTTATAGAGAGGAAAAATATGCCGAAATCTACGAAATCGATATGCTACGTTGTATCTTCTGTGGTATGTGCGAGGAAGCTTGTCCAAAGCAAGCCATCTTCCTTACAGATCGTCTTGTAGATGTAGAAATGATTAGACAAAACTTTGTCTATGGCAAGGACAAGTTGGTAGAAAAAATCGACCAACGTATTGATATTAGCGAACGTCAAAAGAAATCATATTAAGAATGGATCAGATATTATTTTTCACAGTTGCTTTTATTGCAATTCTTAGTGCTGTGTATTTTGTATTTGCAAGAAATCCATTATACAGTATTTTGTCACTTATCGTAACCTTTTTCAGCATCGCGGCGATGTATATTCTGCTTAATGCTCAGTTCTTAGGAATTGTTCAGATTATCGTGTATGCAGGAGCTATTATGGTACTTTTCCTTTATGTATTGATGATGTTAAATCTAAATGCTAAAGACGAAAGTAAAAAGAAAAATCTTCCAAAATTTATTGGGATTTTCACGGTTTGTATTTTGTTTATCGGGATGTTAGGCGCTTACAAAGGTCTTACAGGTACTACAACGGCAGCTGCTACAGTTGATTCTAGTGTTGGATTGACAAAAAACTTAGGAAGATTATTGTTTAACGAATATGTTTTACCGTTCGAGCTAGCATCAGTTCTGATCTTTGCAGGTATTGTTAGTGCGGTATTAATTGGTAAAAAAGAAATATAAAAATGGGAGAAGTTAACAGTTTTATACAATCTGTACCTGTAGAATATTTTATTATTCTAAGTACCATTTTGTTTTGTTTAGGCGTGTTGGGCGTTCTAATTCGTAAAAATGCGATCATCATTCTTGGTTGTGTGGAGTTGATGCTTAACTCTGTCAATCTTTTGCTAGCAGCTTTTTCTGCTTACAAAGGTGATGCGCACGGACAATTATTAGTATTCTTTATCATGGTTGTGGCAGCTGCCGAAGTAGCAGTTGGACTTGCCATTATCGCTATGATGTACAGAAATGCTAAAACAGTAGACGTTAGTATATTTAATAAATTAAGAGGATAATTAGGAATGGAAAATTTAGTTTACGCAATTATTCTTTTACCATTAGCAGGATTCCTCATCAATGGATTGTTCGGAAAAAATCTTCCGAAAGCTGTTGTCGGCGGATTGGCGACTTTAGCCGTTTTTGGCTCATTCCTTATTGCGGTTAGCATTTTTATGGGAATGTCAAAAGACAGCGCACCTGTTATTGTAAAAGCGTTTGAGTGGTTCAAAGTTAATGGGATGCAGGTTAACTTCGGATTCCAGATCGATCAACTGTCAATTATGATGGTGATGATTATTACAGGAATCGGGTCGTTAATTCACCTTTATTCTATTGGTTATATGAGCCATGACAAAGGTTTTTATAAGTTTTTCACTTACTTAAATCTTTTCATCTTCTCCATGCTTTTATTAGTATTGGGAAGCAATTATCTAATCTTATTTATCGGTTGGGAAGGCGTAGGACTTTGTTCTTACTTATTAATTGGTTTCTGGTATGATAATGTTGAATACGGAAAAGCTGCTCGTAAAGCCTTTATCATGAACCGTATTGGTGACTTAGGTTTGTTGCTAGGGATTTTTGCTTTAGCACATCACCTTAATGCAATCGACTTCTTGAGCGTAGCAGAAAACTCAACAAAGTTTGAATTAGATGGCAATGCGATTATCTTTATCACCATGTGTTTGTTTGTTGGTGCTGTTGGTAAATCTGCTCAGCTTCCGCTTTTCACTTGGTTACCAGATGCGATGGCTGGACCAACTCCTGTTTCTGCGTTAATCCACGCTGCGACGATGGTAACAGCAGGTATCTATCTTGTAGTAAGATCTAATTTCTTATTCTCTTTGGCACCGACAACACTTAATGTTATTTTGTTAATCGGTTTAGCAACATCTTTGGTTGCTGCATTTATTGGTTTAAGACAAAACGATATCAAAAAAGTATTGGCCTACTCTACTGTTTCGCAGTTAGGCTTTATGTTTATTGCTTTGGGCGCTGGCGCGTACACAACAGGTATGTTCCACGTTATGACGCATGCGTTCTTCAAAGCTTTATTATTTTTAGGTGCAGGTTCTGTAATCCACGCAATGAGTGGCGAACAAGATATGCGCTTTATGGGAGGACTTAGAAAGAAAATCCCTTTAACCTATTGGACATTCTTAATCGGTACTTTGGCAATTTGTGGTGTTCCGCCATTGTCAGGTATGATTTCTAAAGACGAAATTTTAGTAACGATTTATGAAAAAAGTCCTATTCTTTGGGCATTGACATTATTTAGTGCTGCAATGACAGCGATCTATATGTTCAGATTATTGTTCTTAACATTCTTCGGAGATTTCCGCGGAACTGAAGAACAAAAGAAACACATCCACGAAAGTCCAGCTTCTATGACGATTCCATTAGTTGTTTTGGCAATACTTTCAGTAGTTGGAGGTTTCATCAATCTTCCACATTTTATTGGACACGGCGAATATCAAAACTTAGCACATTGGTTAAAACCAATCTATGTTTACGAACAAGCAGAAGCACAAATTCCTTTCGCAACCGAAATGATTTTGTTAGCTGTTACCATTATTATGGTTGTTGTCATCTTTTTCGTTGTTAAAAATATCTACGTTGACAAAAAGAAAGTGGCACATCCAGAGGACGAATACACTGGTTGGGAAAGACTTTCTGCAAAGAAATTATTTATCGACGAAATTTATCAGGCTTGCATTGTAAAACCTGTTGAAGGACTTGGTAAAGCAGCTTCTATGTTTGACAGATCGGTTCTGGATCCAATTGTAACTTTCATTGGACTAGGTGCAGCAGATTCTGGTAGAGCCGCAAAAAGATTACAAAACGGTAAAGTCGAAAACTACGTTTTGATCATGTCTTTGGCTATCGGAATAATACTAATTATTAACTTTATATTGAAATAGTAATGTCATATTTAGCAACACTATTACTATTACCTCTTGTAGGTTCGGGATTGGTTTTTGCATGGAGAAATTCTTCTAGCAAACATCTTGCGCTGGCAATTGCGTTTATACAAATGTTTTTAGCATTCTACATGTTATCCAATTTTGATTTTGGACCAACAGTAGATTCTAGATTACAATACGAAATCCAATATCCGTGGTTTCAATTTATTAAAAGTACGCTTCACTTCGGCATAGACGGAATGAGTATGCTTTTGGTGATTCTAACGAATATCTTGGTTCCTTTAATCATACTTTCTTCTTATAACGAAGACAAACCTTACAGCAACAACTTCTATGCGTTAATCTTGTTAATGCAATTTGGGTTGATTGGTGTTTTCACATCATTGGATGGTTTGTTATTCTATATTTTCTGGGAAGTAACTTTGATCCCAATTTGGCTTATCGCTGGTGTTTGGGGACAAGAAGACAAGCGTATTAAATTCACAACAAAATTCTTTGTTTACACTTTTGTTGGGTCATTATTTATGTTGTTAGGTTTCATCTACGTTTACAACTATTCGGCATCATTTGCTGTAACAGACATGTACAATGCAGCGCTTAACCTTAACCAACAGACGGTTATCTTCTGGTTTATCTTCCTAGCATTTGCTGTTAAATTACCAGTATTTCCGTTCCATACATGGCAACCAGATACGTATACTTATTCGCCGACACAAGGATCGATGTTGCTATCAGGTATTATGTTAAAAATGGCGATTTATGGTGTTTTAAGATATTTATTACCAATTACACCTTTAGCTATTGGTGGTATCTCTGGTGACATTGTTATTATTCTTGCAGTGATTGGCGTTATCTACGGTGCCTTAATCGCAATTGTAAACAACGATTCCAAAAGAATTATTGCATACTCTTCCCTTTCTCACGTTGGATTGATGGTCGCAGGGATTTTTGCTTCGGCAGTATTAACAGTACGACTTGCCAATCCAGCATCACTGGTTATCGAAGGTGCAGAAGGTGCTTTGGTACAGACATTTGCGCACGGTATCAACGTTGTAGGTTTATTCTACTGTGCTGATATTCTTTATAAAAGATTTAAAACAAGAGACATCAGACAAATGGGAGGTTTGGCGAAAATCGCGCCTAAGTTTGCTGTTCTTTTCATGATTATCTTGTTAGGTTCTATGGCAGTGCCATTAACTAATGGATTTGTTGGAGAATTTATTCTTTTAAAATCTGTATTTGACTACAATCTTATTATGGGTGCATTATCAGGGTTAACAGTAATCTTATGTGCTGTGTACATGTTAAGATTGTACGGAAAAGCGATGTTTGGCAAAACCGATGCAATGTTGTTATCAACAGCCAAAGACCTTTCTACTGCAGAATTCGCAGTTCTTGCAAGTTTATCTGTTTTTGTAATTCTTATGGGTATTTTCCCACAAGTAATTATCGAAATGGTGGATAGTTCGTTGAAGTTTATCTACTTATCAATGATAAGTTAATTTGATATATAAAAAATGAGTGTTTTTATAGTATTATTCATTACCGCAGTTATAGCTTTATTTTCTGGCGTTTTCGAACAAGGAAAATATGCAAGATACATCGGCATTGCAGGATTGTTAGTAGCTTTATATGTTAGTTACTTGCCAGATTGTGAATTTTTCGCAGCCTACAAAAGTATGTTCGACTATAGTGCAAATGCTGCCCTATTTACCAAAATCTCAATTGTAACAACTTTGCTAATTTTCTTTATTGGAGGATTTGCATTTAGCAATCATAGAAGTCACCAGTCAGAATTGTACGCTTTGATGTTGATGTCATTATCTGGTGCTGTTGTCCTTTTTGGTTATCAAAACTTGGTGACATTATTTATCGGTATCGAAATTCTTTCAATTCCTTTATATGTAATGGCTGGAAGTAACAAGTCTGATCTTCGTTCTACTGAAGCGTCTATGAAGTATTTCTTGATGGGAGCTTTTGCAACTGGATTCTTGTTATTCGGTGTAGCTTTAGTATATGGTTCTGCAGGAAGTTTTGACATTTATCAAATAAGTTCTTTTGCGATTAACAATCCAAAAAGTCAAATGCTAATTGTAGGTTCTATCCTTATGTTATCGGCAATGGCTTTCAAAGTGTCATTAGCGCCTTTCCATATGTGGAGTCCAGATGTGTACCAAGGTGCACCATCTTTGATTACTGCTTTTATGGCAACTGTTGTTAAAATCGCTGGTTTCTTTGCTTTCTTAAAATTAATGACCATTGCTTTCGGCGGTATCGTTGGAGAATGGATTAATATTGTTGGTGTTCTGTTAATCGTTACACTACTTTTAGCAAACGTTATGGGATTGGTACAAACGAATGCAAAACGTATGTTAGCCTACTCTAGTGTTTCGCATGCTGGTTATATCGCGTTAATCTTTTTCGGAATGAATAACCTTTCGCCTTACAATTTAGCATTCTACTTATTCGCATATTCGTTATCTACAATTGGTGTTTTCATGGCATTAATTTGGGTTGAAAAAGTGAAAAGAGAAACTTCTTTCAATGCCTTTAATGGTTTAGGAAAAAGACATCCTTTGTTGGCTGTTGCGGCATCACTTTCGATGTTGTCAATGGCTGGTATTCCGTTAACAGCTGGTTTTATGGCAAAGTTTTCTTTGTTCAACCAAGCGATTAAAGGTGGTTTCGAATTCTTAGTGTTAATCGCGGTTTTCGGTTCTGCATTGAGTATCGCGTATTATTTACGATTGATTATTGCGATGTTCTTCTACAAAGAAAGTACATTCAACACTTCAGAAAAAGTAAGTATCACGTACAACATTGTGGCGGTTGTTATTATCTTCGCCATCATCAGTTTAGGTGTTTATCCAGATTTGTTTATAAAAGAATTTGGTCTTTAAATAAATTAAAAGCTTCAGAAATTTCTGAAGCTTTTTTTGTCTCTGTTCTCAAAGATTAACAGGTCGCTCCTACGGAGCTCTCTTGGAAAATTGTAAATACGCTATTAACAGCAGGCTCCGAAGGAGCCTAACTTATCTGATTTTATAAAATCCTGCGATTATTCTTTTAGTGAATCAAACTAATTCTTAAAACACTTAATTCACGCAAAAACTTAGTATAACCTACAAACCTTTCAAAACCTCAGCAGCTATTTCATAAGAATGAAGTTTAGCTTCGAAATCATAAATATGTCCTGAAACAATTATTTCGTCAACTTTATTCAATTTTACAAATTCTGTTAATTTCTTTTCCAAAAGCTCTTTATCTCCAACAAAGGTTTTTGCTGCCATTCTGTTAAGATGAACCGCCAACTCGTTAGACATATCACCCAACTGAGTTTCCTCAGGTGGTAAAAGTGGTTGACGTTGGTCGGTCAAAATATTAACAAAAGCTTGAAAATGCGACGTCGATAAATAATGCGCTTCGTCAACAGTGTCGGCTGCAATAATATTAATACAAGCCATTTTGTAAGGCTTATCTAAAACCTCACTGGGCTGAAAATGCTCTTCATAAATTTCGAATGCAACTTCCATTTGTGACGGCGCAAAATGTGCTGCAAACGCATAAGGCAAACCCAACTTTGCAGCAAGAAAAGCACTATCCGTCGAAGATCCCAACATATACAACGGAACATCAGCTCCTTCTCCTGGAATCGCCCGAACCTTTGAGTTTTTATTTTCTAAACTTAAATATTGTCTAAGCTCCTGAATATGAAATTCAAAGCTATAATTGTTGTCCAATTGTCCTCTTCTCAAGATGCTTGCCGTCAGCATATCTGTCCCAGGTGCTCTTCCCAATCCCAAATCAATTCTGTTGGGATAAAGCGCTTCCAAAGTCCCAAATTGCTCCGCAACCGACAAGGTCGAATGATTGGGTAACATAATTCCTCCTGAGCCAATTCTTAAGTTTTTGGTCTGTGAAGCGATATGCCCAATTAATAAAGAAGTCGCCGCACTTGCTACATTGGGCATATTGTGATGCTCCGAAAACCAATATCTCGTAAAACCTAATTCCTCCGCTTTTTGCGCTGCTCTCACCGATTTATCAAAAGTTTGACTAAGATTATCACCTTTAATAATGGTTGCTAAATCCAACACCGAATATTTAATTGCCATATTTTTCTTTTTCTAAATGGGCTCAAAAACCGAACCATCAAAAAAATCTGACAATTTTGCCAGTTTAGCTCGATGAAATAAGAATTGTATTAAAAATTGTACTACATTTGATAAACACAAAAATTCTTAAACTATGACAAAAAAATTATTTGCTGAATTCTTCGGCACATTCTGGTTGGTTTTCGGCGGTTGCGGAAGCGCCATTTTTGCTTCACAAATTGCGCCAGCTAGCACTGGACAAATGGGTATCCTTTTAGTTGGTGTTGCTCTAGCTTTTGGTCTTACAGTTTTGACGATGGCGTATGCTGTAGGTCACATCTCGGGAGGACATTTCAACCCTGCGGTTTCTTTTGGACTTTTCGCTGGCGGAAGATTTTCGGCTAAAGAATTAGTACCTTACATTGTTGCACAATGTGTTGGTGCTATTGCAGCTGCTGGTGCGCTTAGCTTCATCAATGGTGGTGTTGGCGATGGTAGTGCGGGATCCTTTGCGACCAACTTCTACGATTCTGCCGTCTATTTTGGTAAGAGCTATTCTATGCAACAAGCCTTTATGACTGAGTTTTTATTGACTTGCTTTTTCCTAATCATCATTATGGGAGCAACGGATAAATTCGCGAACGGAAAATTTGCAGGTATTGCCATTGGTCTAGGTCTGACATTGATCCACTTGATTTCTATTCCAATTACAAATACATCTGTTAACCCTGCAAGATCGCTTTCTCAAGCTGTTTTTGTTGGTGGACAAGCGATGTCACAATTGTGGTTATTCTGGGTTGCACCAATCTTGGGAGCAATTGTTGGTGGCGCCATCTACAAATTCCTTTTGCAAAGAACGGACGAAGAAGTTGCTCAGGCATAATCAATATGTCTAATAGATATAAAATAAGCTTAATAATAGCGACGTTAATTCTTTTGGTTTTAAACTTTGTGTTTTCAAAAGAATATGACTGGAAGTTTTGGCTACGAATTGTTCCCTTAATTTTGGTGATGATAAGTTCCTATCTAAGCTTAAATAAAAACAAACAAAATCCTATCGATTGATAGGATTTTTTGTTTTGTTATTATGACAGTTAGTAGTTGCGGCCGGGATAGTAAGGGCGCGAGCATTTCGACGGGCTCAATGCGGGAAATGCGAGCGGTCTGAAGAAAAGCTAGGCCAAAGCTTAGGCTTCTGAAGACGAAACCCCTGAATAGCCCGAAATGCCGCCCAAATAAAAAAGCTAAGTCTTGCGACCTAGCTTCTGATGTTATAATGTGTGGTTATCCTCCAACATTTCGCGGTGCTGATAGTCCTGCACCAACTCGATGGCGTTGGTCAACACATCGCTGAGCGCGGTGATAAACATGCCGTCCTCTGCCATGCTCATGGCGTGTTTTAGAGCTTCAATTTCTTTCGGGATAATCTCATAACTAACTTCTCTGCCCGAGCTGTTGATGCCTTCTATAAGGAGGTTGTTGATTTCTTCCTCTTCGCGACCTCGCAAATGCTTTTCGCTGCGGATAATGATGTGGTCGAACATACGTCCCGCAATCTTACCACATTCGCGGATGTCCTCATCTCGACGGTCACCAACGCCAGAAATAATGCCGATTTTTTTATTGGATTCAACGTTTTTCAGGAAGTCTTCGATCGCCTCATAACCCGCAGGATTGTGGGCAAAATCGATCATAACCTTGAAATTCTTGAACTTGAAAATATTAAGTCGGCCAGGCGTCAATTGCGCACTAGGAATAAAGGTTGTTAACGCCAAGGCGATGTTTTGGATTTCGAAACCGTAAACGTAAGCCGCCAAAGATGCTGCCAAAACGTTTTCGATCATAAAACGCGCCTTACCTTCCATCGTGATAGGAATGTTTTTCACTTTTTCGATACGGATTTTCCACTCACCTTTTTTGATGGTCACATAACCGTCTTCGAAAACGCAAGTCGTCTTGCCTTCTCTCGCATATTTTTGAATATAAGGATTGTTCTCGTCCATGCTGAAAATCGCCACTTGACATTCTAAATCGTTTTTGATTTTCATAGAATATTCGTCGTCAGCATTTAGAATCGCCCATCCATCTTTTTTGACACTGTCGAGCACAACACGTTTTACTCGTGTTAAATCTTTGAGGGAGTGAATGTCGTTAAGTCCCAAATGATCTTCTTTGATGTTGGTCAAAATCCCTACATCGCATCTTGAAAATCCTAGTCCAGATCGCAGAATTCCGCCTCTAGCAGTTTCTAAAACGGCAAATTCAACAGTTGGATCTTTCAAGATAAATTCTGCTGACAAAGGTCCAGTTGTATCACCTTTCGACAACATTGTATTCTGAATATAAATACCATCGGAAGTTGTAAAACCTACACGATAGCCACTGTTTTTAACAATATGTGAAAGAATCCTTGTCGTTGTGGTTTTACCGTTGGTTCCTGTCACCGCCATAATCGGAATACGGCAAGCTTTACCTTGTGGATACAACATATCCACGACTGGCGCCGCGACATTTCTCGGAAGTCCTTCACTCGGTGCCAAGTGCATTCTGAATCCTGGCGCTGCATTAACTTCCAAAATCGCTCCGCCACTTTCTTTAAGTGGCTGTGTAAGGTTTTCTGCCATGACATCGACACCGCAAACATCCAAACCAATGATTCTGGAAATACGCTCCATCATGGTAATATTATCGGGATGTACCATTTCGGTAACGTCAATAGAAGTGCCTCCAGTTGATAAGTTAGCTGTGGACTTTAGATAAACGATTTCGCCTTTTTGAGGAATTGTTTCTAGTGAATATTCTAACTTTTCTAAAAGCTCGTTGGTATCTTTGTCGACTTTTATTTCTGTTAAAACATTTTCGTGTCCATAACCTCTGCGAGGATCTTGGTTTTCTAAATCTATTAAATACTGAATATTATTTTCGCCATCACCAATAATATGAGCTGGAACTCTCCTAGCTGCTGCAACCATTTTGTGATTAATCACCAAAACTCGGAAATCAAAGCCTGTAACATATTTTTCAACGATAACGCGTCTTGAGACATTCTGTGCATGTTCTAAACCTATTTTTGCGGTTTCCCAATCATTGACATTGATGGTTTGACCACGACCGTGATTGCCATCCAAAGGTTTAATAACAATTGGATAACCTATTTTTTTAATAACAGATTCTAGTTGCTCAACATCGCTAACCAAACCTCCCGTTGGAACAGGAATTGCTGCATCGTCCAACATTTTTTTAGTTAACTCTTTATTACAAGCAATATCCACAGCAATGCTGCTGGTATTACCTGTAATGGTCGCCTGAAAACGTTGTTGATTAACACCATATCCCAATTGCACTAATGAATTTCTGCCCAATCTGATCCATGGAATATCTCTAGAAACGGCTTCTTCAACAATACTTCCCGTTGATGGTCCGAGACGCTCTTGCTCACGGATTTCTTTTAACTTTTGAACGCAATCCGCGATGTTATAATCGGTATTATCTATCAAAGCTTGTGCAATTTTCACAGATTCTTCCGCAGCAAAGACTCCAACTTTCTCTTCGACATAGTCAAAAACAACATTATAGGTTCCAGGCGTTTTGGTTTCTCTTGTTCGTCCAAATCCAACTGACATTCCTGCCAAATGTTGAATTTCTAAAGCAATATGTTCGATAACATGTCCCATCCAAGTTCCCATCTCTACACGTTTGAAGAATCCTCCTGCTTCCCCTTCGGAGCAGCGATGCGCGTGCATTGATGGCAACAAAGCTTCGATTCTTTCTCGAAAACCATCGATTTTGTTAGTTGGAAAATCTTCTAATTCTTCTAGATTAAGACGCATTTGGATAAGCTTCTTTCTTCTTATACTCCAGATATTTGGACCTCGCAAAACTTGTATTTTCTCAATGCGCATATTTTATCATTTTTTAATCGTTATTATCAAAGATAAAAGATTTTCCTAATAATTAACATTTAAAACAATTAATATTTTATTATAAAATGTAAACTAATTAATTTTCAACAATATTAATTACCGCGTTTTAAAAAAAAATTATTAATTTTTCAGTTTTAAAGAACTAAATCGAAATTATCAATAGGTCAACATTCAAATAAGATGGCATATTAATAATTCTTAATTTTGCAACATGAAACCGATAGGAAAATTAGTGATCATAGGAGGCGCCGTTAATGTTGGCAGCTTTTCTGAAGTATCATACGACCAAGATGTAGAAAAAAACCTCAACTTTTTTGAAAGAGGTATACTAAAAAAAATTATTTCAGAATCACGTCTTCAAGAAGATTCTGTTATCGAAATCGTAACAACAGCCTCACAAATCCCAGATATTGTGGGACCCGAATATATAAAAGCCTTCACACATCTAGGTGCGAAACATGTTAATGTTTTGGACATCTTTAATCGTGAGCAAGCGAATAGTGACGAGATCGTTGCAAGAATTAATGCTGCTGATGTTGTCATGTTTACAGGTGGTGACCAATTGCGATTAACTTCAATTTTGGGAGGAACGCTTTTCCACGACGCTTTACTTAATAAGTATCAAAACGAAGACTTTATCTACGCGGGGACTTCTGCTGGTGCAGCAGCGGCTTCGGAAAATATGATCTACCAAGGAAGTAGCACAGAAGCATTGTTAAAAGGCGAAATTAAAACAACACAAGGCCTTGGTCTTATTGAAAACGTAACTGTCGACACGCACTTTGTGCAACGTGGCAGAATGGGACGCCTCTTCCAAGCGGTGGTTAACAATCCTCGTACTTTGGGTGTTGGTTTGGGTGAGGATACTGGACTTTTCATAAAAGATGATGTCATGACAGCGATTGGTTCTGGACTTGTAATCATTGTTGATGGTCGTTTTATAAAAGATACCAACCTTACAAAAATCGAGTTAGGACAACCTATTTCTATTGAAAATCTAATTGTTAATGTGATGTCTATGAACGACACTTACAATCTATCAACAAGAGATATGACCATCGAAAACTCGCAATACAGCCCAATTCCTCACGTTAACTAATATGATGAAGCTAATTATTCATGGTGGTTTTTTCTCCGAAAGTGACCAATCGCACGATACCAAAATTGCAAAGCAAAACGCTCTAAAATTGATTGTTGAAAAGTCTTATGAATTTTTAAAATCAAATTCGGCTTACGATACTGTCGCTTATGCTGTATCGTTGTTGGAAGATGATGAGCTCTTTAATGCGGGAATAGGATCGCAAATACAAAGCGATGGCGTTATCCGTATGAGTGCTGCTATTATGGACGGCGACTCTCAAAAACTAAGTGGTGTAATCAATATCGAAAATGTAAAAAATCCAATTTTTGTAGCAAAAGCTTTGCGACAAGAAGATGACCGTGTTTTGGGAGGTTCTGGTGCTAAAAGCTATGCCATAGAACATGGCTTTGAAGATTTTTCAACAGAGATTCCACAACGTAGAAGTGAATATGAGGCTAAATTAAAAACTGGTGGTAAAGGTACTGTTGGTGCTGTTGCTATCGACAGCAACGGAAGGTTGGCTGTTGCAACTTCGACTGGTGGTAAAGGTTTCGAAATCCCAGGACGTATTTCAGATTCTGCTACTGTGGCAGGTAATTATACTAATGAATATTGCGCTGTTAGTTGTACTGGTGTTGGCGAAGATATTGTTAGCAATGCAACCTCAGCTAAAATCGTTACTCGTGTTACAGATGGTATGAGCATCAAAGACGCTTTTGCAAAAACCTTTACCGAGTTAAAACAAATTGACGGTTTTGCTGGTGCAATTGGCATTGATAGCAAAGGCAATATTTTCCATCAAGATTCTTATCCAACAATGGTATTCGCTAGTTTTGACGGTGAAAACTTTGAGGTTTTTAAATAAACAACCCGAGGCAAGCCCACGAGGTATTGGTGGAACCAAACTTTTATAGTCTTATGAAAAACCCTCCGTTTTTCAAACTTTTCCGCTTTTACCCCGAGGCAAGCCTCGAGGAATTCTTTAGATTAAAAGAAAGGAATTTAATTTTCATAAAATACAAAGCTTTGCGATTGCAAGGCTTTTTTATTTTCAGCAGGATTGCGTGAGGGCGAAATGCATTGTTGGAGCTCGTTATGCGAGGCAGCGAAGCCGTCCGAGCATAACAGCGACTGCATGGAGACCGACCCGCTTGTTTGAAAAAAGAAACCTCATAGGTTTTTGAAACCTATGAGGTTTTGTTTTTTGAAAACATAGGGGCACGTCCAAAAAATATGTTTTATAAGATTAGTCTAACCAACCCATTTCTTTCATCCATTCGTCGTTGTAGATTTTGGCTACATAACGGCTTCCATGGTCGTGTAACAATACAACAATAATATCATCTTTCGTGAATTGATCCTTCATCTGTACCAAAGCCGACATCGCACTTCCCGCAGAATAACCGCAGAAAATCCCTTCTTCTTTCGCCAGTTTTCTTGCGTAGATGGCACCATCTTTATCGGTTACCTTTTCGAAATGGTCAATCACCGACATGTCATAATTATCAGGAATAATATCCTCTCCAATCCCTTCTGTGATGTAAGAATATGCATGATCGTAATGCAATTCACCAGTTTCGTGGAATTCTTTAAGAATTGATCCATAAGTGTCCACACCAATTACTTTGATGTTTGGATTTTTCTCTTTGAAGAACATCCCACAACCTGTCACCGTACCTCCTGTACCAGCACCTGCTACAAAATGCGTCAATTTCCCTTCCACTTGTTCCCAAATTTCCGGCGCCGTTTGCTCGTAATGTGCAGTTCTGTTTGACAAGTTATCATATTGATTAACATACCAACCATTTTCAGTTTCTTTAGCTAATCTTTTTGAAACAGAGTAATAAGAACGTGGATCCGTCGGTTTAACATCTGTTGGACAAACGATAACTTCCGCACCAACAGCACGAAGGATGTCGCATTTTTCTTTTGATTGCTTAGCATTCGTCACAAAAATACATTTGTAACCTTTGATAATTGCCGCCAAAGCCAATCCCATTCCAGTATTACCAGAAGTCCCTTCGATAATGGTTCCACCTGGCTTTAGACGTCCGTCTTTTTCGGCATCTTCAATCATCTTAAGCGCCATTCTGTCTTTTACAGAATTACCAGGATTGGTTGTTTCTACTTTTGCTAAAACCAAAGCAGGAAAATCTTCTCCCAATACTTTGTTAAGCTTTACCAATGGCGTGTTACCAATGGTTTCTAAAATGTTATTAAAATATTTCATAAAATAATTTTCTGAAAACTAATCGTATTTAATGGATTTCACTGGGGAAATCTTGCTAATTAAATAACTTGGGATAATCATCACAATTGCGGATGTTATAAGAATTCCCAAAGATATCGATATGATATGTACGGGATTGAGATCCACTGGAACGGTACTAATAAAGTAGTTTTTGGGATCGAGTTTGATAATTCCAAAATACTTTTGAATCAATAACAAGCCAACGCCAACAAGGTTACCAACAATAAGTCCTGGCACCATAATCATCAACGTATAATTAATAAAAATCGCTCGAATTTGACCATTGGTTGCTCCAAATGTTTTTAATAATCCAATGGAGTTTGTTCTTTCAATAATTAAAATTAAAAGTACCATAACGATGTTAATAACCACCACCAAAAGCATAATCGTAATAATAAGGCTGATGTTTTGGTTAAATATATTAATCCAATCCAAAATCTGTGGATAACGATCGATAACTCGTTCTGCGTAATTTTTGTAACCAACGTATCTTTCGATTTCGGGATATTGGCGAGTCATATTCGAGTTATCCTTAAGGAAAATATCCAGCCCTCCAATGTCTTCTGGTTGCAATCCTTGGATTTTTCTAACATGATTGATATCGCCAATCATATATAAATCATCAACTAATTTAATATCTGTTTTATAAATCCCGCTAATCACGAACTTTCTGTAAATTGGCTTTTGCTCTTCCTTAGAAAAGATGGCTACGATGCTATCTTTTGGTTTTAGATTAAGATCATTCGCTGTTTTTTCGGATAAAATAACTTCATTGTTATAACCATCTTCATTGTAGTTGGGAATACTTCCTGCCACCATAAAACTTTGAAAGCGTTCTTTATCAAAATCTTTCCCAACACCTTTTAGGATAACGCCAGAGAAGTTTTTTTCTGTTCTTAAAATCCCACTTACCGTAGCATAGGATTGTACGCCAGAAACCTCATCAAGAGATTTTAGCGCTTTGAGGTTGAGTCCTTTTTTGTCTAAAACCGAAGAATTATAAGAATTGTTAGATCGCGTAGATTTAACTGTAATATCGCCACTAAAATTGGAAATTCTGCTTTCAATTGCTTTTTTTGAACCTAAACCTGTAGCCACCGTAATCACGGAAACAATGATGCCTAACGCAACAGAGATGCGTCCGATGTAGACAATAACCTTCGATAGATTATTTTTGTTATCTTTGGAAAAGGCAATTTTTTTAGAAAAAAATACAGGAAAATTCAACTTAATGATTTTAGACTTCAAAATTAAACATTTAGTTTTGATGTGCCTAATTTATTTTGGAATCAGCCAAAAATTAGGTGCTCAAAATCTAACAAATACAGGCTTCAAAACTGGAGCAGACCAACCCGAACTTTACCTTGATAAATTAAAAAGTAAAAAAAACATTATTGTCGTTGCTAACCAAACTTCGCTTTTGGAAAACAAACAACATCTTGTTGACTTTTTAGTTGAAAAGAAAGTTAACATAAAAAGTATTTTTGCCCCAGAACACGGTTTTCGAGGTGATGCAGATGCTGGAGAGCATATCAAAAATGGTATCGATACCAAAACCAACTTGCCAATTGTTTCACTTTATGGCGCTAACAAAAAACCAAGCAACGAACAATTGAAAGGTGCGGATCTTATCCTTTTTGACATTCAGGATGTTGGCGTGCGATTTTACACTTACATTTCAACTTTGACTTATGTGATGGAAGCTGCGGCAGAAAATAATATTCCTGTTATAGTTCTGGATCGACCAAATCCTCACGATGGTTACATCGACGGTCCTGTTCTAAAAGAAAAATGGTCAAGCTTTATCGGCTTACATCCAGTTCCCGTTATCTACGGATTGACAATTGGCGAATATGGTAAAATGGTAAATGGCGAAAAGTGGATGAAAAACGGCGTGACTTGCGATTACGAAATCATCCCTATGAAAAACTATCATAAACAAAAACGTTATCCAATAATAGAGCGTCCATCTCCTAACCTTCCGAATGACCAATCGATAAATCTTTATCCTAGTCTTTGCTTTTTTGAAGGAACGGAAGTTTCGGTCGGTAGAGGAACGGATACGCCATTCCAAATATATGGATCACCTTGGATTAAAAATATGACCTACAGCTTCACACCGAAACCCAATTATGGTGCTAAAGACCCTTTCCTAAATGGTCAAATATGTTACGGAGAAAATCTTAGCATAGACAAAAGTGAGCTTAGAAATCTGGATATCGCCTGGCTACTGAAAGCTTACAAAAATTTTGATCATTCGAAAAGACAATTCTTTTTAAAAAATTTATTCTTTGATAAATTGGCTGGTAGTGACGAATTGAGAAAACAATTGATCTCTGGAAAGTCAGAAAAAGACATCCGAAACTCATGGAAGCCTGACCTTGAATCATTTAGCCAAATAAGAGATCAATATATTATCTATCCGAATTAAACTACATTCTCTATAATTACAAAAATCCTCAAAAATTTTGAGGATTTTTTATTTATAAAAATTACTTGATTTCCAATTTGGCACGAAGCTTGCAAGTATGCTTAACAGCTTATTAAATCAAGAAAAACACACTTTATATATAAACGACACGATTTACAATCGATAAAAATCCACCTAATTGGTGGATTTTTTATTTAGAGAAAATTTAATCAAAATGCTGTGGTGGATCATTATCTTTATTTTTGTTAAAAAAGATCATCCAAATTGTAAGCCCTGCAACACCTCCTATACCAGTTAATGTAGCGCGTTCTATTTTATCAGGCTGGTCGTTACCAATATAATTCATCAAAAATAAAACTGCAAAAACCCCAATCGCGATTAATAAATACTTTACAGTTAATATCTTCTTCATTGTCTTATAGTTTGTATGTTAACATAACACCACCTCGATAGGGCAACCATTCCCCACTTCTATTCCACACATGTCCCATACTATCTCCACCATCATCGTATCGATCTCCACTAAGCTTATCATAACCTTTGTAGAAGCTTTGCATATTTCCGATTCCTAAATAAATATCGAGTCCCCAATGATCATTCCACTGAAATTGATAACCACCAACGGCTCCTATTACAAATGTAAAGCCTTCTTGATAAAGGTTGGATTCAATATAAGGTGTAATCTCTCCATCTTTATGCGTATAAAAATCATCATGCCAATAGTTCCATTTTTGGATATTGTAATAACCTCCCGATAAATTAGCGCCTACATAAAACCGTTTAAAAGCTTTATCAAAATAATATCTTCCATCAAATCCTAGCAAATATACCTGCGCATGTTTTCCAGCAAAAGACTTCCAAGGTGAAACGAAAACATCTGCTTGCACCGTGTAATGCTCGCTAAGCTGTTTTTCCACCCCAACATTAAGCATCCCAACAGGTAAGGTCAACAAATTCCCTTTTAACTGTAAAGTCTTATCTAGCTTTTGATCTTGCTCTTGTCCGAAAATAAAATTCCCCAGCAACAAGCTTCCTAATAGGATTTTTTTCATTTATTTTATTTCTGATTGATTATCTTGTTAATCTCAGTCAGGTCAACATTTTGACCTCTAGAATGCGCTACAGCAGATTCTGCAAAGCTTTTTGCCTCAGATTTTTTGCCTATTTTATTATATAGCTGAGCAAGTATAGCATTAGTTCGATAAGAGTCTTCACTCATTAGCGCTTTTTCTGCCCACATTGACGCTTTTACTAAAGATGCTTTATTCGTTACATGATCATTAAACAATGTTGCAGCTTGTACCAAATCGCCAGCAGAAATACCATCTCCCGTCTTAAAAACGTTAAGAGCTGATTTTTCATATTCTGTCCAGTTTTCCACTGTTTGATAAAAGCTCAATTTAACGATTGATAAAGAGTTTTGCACTTGATCGGCTGGTAAAAACTTAGAAGCTTCTTTGATAAAATATTGGTCATCAAAAGTTTTCTTATCAACATTGGTTGCATCCTGAATAATTTTCGGAATATTGATACGCATGAGGAATTGCTCATAATTTTCGTTACCGATATATCGAGATAACAAATCCTTGTGAGCCACGATATATTGATAGTTCGCATCTTGATTAGACTGGATACTTCCAAACAGCATATTAATCTCGTCGGAAGAAAACTCTAAATCTTTTTTAGCTTTAAAATACGCTTCAGCAGCTTGCTTTGCCTTTATTGGATTGTTTTGGATAGCCATTTTGAAATAGCTAATCAAAAAATCTGGATCACGCTCACCTTTATCAAAACGTTCTTGCAAGCTTCCTTGTGTATTGCTTGGCTTGTTGTATTTCTCGCCAAGCTTGATAAATTCAGAAGTTTCGATATATCCTAATTCCTGACCAACCGCCTCGCCATCACCATTAATGAATAGTAAAGTTGGATAACTTCTAATAAAATACTTTTGCGCTAATGTTACACCCTCACCTTTTTCCATATCAAAATGGGCATTGATGAAGTTTTTGTTGTAATAATCTGCAACTTTAGCATCCGTAAATACATTCTTCTCCATCAACTTGCAAGGTCCACACCAAGAAGCATAAGCATCCATAAAGATTAATTTTTTCTCTTTTTTGGCTTTTGCTAAAATACTTTGGAAATCCGAATCTTCGAACTTGATAGCGTTTTGTCCCCAAATGGCAACCGAAACACCCAATCCTAATATTAGTGAGGCTTTTTTCAACAACGTAGATTGTTCAACAAAAAATGACATAAGCTTTTGTGTCTTTAATTTAATAATATGCGAATATACTGCAAAATTAAAAACCTGATACAATGACTTTCAATAAAACTAAAACGCAATCGTAAGAATTTCATAAATTTGCAGATTATAAAAGTTATCTATGCAAAAATTATCTCTCCTTTTCATGAAGGACGGCTTACAGTGGCAAATTTTGAAAGCAAAAAAAGTCATTGAAGAAAAACAATTTTTCGTAACAGAAGAAAGTCCTGCCAACTTAATTGAAGAAGCGCTTAACGAAGTGCTTTCGAGAGACGATTTCCAAGATATTACGGTATTGAGCACGCTTAACCACTTCACCTTAATGCCAGAAGGTTTTGACAAACACAATCTTGGTTTTGACCTTATTGCATATAATGCCGATGTTGACAAAACGGATGAAGAATTGATGTTGTCAATTAACAAAAAATTTGATATTCAGTTTTATTATAGCTTTCCGAAGAACTTCTACAAAGCGATAAAAGCGAAGGATCTACCAACATATTTTAACTTTACTGGAGAAAAATTCCTTAACTCCATCAACAACAAACATAAAAAGGAAATCCACATTAACCTTTACAAAAATCAGGTTGAGTTTTTTGCTTTAGAGAATAAAAAAGTGGTGCTTTACAACAATCTCGATGCATCGTCGGAAGTTGACTTTTTGTATTTTATCATGTTTAGCTTAAGTAAAATTGGCTTCGGAATTAATGATACGTATTTCTATATCTACGGCGAAACATCAGAAAACGACACTTTTATCTCTGAGTTGCAAAAATTTGCAAAACACATGAAAATTCTTTTTGACAATTTGTATAAAAAGTCCTTTATACTCAACGCTTAGAAAAGAAATTTCAATTTAAATTTTTAAAAAAATGTACAGAATTATATCCGGAAAATGGAAAGCAAAAAGAATTGCTGCTCCTAAAAATTTTGATGTTAGACCAACAACAGACTTCGCAAAAGAAGCTTTGTTTAGTATGTTAGAGCATCGTTTTGATATGCAATTTATTTCCGTTTTGGATTTGTTTGGTGGGATTGGTTCCATTTGTTTAGAATTCGCTTCTAGAGATTGTCCAGACATTACAACAGTAGAAATGAATCCTAAACATGCAGGTTTCATCAACACAACTGCGCAAGAATTGGGATTTGGATTACAAGTTAATGTGCAACGTTCTGATGTTTTCGAATGGTTAAAAAAGAAGCGTAATCAATCCAGAACTTATGATTTAATTTTTGCTGATCCACCATTTGACATGGACGAAAAAAAGTACCATGACTTGATAACTTTGATTATGGAAGGTGACTTTCTAAAAGAAAACGGAACTTTTGTTTTGGAGCATCAAAGTCGACAAAAATTCGAACATCCAAATTATATTGAAACTAGAAAATATGGGAATGTAAGTTTCTCATTTTTTGACAAGAAAAAAGCTGAAGGTCTATAAGACTTTCAGCTCTAATGCTATTCGGTTTCCGAAAAACTTCTTCGAAATTCTTTCGAAATTCTTCGTAATATCTGACAAGAAAAATCTGTATTTAGGATCAGGATTTTCTTCGTTTAACAAATGGTATTTATCCAAAACACTTTTCACTTGGTTGGCCACAATATTTGGTGAGTCAATCACACGAACACGATTGCCGTAATATTGCTTTATTTCGCCCAAAAGCAAAGGATAATGCGTACATCCAAGGATTAGGGTTTCAATATTTTTGAGTTTGCTATTGGATAGATAATTGTAAATAATCGCGTGCGTTATTGGGTGATTGGCAAAACCCTCTTCAATCGCAGGAACCAAAAGCGGCGTTGCCAACTCGTCTACTTTGATAAATTTGTTATGCTTGCGAATACTCTTTTTGTAAAGTCCAGAATTAACCGTTGCCTTCGTCGCAATTACGCCAACATTATTATGAATTTCGAAGGCTACTTTTTCGGCAACAGGATTGATAACGTCGAAAACGGGAACTTGTCCAGCAACCAAGTCTAGAATTTCTTTTAGAGCATTCGCTGTTGCTGTGTTACAAGCAATGACAATCGCTTTACAATTCATACTTAGAAGGAAATTCACGATTTGCAAAGAATAGCCTACAATCGCTTCTTTGGACTTTTCGCCGTACGGCAAATGTTTGGTATCCCCAAAATAGATTAAATCTTCCTGAGGCATCAATCTTTTTATCTCTTTTGCAACAGTCAAACCACCAACACCAGAATCGAAAATCCCGATGGGTTGCTTTGCTGATAGATGTGTATAATTAGGTTTCAAAAAAAATTCTTTGTGCAAAATTACTTATTAATTATGTTTTCAGCTTTAATATCGGATTTTTTTTTAATTTTAGAATTAATACTTGAAAAAACTGATTGCATCTATTCTTTAGTTAGGTGTAATATTTCCAAATTATCGCTAAAATGACAAGTGCAGACAAAATCAGACGACTTTACGACTTACCTAAAAATGAAAATTTTGGATTTAAAGAAGCGGAAATCAATGAATCTGAAAAATTATTGAATATTAAACTTCCATTAGAACTGAAAAATTATTATTTGACACTAGGAAAAGTTGAAGCCTTAAACTATTCATACAACAGACTTTTGAAACCAAACAAAGAAATCGGATTTTCAAATGACAGATATTTGGTGTTTTATGAGGAAAATCAAGTCGTTGTTTATTGGGGAATAAAAGAAGTAGATTTAAAATTAGATAATCCACCAGTTTGGGGAAATTACGGAGCACCAGACGAACCAGATTGGCATATTGAAACTAATACAATAGATAGTTTCTTTTTGCTTATGGCTGTTTATAACGGAACTTTTGGTGGACTAAAATACAACGCCAATTATTTTGGCAATGTTCAAGTAGAAACGGTAAAAACCATAGAAAAGAATTGGAAAATAGTGCCAGAAATTTCTTGGGCGAAGCAAAAAGTTTACACAGACAATTTCAACGAAGTTCTAAGTCTATCATTTGATGACCAGAATAATTGCAATGGAATTTTCATTGGAACAAGTAACCAAGAAAGATTTGACAAAATTTTAGACAGTTTTGAAATTGATTGGTCTTACACTTCATACGAAGACGAAGATTATGAAGAAGAATCTGAGAATTAAAAATACTGCAACTAACATTGTATTGGCAAAATGCGGGGTTAAATGTATAATAGAACATTTTGCAATATTTATACACCAATACTTTTTTCGGAAGCTAAACTTAAGACACATTATTTTTTTTATTTACGTTCTTATTTAACACTAAATCTTGTCTTTTGATTTTAATCCTAGGAAGCACTTAGCATTTTTAAGAATTGAAACTTTGATTTCTGGTTTGAACAAACTTGTCAAAACCAATCATCCTGAGGCATCAATTTTTTTATCTCTTTTGCAGCAGTCAAAGCACCAACACCAGAATCGAAAATTCCGATGGGTTGCTTTGCTGATAAATGTGTATTATTAGATTTCAAAAAAAATTCTTTGGTGCAAAATTACTTATTAAGTATGTTTTCAGCTTTAATATCGGAATTTTTTTTAATTTTAGAATTAATACTTCAAAAAAACTGATTGCATCTATTCTTTAGTTACCCGCCATATTAAACAACCGCATAGTGCCGACACTTTAAAAATCTGCGATGGACTGTACCTCTGATAGTTCTCCATTCGGCTTACAATTTATTTTTTAGGCAAACTCCATTTTTCAACTAATTCAGCATTAAGTCCACCTTCTTTTGCATTTGGCTTTCCTTGTCCTGTTGTTATTAAACTTTGCAAACTGCCTTGTATGTAACTTGTCCAAGCATCATTACAAACTTCATAGCATTCATTTTCAGGGACAAGTCCGTGATGCGTAAAAATCAGTTGGGTTTTATCTCCAATTTTTGATATTTCAAAAACAATTTTGGTTCCTTTCCACTCGGTTTTGTCATTCACAAAATTAAATTCATTATCTTTTACGAACCATACTACTTTCTTATTTGGAATTAGCTCAACAACAAGCATTTTTGATAGATGAACATCTTTGTAGTGATAGAAAAATTCTGCCTGAAGTTCATCTGTCTTTCCTTCAATTTCTTCAGACCACCACCCACGTACATTATTAACGGCTTTATAGACTTCTTCGGGAGAATTGTTTACTAATATCGATGTGGTATAGGAATTTTCATCTTTAGAAATATCATTTCCTTTGCCTGTTTCTATAAGGCTTTTAAGGCTTTCTGTGATAAAAAAATTCCAAGAGTTAGAGCATACATTAAAACATTCAAATTGAGGAATGAGCCCTAAATGTGTAAAGGTGATTTCTGTCTTTCCACCCTTTTCAGTTATTTCAAAAATCATTTGAGTGCCGTCCCATTCTTTTTCATATTTATCTCCAAAGAAAGTATTATGGCTTTCCAAGACTTTCCAAGCAATTTTTTGAGGCGTGATCTGTGTGATACGAATCTTAGCTGTAAGATATTTGTCCCGATAGACAAACTCACTATTCAATTGTTCCGTACTGCCGTCAATATTTTTTGACCACCATCCGCGAACATTATTAATGGCACTAAATACTATTTCGGGACTTTGTTCAACTATAATAGTTGCGGTAAAATTTTCGTCCTTTTTCATTTCTTTTATTTACTTTGTTAGTACAAAACTAATGTCTTATAATTAACTTTATAGTGTGTAAAATAGACATTATTAGGGGTTGATTTGGACAATATGATTTCTTACCTTTGCCGAAAAATATATAATGAAACATATTTCCATCATAGTTCCTAATGGCAAAAACAATTTGAGTAGCATAATTGGTGCATACAAAATTTTGACAAGGGCTAACACAATTTGGAAAGAGAAAACCAAAAAAGAACGCTACAAAATAGAGATAGTTGGTATCGCAAAAAAAGTGGACTTTCATAGTGGATTATTTTCCGTAAAACCACATACACATATTTTAAATGTTGCAAAGACCAATTTAATTATCATTCCGTCTTTAAACCACAATTTCCAAAAGGCAATAAAAGAGAATAGACCTTTGGTTGAGTGGATTGAAGAACAATATAAAAACGGTGCAGAAGTAGCAAGCATTTGCACGGGTGCATTTTTGTTGGCATCCTCGGGTTTGCTTAACGGCAAGACTTGTTCAACACATTGGGCATTTGCAGACACTTTCAAGACAATGTTTCCGAAAGTAAATTTGCAAACCGACAGACTAATCACGGATGAAAACGGCATTTATACCAATGGCGGTGCATACTCTTTTCTAAATCTCATTCTCTATTTAGTAGAAAAACATTTTGACAGACAAACAGCTATTTTTTGTTCCAAAATTTTTCAAATTGAAATGGACAGACAAAATCAATCGGCTTTCATTATTTTTTCGGGACAAAAATCGCACAGCGATGAAATCATAAAACAGGCACAGGATTACATTGAAAACAACCTGCAAGACAAAATATCCATTGAAGATTTAGCATCAAAATTCGCAGTTGGAAGACGAAACTTTGACAGACGTTTTATCAAAGCGACAGGCAACACACCTATTGAATACACTCAAAGAGTAAAAATTGAAGCGGCAAAGAAATCGTTTGAAACAAGTAGAAAAAATATCAACGAAGTAATGTATGAAGTCGGCTATTCAGACGTAAAAGCATTTCGGGAAGTCTTTAAAAAAATATCGGGAATGTCGCCATTAGAATACAGAAACAAATACAACAAAGAAGCACTAAACTAAGCTCGCAGGACAAAAAACACGGCTGGTAACATCGGTTTGGCGAAATGCGGGCTGAAGTGCTAACATCAACTTTTGTACTTTCTACACGCCAAATGCGGTTCCGCATTTGTTTTTTTTCGTAAATTTACAAACACGGAAACCGCATTGGCTCCGTCCGTGCAAAACTGAACTTTTAGTCCAATTTTGTCCCGCACTATCGCCAAGCCGTTTTCCGTTAGCTGCAATTTTTTAAAGACTGCATCCATGAAAAATATTTGCAAGCTAATTTTAATGTTTATTTTACCAATTTTATTTGGTTGTAAAGACGAACAAAAATTACAAAGAAAAGAATTTATAAAAACTGCAAAAGTTTATTTTAGCGAGGAGTTCAAAAAAAGATGCAGATTTTAAGTCCTTAGACTCTTTAAGAATATTAAGAATTGACACATTGTCTGATAAAGATGAATTATATGTATATATATGTCAATTATATAGATATAAAAACCATTTATTATCTCAATCAAAATCGCCGAAAGATTTGTACGAATTAATATATGGAACTGATGATTTTGATTCGCAAAAGTATGAAGACTACGTAAATACGTTAGAATATAAGTCTGTAAAAGAAAATGACGCAAAATTTACTGTTCTGAGGGATTCTATTGACTTTATTAAAAAACAAATAAAACATTATGAACATATATTAATCAAAAAAGATAGTTTAAATATATGTATGTATGAAGTTAATTATATTTATCAAATAACAAATAAAAATATGATTACTGAAAAAGGTATTACATATTTATTATTTACAAAGTACCCCCCACCAAACGAAATGTCTTAAATACACTCTAACAAAAAAAGCCGAAAAAGCCCATGAATAAAAGGGATACAGCATAAAAAGCCAAAAAGTAGGACGTGAAACAAAATGTCATTAAATACCATTTAAATAACATTTTAACCGATATTAAATACCATAGAAACCCGCACATCTGCGGGTTTCTTATTTTATATGCTAATATATACCACACGCCCACCAAATGGGCGTTTTTGCATTTTATAAGTTAAGCTATACAGAGCTATAAAAGCCGAAAAATGAAAAATGAAAATTTAATGAAAAATGATGTTAGGCATACCTTTAGACATACCTTTAGGCATACCTTTGGGATGTAAAAAATACGCTACTGAATAATATATAAACGTCAAAAAAAGGCTTAAAACAGCAGAAAAACACAAACTCAATACC
>NZ_JASLDS010000067.1 GCF_030151385.1 Soonwooa sp.
TTCATATCAAAATTAATTTATATATTTGTCAAAACGAATCAACACAACAAAAATTATATCCGGCAAAGGTCGGATAATTTTTTTATATCAACGTTAAAAAATTATTGACATGAGTTACGTTACGAAAGAAGGTTTAGATAAGATGAAAGCTGAGCTTGAGCAATTGGAAACTATTGAAAGACCAAAAGTTACCCAACAGATCGCTGAAGCAAGAGATAAAGGTGACCTTTCTGAAAATGCAGAATATGATGCAGCAAAGGAAGCACAAGGACTGTTAGAAATGCGTATTTCAAAACTTAAAGATATTATTTCTGGTTCAAAAATTATTGATGAGAGCCAACTAGATACGTCAAAGGTTTCTATTTTGACAACGGTTAGACTTAAAAATCATGCAACTAAAGCGGAGCAAAAATTCACTTTGGTTCCTGATAACGAAAGTGACCTTAAAACAGGAAGGATTTCTGTTAATACACCAATCGCAAAAGGCCTTTTAGGAAAAGTTGTCGGTGATGTTGCTGAGATTACACTTCCTAATGGGAACAAATTAACTTTCGATATTTTAGAAATTAGCTTGTAATTCTCGAGAAACGGTTTGATATTTGCAGAACGAAAATCCTTTTAAAATTATGAGTTCAATTTTCACAAAAATCATCAACGGAGAAATCCCAAGTTACAAAGTAGCTGAGGACGATAATTTTGTCGCTTTTTTGGATGCAATGCCTTTAGTAGAAGGACATACATTGGTTATTCCAAAAAAAGAAGTGGATTTGATTTTTGATTTAGACTCAGAAGAATTCAAAAATCTTTGGGGATTTGCACAGCAAGTTGGCAAAAAAATTGAAAAAGCGATTCCATGCAAAAGAGTAGGTGTTGCGGTGATTGGACTAGAAGTTCCACATGCGCACATCCATCTTGTGCCACTCAACGCGATGCAAGATCTTAACTTTGGAAACGAACGACTTAAGCTTAGTCCTGAAGAATATCAAAAAATACAAGAAGCGATTAAAAACGCATAACATAAAAAGAAGCTTCGGCTTCTTTTTTTTCCATTAATTAATAAAGTAAAGTACACGAGAATTATATGAATCCTAATCAATGTTCTTTTTGCGGAAGAAAACGAAATGAAGTGCAAACACTTATTTCTGGACAGAATGGTTTTATCTGCGAAAATTGTATCGAGCAAGCGCACAACATTATTAAAGATAGTGTAAAACAAATGGGAGATGCTGGTTTTACAATGGAAGAGTTGGCAAAGCCTAAGCAGATAAAGGAATTTTTGGACGAGTATATCATTGGGCAAGATCAAGCTAAAAAGCAATTGTCAATTGCGGTTTACAATCATTATAAAAGACTTCTTCATAAGCAAGACGAAAACCGTGAGGTAGAAATTGAAAAGTCAAATATCCTCATGGTCGGTGAGACCGGAACGGGGAAAACGCTTTTGGCAAAAACAATTGCTAAGCAACTTAATGTTCCGTTTTGTATTGTGGATGCAACAATTTTGACAGAAGCTGGTTATGTTGGGGAAGATGTAGAAAGTATCTTGTCTAGACTTCTGATGGTTGCTGAGTATGATGTTGAAAAAGCAGAACGTGGTATTGTCTTTATTGATGAAATTGATAAAATTGCTCGTAAATCTGACAATCCTAGTATTACAAGAGATGTTTCGGGAGAAGGTGTACAACAAGGTTTGTTGAAGTTGTTGGAAGGAAGCATTGTTAATGTACCACCACAAGGAGGACGTAAGCATCCAGACCAAAAGTATATTCAAGTTAATACACAAAATATTCTTTTCATTGCAGGAGGTGCTTTTGATGGCATTAAAGAAATTATAGAAAGACGTCTTAACAAGCAAGCAATTGGTTTTAGTTCAGAAAAACTAAATAAAGTTGAGGAAGACGATTATATTTTGAGTCAAATTAATGCGATCGACTTAAAGTCCTTTGGATTAATTCCTGAGTTGTTGGGGCGTTTCCCGATTATCACATATTTGGACAGCTTAACTAAGGAAACCTTGGTTCGCATTATGAAAGAACCAAAAAATTCAATCATCAATCAATTTGTAGAATTATTTAAAATGGATAATGTGAAGTTATCTTTTACAGATTCTGCAATTGAGAAAATTGTTGAAGATACGGTCGAGAAGGGATTGGGAGCGAGAGGTCTTAGAGGCACAACAGAAAAGGTTTTGGAGGATTTTATGTATAATATTGAAGATCAAAAAGAGATCGTTATTGACGAGATTTAAGATTGCGAATTATCATATTAATTTAAATTAACTGTTGATTTTTAGACATATAATTTTTTTTATCTAAAAAAAATCATAATTTTGCAACTCATGAGTATTACAAAAACACAAAAACATAAAATGCTATGAAGAAAAAAATATTGGCTTTAAACATTCTAGCTTTATCAGTTCCACTAAGTGCACAGGTATTGACAACAGTGGCGGATCAAGCTTATATGACTGTTCTACCAGGTACATTAGTATACAATGGTGGTGGTTTGGATGTGAATGACCGAGGTATTTTGGATATTTCTGGAAATGTTCAGATTGAAGGAAGTAGTACTGATACTTTCAGAACGAGAAATTCAGGAACGGTTACTGGGGTTAATAATCTTGGTAATATCATATTGAGATTAACAGCAGCTGATAACTCTACCTATGGTCAGTTATCAATTACAGGTCTTAGCAATGCTAATGTGACAGGTACTGTCTATAAAGAGTTCCGTAATGCTAAACATGGTACTTATCAACAGATTGCTTTACCATTTAATGGAAAGCCTCTTTCGGAATTATCAACAGAACTTGGTAAGACATTTACTGATGCTCGTTGGACTCAAAATGAGATTCTTAAATGGAATAACACAAGAGAAAGATCTGATAACTTCCCAGTTAGTAGTTCTACATTGCCACTTGCAACCGACTATGTAATGTTAGGTTCTTTGGGCTTAGATGTTAGTACTAATCCTAAAAATACTGGAAACATTCAGGTACCCAATTTAAGTACACTTACCTTTACTCCTGGTACTTATGTTATTAAAGGACGTGCGGTTGGTGATGATGTTAATACTGTGAGGTTATATGGTGGAGGTCTTGACCTTAATTATGGTACACAAGGAGAAAATGTAAACATCTATAGAGAAACTTATAACTCTTATCTTCAAGATGTATTTGTGAGCGGTGGATGGACTGCAGATAATTTTGGTAAAAATCTTTATCAATTTGGTAATCCATATTTTACCAATTTAGATTTGAGTAATATAGGTATTGCAGAAACTTCGACACCTAATGATGGGATGGTAATTCCTAATATTCAAGGTATTAGATTTGATCCAGGAACAGTAACTTCTGATTCTAGTGGGGCGACCATTTCAACAGGAGCTAAGTACATTACTTTTACTGCAAATGGACCTGCAGTTGGAGATGTTGATAAGACAATGGTTAAGCCAATGCAAACTTTTGTTATTAAATTAACCTCTGCGGCGAACGACGTATCTAATGACCTTAAATTTAATAATCTTAGAAGATTCAGTTATACTGCTCGTAATGGTTCTACACCTTACAGTGTATCAGCTGCAAAAGGTGCTAACTCTTCTACTGTAAAGCAACTTGGTGTTATTGCGCTTGATGCACAAGGTAATGAGCTTGGAAGAACTTATTATGTAGTGTATGCTGGTGCAGAGACAGGATCTCCTGCTTTAGATAATGCGACTGCACAAGTTACAGCACCTTCTACTAATACAATTGGTACATTTGAAGAAGATGCAATTAATGGTGGTATCGATGCAAATGCAGCAAGTAAGTATTGGTTGTATATTAATCAAGCTGATGAAGATACTTTTAAAGGTAAAGCAGTTGCTATGAATTTATATAGCAATGATATTAAGTCATTGAAGTTTGAATTACGAGAAGATGCAAAACTTGTTACTGATAATGCAAGTTATTTATCTTCAGGTAAAGAGTTTTATATCCAAAAGAAAGGAACTTCAGATTTTATCAGTATTAAACAAAACGCGATTTTGCCAGTTGATGGTGAGCAATATAGTCTTTTTTATGATAAAGGGACGACTACTTTAGGTAGTAACGATGTAAAGTTATCTAGAACAAAAATCGCTTTTGACCGATCATCTGATAAATATGTGCTAATATTTGATCCTAAATGGAAGCAGGCAGATGTTAATGTATATGAAGCTAGTGGTAAGTTGATTTTCTCTAAAGCGAAAGTTAGTACTGCTAACATGATGCCTATTGAGCTAAAGAATCTTAATGGAGTATATGTTGTTACTGCAACATCTGAGAAAGGCGAGGTTTTTAACGGTAAAATAATCAAATAAAACACTACAAAAATGATAAAAAAAGTAATTTTTAGATTAATAGCTGTCCTTGCATTTGGCTTTAATCAATTTTTATTAGCGCAAAATGAGCCGCCAGCACCTGCCGCATTGGACGGAGGTGGAGGAGTTGGTCCAGGAGGTAGACCAAAAAACCCAATCGATATGTATGAATTTATATTAGTAATTGCTGCGGTTATGCTAATTGTATACTTCTACCAACGAAAAAAGAAATTAAAATTATCTTAATATCCTAAAAACTCACTTTATCTAAAGTGAGTTTTTTATATTTGTAATATGAGAAATACATTACTAGCTCTTTGTGTACTAGGAGCATCTAGCATTTCGGCACAGTTCAAGGTTAATGCAAATGTGCCCTCTAATTTTCAAGTTGATGATGCCTATATTTTTGGCTACGATGGATCTAATGATGTTCTTTTAGGGAAAGGAACAAAAAAAGGAAATAGTGTTAATGTTTCGATTCCTAAGTCTTACAAGGGAATGTTACGCATGGTGTTTTTTCCGTCGAATAGTAGTATCCAAATGGCTTCGGAAAATCAAGATATTAATTTAACAGTAGGCAAAGTTGAAGGCAAAACAATTAAAGAAGTTGCTTTTCAGGATGCTGTTAACAAATATTTTGAAAGTTCACAAAACGGCCAAAAGAAGAAGGAGCTGATCTATCCTGCTTTATTACAAATTAAGGATTATTATTCACCTTCTGACGCTTTTTATCCAGCTTTAGAAAAAGAGATTGCATTACTATCTTCTTCAACCGATTCTAAAGGTGACTATCCTTTTGTAAACTATTATTCCGCAACTGCTGCAAAGTATGTTAATAATCCTGATTACAAAAATATTCCATTACAAGATTATATCGATTTTTTTGGTAAAACTGGAAATTACCTAGAGACTTCTTCGTTGATGAAACCAATTCTTATTTCTTACCTTAATACAGCAGGGAAGGAGAGTGTTAGCACGGACATCGAGAAGCTTCTTAAATCCGTAGATATTGAGACACCGAGAGGTCAGACTGTTTTGTCGGAATTAATCGAAATTTTCGATACTTATGGGATGAATGACCTAAAAGATAAATATCTAAAGGAAGCGAAAGAACTTAAGTGTACAATTAATGATCGTCTTTCAGGAACTATTAAGAGTCAAGATGAAATCCAAATTGGTGCTAAATTCCAAGATTCTAAATTGTATAATACTTATAACACCAAGGCTAAATCTATTTACGATGTTAAAGCTGATAGAAAAGTCATTATCGTTTGGGCTTCTACTTGTTCTCACTGTACAGCGGAATTGCCAAAGATTATAGAAAAGTATCCAGCTCTTAAAGCTAAAAAAGTTGAGATCATTGGATTGTCGTTGGATACAGATCTCAAGTCTTACGGCGATTTAGCGTCTAAATTCCCTTGGATTAGTGCATCTGATGGTAAAGGTTGGTATAGTGACTATGCAAAAAATTATAATGTTCATGCAACGCCAACTTACTTTATATTAGATAGTTCGGATAAAATTGTTGCAAAACCAGATCGTCTTAGCGATGTTTTTGAATATTTTAATCTAAAATAATTTTGTGTGCGTGTAAATTTTTTCTATATTTGCACCACAAAATCGGCGAGGTAGCTCAGATGGTTAGAGCGCAGGATTCATAACCCTGAGGTCACGGGTTCAATTCCCGTCCTCGCTACAAAGACACTCTTTATAGAGTGTCTTTTTTGTTTATAGCTTAGGGTAATTTTCCGTCGGAAAAAGGACATAAAAAAACATCCTAAAATTAATTTTGGATGTCTTTAACTCATTTTCTTGCAAATTCTTAAACCTCTTCGTCAGATTCTAAAGTGTAAGATTTGGATTTGTAATCCTTGTCATGTTTTTCAGAAATTACATCTTCACCTTTTTGTTCGATGATAAAGTCTGTTGATTCGTTAAACATGTCTAAGAAATTCTTAAAATCTTCTTTGTAAAGGTAGATTTTGTGCTTTTCAAAAGTTGCCTCTCCGTTTTCCCCGAAATTCTTTTTGCTTTCAGTAATCGTAAGATAATAATCTCCAGCTTTTGTCTCGCGCACATCAAAGAAATAGGTTCTTCTACCTGCCTTCAATACCTTTGTGAAAATTTCATTTTCGTGGCGTTCCTTGTATTCACTCATTTGTACGATATTT
>NZ_JASLDS010000011.1 GCF_030151385.1 Soonwooa sp.
TATGAGAGTATTTTCTCTAAATCATAAAATTAAGCATAATTAAAACCAAACCCAAAATGAAAAATGTAATCCTAAAAGCTGTCCTTCCAAACCAAAAACCTATTGGATTTTTATCTAAGTTTTTGGCATTATGCGTCTCATGAAATTCAATAAGACCAATAATTCCTTTTTCAACAAATAACAAAACAAAAAAGCTGAATTAGCATTTTTACTAATCTTTTCTTTTAAAAATGATATTATTTCTCCTTCCTTTCTATCAATTTCCCTTTCTCATCATAGTATTCCCAAGTGCCGACTTCCACACCTTCAAAAAAGCTTCCCGTCCGCTCCAATTTTCCGTTAAGATGATATTCTTCAAAATAGACAGTTAGTTTTCCGTCTGTGCTGTAATCATTTTTTTCTTTCTTCCAAGGTGTGCCATCATCACGATACCAGTCTGTACTCAAATTTCTATCGTTGCCGTATGTTGCAACTATTGAGCGTTTACCGTTTTCATGAAAATATTCCCATTTTCCGACGCGCATTCCTTTTTTGTAAAAACCAATATATTCTAGTTTTCCGTTACTGTAAAAGCTTTTCTGCATCCCGTCAAAACTTCCATTTACAAAATTTTGAATTTTCCAAGGTTGTCCATTCTCGTGATAAGAGAGGCTGGTTCCTAAAAAATATCCGTTTTGCGAAGTTGAAACTTGATGTTTTTTTCCATTTTTCCAAAAGGATTGCGCAAAAACTTTGTCACCATCATAAGTTTCAATGCGCTCAATATTACCTTCTTCATAATAATATTTCCATTCTCCAACAGCTTTTCCATTGGCATCAAATTGTCCACTTTCTTCAAGTTTTCCGTTGCTGTAATATCTTTTATGATCCTTTTGCGCGAAGGCTAAAGATTTAAAACTAAGTACTAAAAAAATGAAAATAAGTTTTTTCATAATATTGAGATTAATCAAAATTTTCCCATTCGCCATTTTGGAAATCATATTTTGCGAACTCCCCTGTATCTGTAAATTCGGAGGCTGTCATGCCTACTTCAAAAATAGAATTGTCATTCCAACTAGTTGTGAAAAATAAGGCTTCTTTTGTCAAAAGTGCAGTCCCGAAATCTTCATCTGGATGACTAAATGTTATTTGGTCGTTCGTTTGGTCGACTACATTGTATTCATAATTTTCGAGTCTATTTTTTAAATCTTGAAATTGTTTTTCTGTAAAAGAAACCAAATTCGCTTCATTCTCAAAAAAGTTCTCATCTTCTGATTTTTCTTCTTGTAATTTGGTTTCGATGCGGTATAATGCAATGTCGTAGCTCATTGTTTTGTGTGTTTAGGTTGGAAATTATAGATTTACAATATAAATGCAAATGCCGATTAGTAAAGTAACGGCGATTATTAAAGAAATATATGGTATTAGCGAAAGTATTTTTAGAAGTATGTCTAAGCTTGTGGTCTGTTTTTTCGTATTTAGTTTTTCGTTTAGATAATCATTAATGCGTTTGTAACTTTGAGAATCTAAGTCACTTTTGGTGTCAAAATCTTGCCAAGTTAACAAGGAACAAAATTGGGCATTTTTAGATTTTAACCTCAGAATGTAACCAGCTTTTTTATTGATAAATCGATAACAATTGTAATTTTCGATTTCGTCGTAAGTGCTTTTGAAAATCGAGTTTTCATTTTTAGAAATTTCAAGGCTTTGGTCTGCGAAAGACAGTTCAATTACTTTGGAACATTTTTTAACGATTAAATAATTAATGATTCCTAATATCGAAACAGCTGCAATTACAGAAAAGCTTTGTGTGGTCGTATTCTGTATTCCATAAGCATATTTAACAATGAAAAATAAAGGCACAACAACTGCGAAAAAGTTAATGATAAACACTTTCCAAGAGACAGATCTTATTTTTATTTTTTGCATTTTCTTTGTTTAATATTTTTAGAAAAAGATGAAATTTACTTAATCCAAAATAGAAAGTAAACTAAAAACAGAACAAGCGCAATCAAACTAAAAGCTACCATAATATAAGACAATTTGCTCGCCGAAAATAGAATTACCGCGTCAATATTGGTTTTTGAAACTTTGTTTGCTAGCTTTTTTTTTAATTCTGAATCTAAGTTTTGCTTAAGTATATTGTCATTTTCGCTTTCTTGAAAACTATTAAGCCCACCAAGCCAATAAAAGTTGTTCTTGCCGTTGATATTTATCCTCAGAATATCTAACATCGCTTTTGCGGTATAAGAAAAGTAATAGTCGTCGATATTATCACTGAGAATATTGGTAGTAATCCCTGATTTTAAATCCATGATTTGGATTGAATCATTTTTAATATTAATGCTAATTTTTTTTGAAAAATAAACATTAATCCCGACAATAATTAATACAGAAACTGTCAAAATAAAGATAAGATTATAAGTTTGCTGTGTCGTATTTGCGAAAATCGAGTAGTGCTGTTCGCTAAATATAAAGCAGATTAAACTTGCAAAAAATATAAGCAGACTAATCGTCCAAACTTTAATACTATACTGTCGAAACTGAAATTTCTGTTCTGTCATAAATCTTCCAAAAAATGTTTACGCAATCTTACCAACTCTTCATCCAAGCGAGATATTCGTCTTTGTAAGAGTTGTCGTTTAGCTTTTCAACAATTGCCTTGATGTCTTTTTTCTTAAAATCGTAATCAGAAATCGTAAAGAACAAAAAGATGTCTTTGCCAATAATTTTCTGGAAGAAATTTTCGCTTTTCAACTTTTCTAAAACGTCGATGCAAGTGTCAAAAAGGCTTTTTTGAAAGTGATCAAACCAAGCTTCGTTCTCTTCGTTAGCATAAAGTTCGTCTCGCAAATCTTTACAAATCTTATTGAATTCATCATTTGCGCCTTGCATTTCGTATTTCCATTCGGCGGGTTCAAATTTGTAATATTCTTGCTCGTCATCATTCGCGTGAGCTTCCAAAGCCGTCAATGTATTGGTAGATGGACAAACCGTCATCGCACCTTCGTCGCTGTACAATGCAAACGCGTAAATATTTTCGCTGCCGTGCAGTTCGTGCATTTCGATAAAAGCTTTTTTGGTAGCGTCTTCAATTTGTTGTTTTAAAATTTCAAAATCCATTTATTTTGTGTTTTGCTAAGTGAAAATCTATTTATTTTCTAATTTAGAGATAATTGAGTTTAGTTTTTCATCAGAAAAGTCTCCAGCTATTCGAAGTAAGCCGCCAGGTATTTCCGACTGAATATATGGCTCCGAGATAATTTCTTTATCGATCACAATGGCAACTGGTTTATTAACATTGTTTCTGGTAAGTTCGGCGAATTTTGTTGCTCCCGCTGGCGTTAGCTTAATTTCAATTTCGTAACCACCAAGGTCTGCAACAACTTTATAAACCGAAGAAATATCGGAAGTTGTTAAACTCGGTGTTTTTGCTAAATTGAATTTTTTAGGATCATAATCCGCTTCATTGAAGTTGGTAACCGTGTAGAAACCATTTGGACGATCAACTTTGGGAAGAATTTCTTTTTTTTCAGTCAAATCATCTTTATCGTTGTCATCCTTTTCTCCTTCGCAATTGGCTGTGAAAAGTGGTTTTAATTTGGGTTTTGAATAAACAATTAGTTTTTTATCATAAGTGGATGGGATAGGAGTTCCTAAATTTCGTCTCAATTCATATTGCTCCAATTGCACCAAATTACGCTGAATCGCTTTTTCAAGTTCGGGCGTTATTTCTTCTCGCTCAAGACTTTTTTCGAAATAAGATAACTGATAAGTTTTTGCTTTTTTAACCAAGCTTAAACTCATTTCTGGAAAAATATTTTCAGGATTGAAAAAGATTTGATAACTGTTGAATTTGTTGTTTAAAGCAAAAGTGTAGCTCAAAGCTTTATAAGGATATTTGGTTTTCATGCTTTTAAAACTTGGATTCGTGGGAATACTAATTGTAAGCCATTTGTCATCCTTGTTTGCTCTTTTTATGACATAATTGTTACCAATACAGTTGGGAAATGGATTGAATACAGGTTGCAAATCTTTAGACCGTAGCGTGTCTTTGGCAAACTGAATAAATGCCTCGGCGTCATGTATTCCATAAACGTCTACTGCGATGCCATTGTTATTTTTGTTAGTTTTTCCGTATAATAGAATTGGTCCTGCATTCGGTTTGGTCTCAGTTAATTGAATGGAATTGGCGTCTACTTCTTTCCATGTTCCTTTTTTAACACCACCAAAATAGACCAAAATGAAGTCATGATTTGCTCTGACAATCAATTGAGAATTTGGCGTATCGACGCCTCCATCGTGCAAGTTGTATAAGCCAACAAATTGCGCTTGGACATTTGTAAAGATTAACAGAAGAATTAAAAAGAGGAAGTAGGTTTTGTTTAATTTCATTTTGTTTGTGCTTGTATTTTTTAAACTAATTTAGTTTTGGTTTTCGCTTGTCCACGTTGTCGAAAGTAAATCGAAGCGTTTTTTATCTGGATTAAAGCGATATGTGAGCGTATTTCCTAACAAACAATTTTTATTCTCTTTTTCGGACAGACTTGTATTTGAAATTTTAATAATCGATTTGTCGGAGAAATCATAAGCGAACGAAATAGCATTATCTTCTAACATTTCTTTACAAGGCAAATTGTTTTTATTCACCAATAAATTATTAAAAGAATCTGCGTTAAGGACTTTCGAAAGTTCAATACTTTGAAGTTTCGAATTTGAATATTCAAAAGCTTTTATCGTGTTGCCGTCGCCAACAATATCGTCCGTTATTGCGATGTATTGATCGATTGCAATTTTATAAATAGCCAATGTCCAAACGCCGTCGACAACCTGAATTTGGATGCTATTTGGTCCTGCAAAATTAAAACTTTGGAAATTTGGATGTTTGGACGGAACTTTATTATTGGTTTTTATGTAATCGACAAAACTTTTGCGATCTGCTTCTGTCCATCCCCAGCTATCCATCGTGTTTTTCGGTAATAAACACAAAATATCAAATAGATTTTTGTGTTCATTGTAAAGCTCCGAATTTTGCTTTTCAGTAATATCGGTTTGAATAGAATCTTTTTTAATTTCTAAATTTTCACTTGCGGTTTTCGATTTTTCATCAAGTTTTTTATCACAAGCCTGAAACCCAAAACATAAGACCGCTACAACGGAAATTTTAATTATTTTTTTAATCATTTACTTTTACGTTTAATCAATTTTTGCAGAAAAATAGCTGTAATATTTTACCTCTTTTCCATTATCATTATTTTCGGATTTATAAGCTTTTATCACAAAATTATGGTCGTCTCGCCATCTAATTTCTTCGATAGAAAAACCATTTTCAGTAAAGCAGCTCGCATATTCTTTTAAGAATGTTTTGGGATTATTTTTGTCATTAACTTTCAGTACGACAATACTTAAGTTTTGAGATTCGTATTCAGGGTCTTGAAAATAAACCAAAAACTGATTATTGGGCGATGCCAGTGGAACCGAACCACACCAGTCACTTAGCGAAATGATTTTGTATTTAAAACCAGTTGTTTTGTTAATCAAATCAATGTCCGCAAAACCCAAATTATCTGAAACGGTATTATTCTGGACAGCAAATAAATCAAAAGTCGAGTTGTAACCGAGATATTCGCTTCCATCAAAATCATTTTCAGAGTTTGTTTCGTAATTTTTAAACTTTACTTTTTTGCCAGCAATTTGTAAATAGAAATTTTGCTTATCGTTTTCGATTTTATCTTTAATAAACGTTGTTGCTGATTTTAATTTCTTAAAATCATCTTCAGAAGCCGCTTCTAATTTAAATTTTGGAAGTTTTTCAAAACTGTCATAGTATCCAATTTCGATGCTGTCACCAACTTTTTTAGAATCTTGACTTTCTATAATTTTGCTTTCAATTTTGGTTGTATGTTTATCATTGCAAGAATACATCGTTACCAAAAGTAGGGGAATTGTAAGGTATTTCATGTTGTGTTTTTAAAATTAGTAATATTCGTAATACCTAAAGGCAACAGCTACCAGATTTGTTTCGGCTTTATCATCATAGATGTAGATAAGGCTTGGATTGCCAAATTTGTCTTGTTTTTTGATTACTTCAATTTGGTAAGATTCATTTGGTTTTTCGCCAATATATTCAATTGTTTTTGTGAGTCTTTTTGTGATGATATTATTTTTCAATATATCAGTATAGTCTGAGTCATAAAGTACTTTACCACCAGCTTTTAATTTGGAATTTTTTAAAAGAAAATTTTCATCCAAACTAATTTCTGTTGTGTGAGTATTGTTCCCAATATTAATGATATCATAGTGATAATCGTCTTTCCAGATATATTTGAACTTCTCGGAAAGCATTTCTTTTCGATCACTAAAATTGGTATTTTCAGTATACGAAAAATCTTTACCATCTATCGTGTAGACAATTTCGTCTTTTGTAACAGTGGTTGTTGGATTGGGTTTAAAAAAACGAAGATACTTTTCAATGTTTCCACTTCGCGAAAAAGTTGTTGTTGTCTTTCTTGAATAACCCAGAGTATCTGTTGGGATTTTAGAATTATCAATATCCACAATATAAACTTCAGCTTTTTTTGGAGAGCCTTTTATTCCATATTCTTTAACCTGAGAGTAGCCTTTTGATATTTTTTGTGCTTGATAAATATGTGCTGAAAACGCAGAAATAATAAACAAAATAAAATGAGTTACTTTTTGTGTTTTCATTTGTTTCAATTTTCGAAAGATGTGGGAATTGATGATGCTTTTCTTCATTTTTCTAATTTAGCAAAAAAATAATTTTAAAATAGAGGCTTTGCGAAATTCTCTTCATAAGTTTTAACATTTCGAAATAATTCTTGACGCGAAGTTTCAAAATTCTGCATTTGTAGCATAAATGAAAGAAAATTAATCATTCTAAAGTTTGATTTCTCAACATTAATTTTATATTTGTTCTAACATTTGAAATCTTAAAACGTGAGTATCAAAAATAATCCAAAAATAATGAAGGCTTGGGCTCTGTACGACTGGGCCAATTCTGTATATTCTTTAGTAATTACCTCGACGATTTTCCCAATTTACTTTTCCATTTTAACAACAGCACGCGAAACGCGAATGTATGTTGAATCTACAGGAAAATGGATTGATGTGCCTGTGAGGCACATGATCAAAATATTCGGTCGCGAATACCAACCCGACGCAGTCTATGGTTATTCTTTGACGTTGTCGTTTGTAATCGTTGTTTTGCTCTCACCAATTCTGTCTTCGTTGGCAGATACCATCGGGAACAAAAAATCATTCTTGCAATTCTTCTGTTATCTAGGAGCAACATCTTGTATGGGATTGGCGATGTTTACAGGGATGGGAACGGTTTGGCTAGGACTATTGTTTAGTGTTACTGCGAGTGTCGGTTTCTGGGGAAGTTTGGTGTTTTACAATTCATTTTTGCCAGATATTGCAACACCTGACAAGCAAGATGCCTTGTCAGCGAAAGGCTATGTCTATGGTTATATTGGTTCTGTAATTTTGGTAATTATTTGTTTGGTTTTAATTCAAGTTTTAGCAAAAGATGCTGATCAAGCAAAGCTTTATACAAGAATTAGCTTTTTGTTAACTGGTGCTTGGTGGTTTGGATTTTCACAATACACGTTTAAGCATTTGCCACAGTTCGGTAATGTTAAAGATCAACTTCCAAAAGATTTGGTGTTGTTAAACCACAAAAACCTTTTCAAAAGCCATAAAAATAATGGTGGTTTTTTCTTTGTATTAAAAAAGAATATTACGTTTTATAAAGATATTGGTAAAGAAAGTTTTAGAGAATTGTTTAAGGTTGGAAATCATCTTTTTAGAGATGCGAATCTTAAGTATTTTCTATCGAGTTTCTTTTTCTTTAGTGTTGGGATGCAAACGATTTTCTTAATGGCAACACTTTTTGGTAAATCGGAAATTAATCTGGCACAAGATAAATTGATTTTGACTTTGCTGGTTATCCAGATTGAAGCGATTATTGGAGCGTTAATTTTTTCAAGATTATCAAAGAAAATTGGTAACAAAAATGTGATTTCGATTTGTATTGTTTTGTGGATTGTAGCTTGTCTTTCGGCTTATTATCTTAATAAAGAAAATCCAAATGTCGAGTATCAATTCTATGGTGTAGCGTCGATTGTAGGTCTTGTTATGGGCGGATTGCAGGCGATGTCTCGATCAACTTATTCTAAGTTGTTGCCACAAGACGGTATGGAAAACACAACCTATTTTAGTTTTTATGATGTTTTAGAAAAATTAGCAATTATTTTGGGAACTTTCATTTTTGCAACTTTAATTGATCATTTCAATAATATGCGTTATGCTGCTTTATCTATGACCATTTTCTTTGCGATAGGATTGATTTTAATTCGTTTTTTAAAGACGGATGTCAACAAAGAGAAAGTAAATTCTTAGAGACTGATTAAATTTTATTGGTAAAATTTTCATAGCTATTTTGAGATGAATTTTTTATTTCATGTTTGAAGATTTAGCGGGCTAAATCAAAAATGAGAAGTAAAAAATTGGCTTAAAAGAGCATTAAAATTTAGCAAAGAACATTTGCATAGGTTAAAAATGTATTTCGGTAAAATTTTTAATCAGGCTCTAAATGTTAATTTTATTTAAAATTTCGGCATTTAATTTGTTGATACTGTAATGGAAAATATTTTGTAAATTTGCAGTATAAAAACACAAAAACATAAGTTAATGACCAACCCTTTATTTTATGCTAAAATTATTCTTTTTGGAGAATATGGAATGATTGAGAACTCACAAGGTCTTGTTGTTCCTTACAGCTTTTATAAAGGAACTTTGAAGTTTTCTGAATTGACTTCGGAGTTCGAAAAAAAATCAAATCAACATTTACAAAAATATGCTGACTTCTTGGCAACGCTTAATTTGCCAGGAAATTTCAAACTAAACATCGATGCTTTCAAAAAGGATATTTCTTCGGGATTATTCTTTGACTCTAATATTCCGCAAGGATATGGAGTTGGAAGTTCTGGTGCTTTGGTTGCTGCAATTTTTGAAAAATATTCATTAGAAAAACTTAGTCCAGATACGATCTCTAAGGATAATCTAAAACAGCTAAAAGCTATTTTTGGCGAAATGGAAAGTTATTTCCATGGAAAAAGTTCGGGGATGGATCCTTTGATTTGTTATATGAATCTTCCAATCCTTATCGAGAATAGAGAAAATCTAGACAAAGTCGCAATCCCTGATAATGCGACGGAAGGTAAAGGTGCAGTATTTTTGATTGACTCTGGAATTACGGGCGAAACAGGTCCTATGATTCAGATTTTCTTTGAAAAAATGAAAACTGAAGGTTTCAGAAAAACAATGAAAGAAGAGTTTATCCGTTATAATAATGCTTGTATCGAAGCTTTTCTGAAAAAAGATATGAATCCCTTTTTCAGAAATCTTAAGAAGCTTTCGGTTTGGGCTTATGACCACTTCAAACCAATGATTCCTGAAAGTATTTATAACATTTGGAAAAAGGGAATCGACAGCAATGCTTACTACCTGAAACTTTGTGGAAGTGGCGGTGGAGGCTACATTTTAGGATTTACAAAAGACTACGAAAAAGCTGAAAAAATGCTTTCTGGCTTCCAGAAAGAAGTGATATACAGATTTTAATTTTGCATGAGTCAAAACATTGAAAAACGTAACAAAAATTTCGCCTATCGATTTAATCAATTGATGGGCTTTATTTTAGGCGCACGTTTTTTTGTGGTGGCTTTATTGGCTTTTGCATTGTATGTTTCGACTTTCTTTTTGTTTAATCGTGAAGAATCCTTTAAGGTTTTTGTTTTCGATTATCATGCACATTTAATTATTCTTTGTTCGGTACTCAGTATCTTGGCAGGTGGTATTATCAACCAATTTTACGATCAAGAAAAAGATAAGGTTACCAAACCTTTCCGCAGTAGAATTCAATCTTTTTTAAAACAAAAATATTTTCTTTACGCTTATATTTTCCTTAATGCCTTATGCTTAAGCATTGCCTTTAGCCAATCTTGGAATGTTTTTATATTCTTCTTGGTCTATCAATTCCTAATGTGGTTTTATAGTCATAAATTAAGTAAAATTTTAATTGTCAATAATTTAACCTTTGTTGGGTTAACGATGTATCCATTTTTTGGAATGTTGGTGTATTACAAAACCTTTACTTTGAAAGTCTTTTTTATGGCAATTTTTCTTTTTCTAATGTTGATGATTATCGATATGGTGAAAGATCTTTTAACAAAAAATGCTGACAAAATATTTGGCTACAAAACAATAGCAAATAGCTTTAGTTCAACTACAGCAAGACAAATTATCATTACATTTTGTCTGCTTGCATTTGTAGTTTCGTTGATTATTATAAAAGGTATTGGACTTCATAGCATTATGTCTTTCTATTTTTTAGGAGGCTTAATTGTTCTTTTATTATGTGTTTTTTGGATGCTTCGAAATCGCAAAAATGACAAACTCACTACCTTAAGTGTTCTAAAGTTTTGGATTTTTGTAGGTATACTCGCGATGTTATTTGATGGTATCTATAATAAGTTCAGTTGGGCAATCTAGTATAAGCACAAAAAGGCTTTTCAATATTGTTTTAAAAAAGTCTATCTTTGCAAAAATTTTAAAACATGAGCAGAAACGAGAGAAATTCTTCAGACAGAAATAAAAAGACCGGAAATTTTGGAGGGAGAAAGTCTTCTGAAAATTCGCGTGGCTCAAGAAGTGGATCTAGCAGTACTTCTGGAACAGGAGGATCTTTTGGCGGATCTAACAAATTTGGAAAACCAAAAACAAAACGAGGACGCGACTTCGATTCTAGAGATAAGTACGAAGGTGGCGAGAGAAAATTTGGTCCCAAAAGACCATTTAATAGAAGCGAGGAAGAAGGCGAACGCGTTAAATCGTATATTCAAAAAAGGAAACTTGATAAATTAGCGAAAGCACCAAAAGAGACGATTCGTCTTAACAAGTACATCGCTAATTCAGGGATTTGTAGTAGGAGAGAAGCGGATGAACTTATCACACAAGGTTTGGTGGAAGTTAATGGTGTTGTCGTTACGGAAATGGGTTATCAGGTTCAGAAAACCGACCGCGTTGTGTTTGATGGACAAGGTATTACACCAGAAAAGCCTGTGTATGTTGTTCTTAACAAGCCAAAAGGTTATATTTCTACAACCAAAGATGAGAAGGCTAGAAAGACCGTAATGGATCTTGTAGCGAATGCGTCGCCATATAGATTGTTCCCAGTTGGACGATTGGATCGCCAAACGACTGGTGTTATTTTGTTGACGAATGATGGTCACATGACGAAGAAGTTAACGCATCCATCATTTAATATGAAGAAAATATATCATGTTACTTTGGATAGAAAATTATCAATTGAAGATTTGCATGCTATTGGAGACGGAATTCGTCTAGAAGAAGGTGTTGCTGAAGTTGACAGCATTTCTTTTATTGAAGGAAAACCAAAGAATGAGATTGGTATCGAAATCCATATTGGCTGGAATCGTGTTGTAAGACGTATTTTCCAAAAGCTAGGCTACGAAGTAGAATCTTTGGATCGCGTGATGTTTGCAGGTCTTACAAAGAAAAACATCAAACGTGGACATTGGAGAATTCTTACAGAACTAGAAGTTAACAATTTGAAAATGTTATAAAATAAAAGAGAGCTAAACTTTAGCTCTCTTTTTTTATTAAGTTTTGGTTTAGAAAATATAAGACAATCCGCCTTGGATAAAGCCTCTTGTACCAATACTTGGTTCTACAAATACGCCAAAATTGCCTCCATATCTCACACCAATCGGCATAATGTTAAAAGCAAAAAATGTGTCATTGTTTTTCTGAACAGTGTTGGAAGAGTCAACATAATCGAGATCTCTAAACAATGCTCCTGCAGAAATGCCAGAATAAAAACGCCATTTTTTATCAGCATCGGACCAGAAGTAATCTATTTTTGGTAAAATGGAAAAATAAGATTGTTTTTTGTAGCTCGATTTTGTCTCGTTGAAGGATTCTAGGTTGGCTTCGATACCATAACGCCATTTCATGTTCTGGCTGTAAGTTGTCACAGCAACTGTAAAAACACCATTGCTTTCGGGCATAACAGCTTCACTCGTAAAGATGGCATTGCCAATTCCTTTTAGCAGCGAATCTGCTTCACCAAATAAAGAAGCGCTTCCATAACCTGCTGAGATTTCAAACTTTTGGGCATTCGACATCGAGAGGCTACAAAATGCAGCCATAATGAATAATTTTTTCATGGTTAAATAGTTTTAAAAGTTTTTCGTTACAAAAATAAAAAAAAACTGCTCTAAAAAAAGCAGTTTTGATAATATTTGAATAACAAATTGGTTTATCCTAAAATGGTCACTCGGTTTTCTACTAAATCGTAGATTGCATTTTTAGCATTTTCTGGTTTTACATTAACAGCTTTGGTGCCGTTGAAGTGTACACAAGTCACAAAGCCTTCTTTAACTGAATCTAGGGCTGTAAACTTCACGCAGTAATCTAATGCCAAACCAACAATCTCCACAAGTTGAATATCATGGTATTTGAGATAGTCTGCAAGACCAGTTTTCATAAAATGGTTATTATCTTGGAAGCCACTGTAGCTGTCAATCTCTGCATTGGTACCTTTCTGGATAATTTTTGTTGCTTTGGAAATATTTAGATCTTTATGAAACTCTGCGCCAAAAGTACCTTGTACACAATGGTCTGGCCACATAAACTGAGGAACACTGTTTAAGATAATACTTTCTCCAACCTGACGACCATTATTACTTGCAAAAGATTTGTGATTTGCTGGATGCCAATCTTGGGTCAAAATAATTTCGTCATATTGATTATCTTCCATCAAAAGGTTAACATAAGGGATAATATCGTTAGCATTTGGCACAGCTAAAGCGCCACCTTCGCAAAAGTCATTCTGAATATCAACAACGATAAGTGCTTTTTTCATAAAAATATATTTATTACAAATTTATACTAAATTAAGTAGTTCTCCTAGCTTGTTGCAGTAATTATACCAATTAATAAAGAGGTACAAATTGTCATATTTTAGTTGCTAACAATCTTAGGTAAATGTGAAATAGAATTAGTATTTTTAAATTTCAAAAATATACGACAAATGGTAAGTAATTTTCACAAGCACCTTTCGGAGATTTTAGAAATTCCAGAAGAAAGTGTTACTCTATGTTCGACGCATTATCAGGTAAAACATTTCAAAAAGGGAAGTGTTTTGGTAAGAGAAGGCGATATTAATAACGAACGTTATTTTGTGGAAAAAGGCTTACTAAGAATGTATTCCATTGATAAAATTGGTAAAGAGCATGTGATTCAATTTGCGCCAGAAGGTTGGATTATTTCTGATTCTACTAGCCAAATGCTTAATGAAAAGTCTCGTTTCTATATCGAAGCGATTGAAGATTCGGAGGTTGTTGTAATGGCTGATGATTTTTTGTTTAAACTAGCAGAATTGCATCCACAAGTTGCAGAACGAAATCAAATGTTAATGTTTAATCATATTAAAAATTTACAAAATCGTGTCAATGCTTTGATTAGCACAACTGCTGAAGAACGCTATATGGATTTTCTGAAAAAATATCCGAATATCATGTTGCGTGTGCCACAATGGATGGTCGCTTCTTATCTAGGAATTACGCCAGAAAGTCTTAGTCGTGTCCGAAAAGAATTGGCAAAGAAGAATTTTGAAGTATAAATAAATTTTAAAACAAATAAAAAATCCTGAGCATTGCACTCAGGATTTTGTTTATTATAACGGGATGTTACCGTGTTTTCTGTTTGGTCTTTCAACGAATTTGTTTTCCAACATCGCGAAAGCTTTTATTAGTTTTCGACGGGTATCTTCTGGGAAAATAACTTCATCAATAAAGCCTCGTTGCGCTGCTGTGTAAGGATTTGCAAATTTCTCTGCATATTCCGCTTCTTTTTCAGCAAGTTTCGCGGCAGGATCTGCGGCTTCCGAAATTTCTCTTTTAAAAATAATTTCTGAGGCTCCTTTTGCACCCATTACAGCAATCTCAGCAGATGGCCAAGCGAAGTTCATGTCAGCGCCGATATGTTTAGAGTTCATAACGTCATAAGCGCCACCATAAGCTTTTCTAGTAATAACAGTCACTTTTGGAACGGTTGCCTCTGACAAGGCGTACAATAATTTGGCACCATGTGTGATGATACCATTCCATTCTTGATCCGTACCTGGTAAGAAACCAGGAACATCCACCAATACTAACAACGGAATATTGAAAGCATCACAAAAACGTGTAAATCTCGCTGCTTTTATAGACGAGTTAACATCTAGACAGCCAGCCAAGAACATTGGATTGTTGGCTACAATACCAACACTTCTACCAGCGATTCTTGCAAAACCTACCACAATGTTTTCAGCATAGTTTTTATGAATTTCAAAAAACGAATCTTCATCAATTAAATGATTGATGACGTCATGCATATCATAAGGCTTGTTGGCATTATCTGGGATAATGTTCTTAAGGTCTTCACGAAGCTCGTTACCAATTTCGTAAGGCAATTGCTGTGTAACTTCTTGGTTGTTTTGAGGAAGATAACTTAATAAAGTTTTTACATCTTCAAGACATTCAACATCGTTAGCAGAAGTTGTATGTGCAACACCAGACTTTGTAGAGTGTGTCGAAGCACCACCTAATTCTTCAGAAGTTACTGTTTCGTTGGTTACTGTTTTAACAACGTTGGGTCCAGTTACAAACATATAAGAAGTGTTCTCCACCATCATTGTGAAATCCGTCATAGCAGGAGAATAAACTGCACCACCAGCGCAAGGTCCCATAATGGCAGAAATCTGAGGAATAACACCAGAAGCTTGTACATTTCTAAAGAAAATATCTGCGTAACCGCCCAAAGATCTTACACCTTCTTGGATACGCGCACCTCCAGAGTCATTAAGTCCAACCATTGGTGCACCAACTTTAACAGCCATATCCATCACTTTGCAAATTTTCTCTGCATGGGTTTCGGACAAAGCACCACCAAATACTGTGAAATCTTGAGCAAAAGCATAAGTCAAACGACCGTTAACCGTTCCATAGCCTGTGATAACACCATCGCCAAGATAATATTCTTTATCCATACCAAAATCCTTGGTACGGTGTGTAATGAATGCACCAATTTCTTCAAAAGAACCTTCGTCAAAGAAATATTCGATACGTTCTCTTGCGCTTAATTTTTTCTTAGCGTGTTGCGTTGCAATTCTTTTTTCGCCACCGCCCAGTTTAGACTCCGCTATTTTTTTATTTAAAAGGTCTATTTTATTTTCCATGATTTGATTTAGAATTGATTAGGAACACGCAATAATTTTTGATCCTCAAGATATTTTTTCAAAGCGATTAATGCTGCAACTTCAGCTTCTTTAGCTTGGTTTTCAACAATAATTTCTGGACTGTAATATTTTTTAACAAAATTAGTGTCAAAATTTCCAGAACGGAAAGCTTCATGATCGAACACAAAACTACCGAAAGGCAGAGTAGTGCTAACACCTTCAACTTTGTAATCTTGGATCGCTTCTAGCATTTTTTCAATTGCTTCGTTACGATCTTTACCATGAACGATTAATTTTGCTAGCATTGGATCGTAATAAATCGGAACATCCATACCTTCCGCAAAACCATCATCAACACGTACACCATCACCAACAGGAGGTTGATAGGTTGTTAAAGTCCCAACGCTTGGCAGGAAATCATTCAGTGGATCTTCTGCATAAACACGAAGTTCTAGTGCGTGACCGTCAATTTTTAAATCTTCTTGTTTTATTGGTAAAGCTTCGCCACGAGCAACACGAATTTGCAATTCTACCAAATCCATTCCGGTAATCATTTCGGTTACAGGATGTTCCACTTGTAGACGCGTGTTCATCTCTAGGAAATAGAAGTTTTTGTTTTCATCCAAAAGGAATTCCACAGTACCAGCACCTAGATAATCACAAGATTTTGCCACTTTAACAGCAGCTTCTCCCATAGCTTTTCTAATTTCAGGTGTCAAAACCGCAGATGGCGCTTCTTCAACAACCTTTTGGTGGCGACGTTGCACAGAACATTCTCTTTCGAATAAATAAAGAATATTACCATGATCGTCTGCCATAACTTGGATTTCGATATGCTTTGGTGAACCAACATATTTTTCGATAAATACAGAGCCATCTCCAAAAGCTGAAGTCGCTTCGGAAATAGCACGTTGCATTTGAGACTCGAATTCGCCTTCGTTTTCTACAACACGCATACCTTTTCCACCACCACCAGCAGAAGCTTTAATCAAAATGGGGAAACCAATTTCAACGGCAACTTTTTTAGCTTTTTCAACATCAGTGATTGCTTCGTCTAGACCAGGAACCATTGGGATGTCATAAGCTTTAACCGCTTCTTTAGCAGCCAACTTACTTCCCATAATATGGATCGCTTTGGAACGTGGACCGATGAACGTAATATTATTAGCTTCGGCTTTTTCTGCAAACTCTGCATTTTCTGACAAGAAGCCATAACCAGGATGGATTCCGTCAACACCTAATTCCTTACAAACTTCAATGATTTTATCACCTAATAAATAAGACTGATTGGAAGGCGCTTCACCAACGCAAACCGCTTCGTCAGCAAATTTAACATGAGGAGATTCTCTATCTGCAACAGAGAAAACAGCAACGGTTTTAATACCCATTTTCTTAGCTGTTTTCATCACTCTTAATGCTATTTCTCCTCGATTTGCTACGAGTATTTTTTTCATTTTATGATTAGATTTTATTCGAACTCGATTAATAATTGTCCTTTGTCAACTGCTTGACCTTTTTCTACCGCAATAGATTTAATAACACCTTGTCTCGGCGAGTAGAAGCTGTTTTCCATTTTCATCGCTTCAAGAATTAGAAGACTGTCACCTTCGTTAACTTCTTGTCCAACTGCAACAGAAATTTCCAAAATCAGTCCTGGCATTGGCGCTTTAATCGCATTAACTTGTTTTGACTTTCCAACTTCGAAGCCCATTTCTTTAATTAGCTTGTCCAAATCGTTTTGGATATCAACTTCATAAAGATTGTTGTTAACGCTAACAGTGTACTTTTTTTGATTAAAATCGGCATCAACAACTTCTGCTTGGTAAGACTTGTTATGATGCAGAATGTGATAATTTTCGTTATCCAAAGTCACAGCATCAATTGCATGGATTTGGTCCTCTGTCAATGTAAAGTCATAGCTTTTGTTAACAGAAGCATTAAAAGTTTTTCCCATTGATATTATATGGATTTATTTAAAATTTAAAATGTCATTTCAGGAGCGTTGTCGTCCGCAATTAATTTGCCAGCCGTTGCTTTTTTGATGTCGTCAACACTAACGCCTGGTGCTCTTTCTATTAGTTTGAAACCTCCTTCTGGTAGAACCTCGTAAACGCCCAATTCGGTAACAATTTTTTTAATACACTTAACACCAGTTAAAGGCAAAGTACATTCTGATAACAATTTGCTTTCACCGTGTTTGTTAACTTGTTGCATCGCTACAATAATGTTCTTCGCCGAAGCTACCAAATCCATTGCGCCGCCCATTCCTTTTACCATTTTGCCAGGAATTTTCCAGTTGGCGATATCACCATTTTCGGAAACTTCCATTGCACCAAGTATCGTTAAATCTACTTTTTGTGCACGAATCATCCCAAAACTCATCGCTGAGTCGAATACTGCAGAACCAGGTAAAGTTGTGATGGTTTGTTTTCCTGCATTGATAAGATCTGGATCTTCTTCGCCTTCGATAGGGAAAGGTCCCATCCCTAGAAGTCCATTTTCGGATTGTAGAACTACATTAATCCCTTCTGGAATATAATTGGCAACCAAAGTTGGAATACCAATTCCTAAATTAACATACGAATTATTCTTGATTTCCTTTGCTATACGCTGGGCAATTTGCTCTTTTGTAAGACTCATTATTTACGAATTAATATGCTTTAAAGTTAAGATATTTTTGTTTTAAAAATGCTTAAAAAATGAAAAAAGAGCCGTGTTGGGCTCTTTTCTTATTATTTTGTTCGTTTAGGTTTTACAGGAGTTGGTGGCGGTGGTGGCGGTGGCGGAACATTTTCGTGACCATCAAACTCCATTACAATAGGAATTCTATAAAATGAAGCAACATCTTTACCATCTTTTTGTGCTGGTGTCCAAGTCGTATTTTGTAATATTTTGGTGAGAGAACGTTCTACTTCTTCCGAGAAGACTTTATTTTGTCCAGAGACTTTCATGCCTACAAGATTTCCTTTTGCATCGATGTTGACAAGACAATTGGCTTTTAGCGTGCCATAGACGTTATCAAATTTGTCCAAGTTAATTTCGTTTGCGATTGCTTGTCTTAGTTCCAACATTCCTCCAGGATATTCCGCTACTTTGTCTGGCCAATCTGCCGTTGATTTGTCAGTGCTTTTATCTGCCATTGGTGGTGGAGCATAGTAGTCATGTTTTTTAATCGTGTCACCAACTTTTTGCATTGTTAACTTTTCCGTGGTTGGAAATTCTTTCGCAATGTTTTCTGTCAGATTTTCATTTTTGTTGATAGAGCTGGACTTTTCATTACTTTTTTCTAAAGTTGAATCATTGACAACAATTGGCGTTTTAACCTTTTCGGCAAAGAAAAAAGCGACGCCACACGTGAAGAGAACAGAGCCTAAAACCCGAATAGTCAAGCTCTTGTTTTTGTTAGTATTCATCATAATAAATCTTTTTTTGGTGTTATTGTTTCTTTTAAATGTCTGTGTTAAAGGCAAGAAATTATAAGTAACCTCTTGGTAAATTAGTTTTTGATAATCTTGAGGCGATTTTTGTTTTAAAACTTCTTCGTCTGCCAAAAACTCGTGGTTGGTTGCAATAGCATTTTTGAAAAAGTATATAGCTGGATTTAGCCAAAACAAAGCTTTTAGAATTTCAATTAATAAAATATCAAAACTGTGTTTTTGAGAAATATGCGCTTGTTCGTGAATTAAAATACTGTCGTCAATCTCATTGTTTTCAAAACGTTGACGATTTAGGTAGATTCGATTCAGAAAGCTAAATGCCGTAATTTTTTCTTCTAAAAGTGAAATGTTGTAGGTTTTAAAAGTGATGTTTTTTGCTATTCTATTATTAAATAAAATCTGCCCAATTTGGAAAACTAATTTTAAAACCAAAATCCCAGCTACCACAAAGTATAGGTAGGTTAAAATCTGAATAACATCAAACTTAGGAACTTCATTAATAACTTGAGATTCAACGTTGGATGTTCCTAAACTCAAATGAGATGCTTTCACGTAATAAGTTCCAAATGGAATTTCTAAAAACGGAATTCCCAAACTAAATCCTAAACTTAGTAGCAAAAAGAATCTTTTGAAATGATGATTCTTTTGATTTTCTAAAACCAAATAATAAAAAATAATGAGCAAAATGCTTATTGCAACATATTTTATGTAAAACGGAATCATGACTTTGGATTTTCGATTTGTTGGTCAATCATATCGCGCAATTCTTTTAATTCGTTTTGGCTAAGCTTTGCATTTTGCGTGAAAAACGATGCAAATTGACTCACAGAATTATCAAAAAAATTGTGAATCATGCTTTTCATTTCAGAAGAAAAATATTGCTCTTTATCAATCTTAGGAAAATATTCCCGCGAATTTCCAAACAATTCGTAGCCGACAAAATCTTTGTTTTGCATCCTTTTTAACAAAGTTGCAATGGTTGTTGTTGCAGGTTTGGGCTCTGGATAAGCATCGATAATATCTTTCATAAAGGCTTTTTCCTTTTCCCAAAGAACTTGCATCACATCTTTTTCTGCTTCGGTTAATTTAGCGTTCATTCTACAAATAATTAGTTAACTCTACAAATGTAGAATTTATTTTCAAACCAGCAAATATTTAATAACTAACTTTGTGAAAAATTATGAAATGGATTTGAAGATAGACAAACTGAATTTGGATGAAATAGCTTTGATAATGCCGATGATGAAAGACTTTTATGAAATTGATGGCTATCCTTTTGATACCGAAACGACGCAAAAGAATTTTGAAATCTTTGTAGAAAGCCCAAATCTTGGTCAATGTTTTTTGTTGAAAAATGACGAAAATCTTGTTGTAGGTTATATGATTCTCAATTATTTATTCTCTTTTGAATTTGGCGGAATGATGTGCTTTTTGGATGAATTGTATATAAAACCTGAAGCTCAAGGAAAAAAATATGGAGGCAAAGCTGTCGCATTTGCGCAAGAGTTTGCAAAGAAACAAAACCTGAAAATGATGTTCCTCGAAATCGAAAATCATAACGAACGCGCGATTCATCTTTATCAAAAACTAGGTTTCAAAATGCATAAACGCAGCATTATGACCTACGAACCCTAAACAAAAAAGTTTCAACAATTGTTGAAACTTTTTTATTTAAACTGTTGATGCTATAACTTCTCAAGGTATTTTTCATAATCACTTTTTTCCAAAACTTGCTTGGCTGTCAAATTATAAATGTCTTTCCAAGAATCTTTGCCGTGTTTTTTAACATAAGTCGAGATAATCCTAAAACCTAACCAATAATTGAGCGATTTTGGAGCGTCCGGAAAAATCTTGTGTTTATCGTTTCTAAGCAAAGGATTGTTCCCAGATTGATCATCAAAATAAACTTTCATTTTGGTGAAAATTTCTTTTTCATTTTTTAAAAACCAATCCCAATTTTCTTTGGTCATATTTTCAACCGCTTCATATTCTGTAATTTTTTTATCAAAGAAAATGTAGGTGAAATAACAAGCAAAACCTTCGTCAATAGACTGTGCTAGCGCCGAATTTTTGTCAACATCATTGTTTCGAAATTTCTCGTATACTAAATGATTAAGCTCGTGAGGCAATCCTTTTTCCAAAGAATATGCAATGTTAATCGACTTGTTATTGAGCTCCAAAGCAAATTGATCGGCTTCGCAACCACCAAATCCAATTCCTGTAATTGGTGTGAAAATCAAACTGATTTTGGCACTTGGCTGGTAAGGCACAAGTTTGCTAAATTTTTTGAGATTTGTTTTTAGTAATTTATTGAGGTCGAATTTTGTAATTGTATTTGCTTGGTCAATAAACTCTGATTTGTTTTTATTAAACAAAGTTTTGTTCCAATTAATCATGCCTTCTTCGTTGTTGAAATGTTTGGCATTTTCATCTCCAAAAATCTGAGCATAACAACTGTCCCAAAGTTTCTGTTGCGGCAGATAGACATTTTTGACAATCATTTCAGGATTGAATTGATTCTCTTTGTGTGCTAAAATTTGATATTTGAATAAATTCTGTACACTAATATTTTGAACATTAATACTGTCCACTATTTTTTCAATTTTTTGATAATCAAAATCTTGCGTTTGTGCATTTATATATGACGTCGAAATTAAACTTAGAATTGCGAAAAATAATTTTTTGTTTCTCATTTTTAAAATGGATCAGTCCTAAAACCAGGGGAGGGTTTTGAAAAAAGCATAAATTTGTGATATGCTAAATGAGACAGAATTACTTAAATTATTACTGCCCGAATACCTAATCAATCACTTTGAGATAGTAAAGTTCGAAGAAAAAGA
>NZ_JASLDS010000021.1 GCF_030151385.1 Soonwooa sp.
CCGAAAATTAATTATATTTGAATACAAATTAGCACATGAAAAACAGTCGTTTTTACTACAAAAAAGAGGTGATCAATTTAAACCGAACTTACATGGTCACTTTAAACCGAATCTAGGTGGTCAATTACACCGAACTTTGCAATACGTACGAAAACATTGTTGACGCAAGAACAGCCAAAAATGTAGATCCGCTTGAGGTTTATGGTTTTGATGGTAAATTATTGAAGACTTTCACAAAAGATTTTAAGCATCTTGCTATTTCGGATTTGCAATCAGGAGTTTATCCAATTTTAATTAAAACAAATGGAAAAGCTTATGGTGAAAAGTTAATCGTCAGAAAGTAGATTGGAAAGAAAGCTTTTTAACGCATGATTTTTAAAACACAAATTCCTTATATCACATTTCATTATTTTTTTTGTTAAGTGTAATCCAAATCCTCTATATGTTTTTATAGAGGATTTAATTTATTTTGTGTTAAATTTTGTTAATTTAATAATTAATTATATTTTTGCCACTCAAATTTAAATAAACTATGAAAAAACTATTATTATTTGGTGCTTTGGCACTTTTTGGTGCAATGAATGCACAGACAGAAAAAGGATCTTGGGTTATTGGAGGATCGACAACTTTAGGATTTACTACAGCGACTTCAAAGTATAAGTATCAAGGCGAATCTGCAGATGGACCAAAAGTTAGCTCAATTTCAGTTACACCTTCGGTAGGTTATTTTGTAGCTAACAACATTGCTATTGGATTAGATTTAGGAATTTCATCTGTTACGCAAAAAAATGAGGAAGATCTATATTCAGAAAAAAATACAACAACAACAATTGCAGTGATGCCAACTGCTTCTTATTATTTTAAATCAGCGTCTAACATTATTCCTTATTTAGGTGTAGGTGTTGGTTATGCATCTTCTAATAATAAGAATACTTACACTGAAAATGGAAATACTAATACGGATGAAGGTAAAGTTTCAGGTTTTGCATATAAAGCAAAAGGTGGTGTTGTCTTCTTGTTGAACCAAAATGTGGGTATTGATGTTGGTCTTTCTTATATGGGAACTAATGGTAAGCTAGATTCAAATAAAGATGTTAAAGTTAATACGGGTACATTTGGTGTTAATGCTGGTGTTTCAGTTTTCTTTAAATAATTAATCAAATCTTTAGATTGTGTAAGAGTTGTCAATTTTTTTTGATAACTCTTTTTTTTGCTTTTAATTTAGATTGGCTGCATAAAAAAGTTTCGCAGATATTTCTACGAAACTTTTTTTATCTAAAAATTGAATTAATAAAAATTATTTTCCTCCGAACAATCCGCCGCCCATTCCTGGCATATTTGGCATTTTGCTCATCATCTGCATCATTTGTTTTCCTTGTGGGCCTTGCATCATCTTCATCATTTTGCCCATTTGTTCGAATTGCTTCATCAGTTGGTTAACTTCTTCAAGTTTTCTACCAGCACCTTTTGCGATACGTTGTTTACGCGGCATATTGATTGTTGACGGACGTCTTCTTTCTTCTGGCGTCATACTGTAGATAATCGCTTCGATATGTTTGAAGGCGTCATCGCTAATGTCAACATCTTTTATGGCTTTGCCAACACCTGGTAACATTCCCATTAGGTCTTTCATGTTACCCATTTTTTTGATTTGGTGGATTTGCTTTAAAAAGTCATCAAAACCAAATTCGTTTTTCGCGATTTTCTTGTGAAGTCTTTTTGCTTCCTCTTCATCGAATTGCTCCTGCGCTCTTTCTACTAAGGAAACAACGTCACCCATTCCCAAGATTCTGTCAGCCATCCTTTCTGGGTAGAAAAGATCTAAAGCTTCCATTTTTTCACCTGTAGAAATAAATTTAATTGGCTTCTCAACCACCGAACGAATCGTTAAAGCGGCACCACCACGCGTGTCACCATCCAATTTGGTAAGGACAACACCATTGTAGTTAAGGACGTCGTTAAAGGCTTTAGCGGTATTAACAGCATCTTGCCCTGTCATCGAGTCAACAACGAAAAGGGTTTCTGTAGGTTTTACAGCTTGGTGAACGTTACGGATTTCGTTCATCATTTCTTGATCAATTGCTAAACGACCTGCGGTATCGATGATGATAACATCGTGGCTGTTAGATTTAGCAAAGTTAATCGCGTTTTCAGAAATCTGAACAGGGTTAAGATTTCCTTCTTCCGTATATAAAGGAACGTCAATCTGACCACCCAATACTTTTAGCTGATCAATCGCAGCTGGACGATAGACGTCACAAGCTACTAATAGAGGCTTTTTGCTTCTTTTTTGTTTTAGATAGTTGGCAAGTTTACCGGAGAAAGTTGTCTTACCAGAACCTTGTAGACCTGCAATTAGGATAATCGTCGGTTTGTCAGAAAGGTTAATACCTTCTTGAGAACCACCCATTAGATCAACCAATTCGTCGTGTACAATTTTGGTCATCAATTGACCAGGTGTTAACGACGTCAATACATTTTGACCAATCGCTTTGTCTTGTACTCTTTTGGTAAGGTCTTTCGCAACTTTGTAGTTAACGTCGGCATCTACCAAGGCGCGACGGATTTCCTTAACGGTTTCCGCTACGTTAATTTCGGTGATTTTTCCGCGGCCTGATATATTATGTAAGGCTTTGTCAAGCTTGTCTTGTAAACTATTGAACATCTTTTTGAGTAATTAGGTTTGCAAAAATAATGAATTTATAATAAATAAAGTACTTCTAAATAATTTTTGGTAGTTTTGCCAAAATGAAGAATTTGAAAGTTGTGCCGACTTGTGCGGTTCTATTCCTTTTGTTTTCGGCGATAATGTTTTTGATTCAGTGGTTTCTGGGGAATCAAGATATTCTGCATTTAAGTTACAGAATTCATTTTTTGTTGTTTTTTGTAACCTTAGTTGGCATTCTTACGATGCTAATTGTTTTTGGTCTGAAAAAGAAAAATATTATAGGGTTTATATTTTTAGGATTTGTAGTTTTCAAACTGTTTGCAATCGGTTATATTGCGTTGTTTGAAAAAGATTTTAAAAATAATCTGTTAGCATATTTTGCGATATATTGGCTGTATCTTGCTGTGGAGGTGGCGATAGTTGTTACATTGGTAAGAAAACAAGACGAATATCATAAAAATATTTAAGTTAAAGATTTCCCAAAATCGGATATTATTTTATATTTTTGCAAAAATTTTAGAAATCAATCTAGTCATGAATTTTAAAAAACTGTTAGTTCTTCTTCACGTATTCGTACTAAGTTTTTCGTTTGCGCAATCTCACGGAGAGCAAGAAGCGTCTAAGGCTGAAGAGAAGTACAATCCTGTACCGTTCATTATGCATCACATTGCAGATGGTCACTATTGGCATATGTGGGGAGAAGGTGAAAACTCTGTTGGGTTCGCACTTCCTGTTATTTTAGTTGATAATGGATTGAAAGTTTTCAGTTCTGATAAATTCGGACACGAAGGTGAGTTAGTTGCTAGCGTAGATGGTGAAAATTATAAACTATACCACGGTAAAATTTATAAAACAGATGCTGCTGGAACACTTAACATGGAGAAAGATGCAAAAGGTGAGGAGCATCCAACTAATGCAAAGCCTTTGGATTTCTCAATTACTAAAGTAGTTGCACAAATGTTTATGGCAGCTATCATTATTATTCTTTTGGCTTTTGCTACTAAAGCAAGTTACAAAAAATCAGCTGTGCCAGGTGGTGTTGCTAAATTTATGGAGCCAATTATCCTTTTCGTAAGAGATGATATCGCTTTACAAAATATCGGTTCGGTTAAATATAGAAAGTATGTTCCTTATTTAGTAACATTGTTCTTATTCATCTGGGTTCTTAATATTTTAGGACTTGTGCCGGGAGCGGCTAACACAACTGGTAACATTGCCTTTACAATGGTTATGGCTGTGTTCACATTATTGGTAGTTAACTTTAGTGGTAAAAAAACATACTGGATGCACATGTTAGATCCATTAGGAAACAACATGCCTTTCGGTGGTAAAATCTTAGTGTACATTATTTTAGTTCCTGTAGAATTATTAGGAATTATTACTAAGCCTTTCGCATTGATGATTCGTCTTTTTGCTAACATGACAGCAGGACATATCATTATTATGAGTTTGATCGCGTTGATCTTCATCATGAAAACTTATATGATTGCACCAGTATCTTTAGGTTTAACATTATTCATCTATGTGTTAGAAGTATTGGTAGCAGCATTACAAGCTTATATCTTCACAATGTTAACAGCATTGTTTATCGGATCGGCAGTTGAGGAGCCTCACCACGATCACTAAAAATTAATTAAATAGAAAAGCAACTTTTTAAATTATAACATTATGACAGGTAGTATCGCAGCAATCGGAGCTGGTTTAGCAGTTCTAGGAGTAGGATTAGGAATTGGTAAAATTGGTGGTAGCGCTATGGAAGGTATCGCAAGACAACCAGAACAATCAGGAAAAATCCAAACTGCAATGATTATCGCAGCAGCTCTTATCGAGGGTGCTGGTCTATTCGGTATCGTAGTAGCATTACTAGGTAACGGATAAAAACAATTAAGGATTCTACAGACGGTTGGTGTGTAGAATCCT
>NZ_JASLDS010000035.1 GCF_030151385.1 Soonwooa sp.
TTCATAATTCATAATTCATAATTCATAATTCATAATTCATAATTCATAATTCATAATTCATAATTCATAATTCATAATTCATAATTCATAATTCATAATTCATAATTCATAATTCATAATTCATAATTCATAATTCCTTACAAAAACACTTCCTTTACAATCACAAAAATTCCCATTAGCAAAACAAAATATCCGAAAGCGGGCTTTAGTTTTTTACCATCAATATTTTTGGAAAGTCGTGCACCGATTAAAATTCCAAGAATTGCTAAACCAGAAATTAGCATTAAAAACATCCAATTAATTTCTCCAAAATGCTCATACGATGTTAAAAATCCAAATGCGGAATTGATTGCAATAATTAATAAAGAAGTTCCAATCGCTTTTTTCATGGGTGTTTTCAGCAATCCGACTAAAGCAGGAATAATTAAAAATCCTCCGCCAGCTCCTACAAATCCTGTGATAATTCCAACCACTAATCCTTGAAAAATAACGAATGGATAATTGTATTTTTGATTGTTTTGTAAGGTCGGGCGCTTATCTTTTTTTATCATTTTAAAAGAAGCAACCAACATTAAAACTGCAAAAACCAGCATCAAGAACATGCTTTTCGTGATTTCTAAATCTCCGATTTCGAATAATGTATTTGGAATTTGAGGAAGAATAAAATGTCGGGATAAATAAACGCCAACGATGGACGGTAATCCGAAAGTGATGACAGTTTTAAAATCGATTAAATTATTTCTGAAATAACTCACAGAACCCACCAAACTAGTTGCACCAACCACAAAAAGGGAATAAGTCGTCGCCAAAACCACATCGATCTGGAACAGATACACCAAAACGGGAACTGTCAAAATACTTCCGCCGCCTCCAATTAATCCGAGTGAAATTCCTATTAAAATTGATGCTAAAAATCCTGCTACCTCCATTTTTTTTTCGTATGATGATGCAAAGTTGAGGTAAACAGAAAAAGTGTACAGCTACTTTTGTTACATTTCGCTAATGGCAGTTGGCTATTGACTTTTAGTCTTTAAAGTAAAGTGATTTTGTTGCGACCGAGCTGAAGTTCGCCGTTTTCTTCAAGTTGTTTTAGAAGTCGGGAAACCACAACGCAAGCGGTTCCCAATTCGTTGGCAAGTTGTTCGTGGGTAACATTTAAAATGTTGGATTGCGTGAGTTCGGCTTTCTTCTCGAGGAGATTCAAAAGGCGTTCGTCCACTTTTTTGAAAGCGATTTCGTTGATAATACCCAACAATTCTTCAAACCTTTTATGGTATAATTTGAAAATATAATCAAGCCACTCGGGATGTTCTTTTATAAACTCCGAAACCTTTGTTACAGGTAGAAAAAGAATCTCTGCATCTTCCTCAATTTCGGCTTTCACCTTGCTGGTTTCGTTGTGCATACCGCCCAAAAAAGACATAATGCAAGATTCGCCAGCTTTGATGTAATACAATAGAATTTCGCGACCATCTTCTTCAGTGCGAACAACCTTCATTGTGCCTTTTGTAACAATTGGAATTGCACGAATACTGGAATTTTCGTCCACAATAATATCTCCAGCTTGATATTCTTTACTAATGCTGTATTTATACAACTTTTCGAGAAGCTCTGGCGTGGATTGAAATTCTTGCATTAATTCTGGACTATCCATTTAGATTTCTTTGGTATCGAAAGACGTCAAATATCTTAATTTTTCTGTCGAAAGTTTTTCTGCGTTTTGCTTGATGTCGTCTAAACTGCTGCTTGCACGCAACTCTAATTTTTGAAGAACGAAAGAATTATGCGCATTTTTATCAACAACCTCAGAGAAAATAAATTCAATTTCCGAGTTGGCTAAAGAAGCAAAACTAATATCTTCGAAACCATAAAGCAGTTTTAAATCTTTTGCATCAGGGAAAAACTCATCAACATAATCTTGGAAATCATTTTTAGAATCGAAATCGCCTGTCCAAATATTATAAACATAATGTTTTTTCGTTGACTTATTCAGAATATCCTGATAAACAAAGTTTTCTCCAAGATAAGCTTCACGAACTTGTGGGTCGTTCGCCAAATCTTCTGGAAGACCTTCTTTCAGGATTCTTCCTTCGAACATAATATAAGTTTTATGTGTAATCGCCAAAGTTTGTTGAACGTTGTGGTCGGTAATTAAGATTCCGATATTTTTGTCCACCAAACTGCGGACAATTTTTTGAATATCTTCCACCGCAATCGGGTCAACTCCCGCGAAAGGTTCATCGAGAAGAATAAAGTTGGGACTTGTCGCCAAACATCTTGCGATTTCTGTTCTACGACGCTCACCACCGGAAAGTAAGTCACCACGGTTTTTGCGAACATGATGAAGCGAGAATTCTTCAATCAGCTCGTCGCATTTCATTTGTTGTTGCTTTTTGGAAAGATTCGTTAACTGCAAAACGCCCATCAAATTATCTTCTACAGACAATTTTCTAAAAATGGAAGCTTCTTGTGCTAAATATCCGATACCTTTTTGGGCACGTCGGTACATCGCATCGTTGGTAATCTCTTGTTTATCGAGGAAAATTTTACCAGAAGTTGGTTTTACCAAACCTACAATCATGTAGAAAGAAGTGGTTTTTCCAGCTCCGTTTGGACCTAACAAACCGACAATTTCACCTTGTTGAACCTGTACAGAAACGCCTTTTACAACTTTCTTTGGTCCATATTCTTTAATTAAATTTTCTCCTCGTAAAATCATAGTGACAAAGATAAGTAATTTTGAGACTTGCTAAGTTGACCAAATCTTAAAACTATGCCAAATCTCTAGCCCCGATTGAACGATATGTTTGAGCTCATCCTAAAAGCGATGGCAAAGAGATGGCTTAGGATAGCGAGTAGTGAAAACGGGAATTGCTCCAAAAAAAAACACATCATCAAAAAAAATATGTAAAAAAGTGAAGATTACCTTTAAGCAGAAAAAATATAGCAATTGTCGAATTCCAAATTTGGAAAAAGCTGCAAATAATAACGTAATTTGTAAAAAATAAGCAGAAATGCAGATTATAGAAAGTTTTCAGAACGAAAAAATAAAGAAAATTAGCCGATGGCTAACGAAAAATAACGACCGCAAAAAAGCCGGCGTCTTCCTTGTAGAGGGACAGCAAGAAAATGAACGCGCTCAAGAATTTGGTTATGAAGCGACAGAATTCTACATCGCTCCTGATATTTTTGTTGGAAAAAGCCCAAGCGAAAATGTCAATTTTGTTAGTAAAGCTGTCTATGAAAAAATCGCTTATCGCGGTACAACGGAGGGTATTATTGGTGTTTATAAGCACCGTGAAGAAGATTTACAATCTTTGGAACTAAAAAATAATTCGACGATAATTATATTAGAAAGTATTGAAAAGCCAGGAAATCTAGGAGCAATCCTTAGAAGTTGTGAGGCATTTGGGATTGATGCGTTAATTGTCACTGACCCAAAAGTTGACTTTTATAATCCGAATGTTATCCGAAGTAGCGTCGGCTGTCTTTTTGGGATGCGTTTTTTTGCAGTTCAAAATGAGGAAGCTTTGAACTTTTTGACAAAAAATAATTTTGAAATCTACACGACCTTTATGTCAAATGATGCAAAACAGCTTGCCAGTCGCGATATGAATGTAAAAAGTGCTGTTCTGTTTGGTACAGAACATTCTGGTCTTAGTGACTTTTGGAAAGGCAAAGGAAAAAATACATTAATCCCAATGGTTGGAAGTATTGATTCGTTGAACTTGAGTAATGCTGTTGCCATAACATGTTACGAAGCGCTTCGCCAAAAAATGAAATAAAAAAAACCGATTCGAAAACGAATCGGTTTTTTTTTACAAATAATTTTTTAATTATTTTGTAGCTTCTTTAGCAGCTTCTTTAACTTCTTTACCAGCTTCTTTAACTTCAGCAGCAGCATCTTTTACTTTAGCAGCAGCAGAGTCAACTTTAGCAGCAGAAGAATCAACTGAAGCAGCAGCAGAATCAACACCAGCAGCAGCAGAATCAACACCAGCAGCAGCAGAATCAGTGTTAGCAGCGTCTACGTTGTCAGTTTTTTTACAAGCTACAAGAGAGATAGCAGCGATAGCAGCTACAAATAATGACTTTTTCATAATAAATTAAATTTAATTTTGTTTGTTATTTTAAATGAATTCTTTTCTGTTCTATCAATTTGAACAAGACAAAGGTATGGCGGTAAAAAAATTTGTGTTAGAAAATTAATTGTAATATCTTTGTAAAATAGTTTTACAATTAAACACACCTGTAAAACAGCTAATTATAAATTTTTCAGCATTTGGACAATTTAGAAATTTTATACTTCGAACAGCTAAAAAAAGAGGTTCAGACCAAATATTTGGAGAACCACACCCCTTCCCACAGTGATATCACCAAGTGGAAAGGTATTGACATTATATACTTCCAAGAAGACTTAAGAAAATATGCTAAAGGAAACATTAGTGAAAAGTCTTTCTACACTTACTTCAAGACCTCTCCAGTAACAAAATTGCCTAGAATTGACATGCTTAATTTGCTGTCAAATTATGCAGGTTATGAGTCATGGTTTAATTATAAAAAATTAAAACCAATAGAACAGGCAGTTCCTGAGACTTCTACTATTGTTGAAACTACAGAAGAAATCCCACAAACTATTGTAACAGAGCCTAACAACGAAGTAAATAACAACATTGAAACTAATACTCCTAAAAATGAAATTTTAGAAGTTAGACAACCAATAAAAGTCACCATTGAAAACGAACTCGAAAAAATTTCAAAAGAAGGCGATTTACAAATTAACACAACTGATAATCAAACAACTAAACAAATTTCAAATCTTCCAAAAAAGAACTTTTTCAAGAAAAACATTTGGTATATCATTACTTCAGTTTTATGTTTATTAATATTGTTTTTGGTTTTTAGAGACCAATGGATGTACAAAGACTACACTTATAGCTTTATAGACTCTGATAGAAACACTATTATTAAAGATGAGCTTGATGTTAAAATCTTGAAGGAAAACGAATCACCAATATTAATTCGGGTAAAGCCAAACGAACCTTTCAAATATACTACAAAGAGCAAAAGCCTCACTATGATTGTGTCATCGCCGTTCTACCGAACAGACACCATCAAAAGAAATCTAGAAACAGCTCCTGAAAAAGAAAATATTGAGTTAAAACCAAATGATTATGCGATTCTACTCTATTATTATTCGCGATCTATCAAGGATTTTAAAAAGAAAAGAGAGCAACTAAATCAATTGATTAGTGATGATGCACAAATCACGCAAGTTTACGATAACGAAACCTATGGCGTAGAACGACTTGACAAGCAAAAATACATTAGCCTTGTAACACTTCCTACTACAGCTTTAGAAAACCTAAACGTAATCGACACTCAGATGAAAAATGGTAAAATAGTCCTTATCCGCTTCAAAATCTCAACTAATGAAAACTAAAATATTATCTATATTCATCATATTGCTTGCAAGCTTTTACATTATTTCTTGTAGTAAAAAATATGAAGGTGATAGCAACATCAATGATGTTAAATACAAGAATAATCGCAACACAATTCCATCAACAAAGATGGATAGTGCCCAAGCGATCAACACTATCACGAAGCAGAAAATACAGGATTTATTAGACCTTTCGACGCTTTACATTTCTGGAAATAAAGACACGGAAATTGATTCTGTAATCTATGCACAGATGCAAAGTTATTTTTTCAAGAATGATTCGTTGCAGTTAAAACCACTTTTCAAGGATTTGGATAGTCTTAAGGTAAGATACACGAGCATCAACAACTTAAATATCGAGCGTAAAGTTTCGGGAAAAGATACTTTTGATGTTGCAAAGTTTAAAGTAGAATACTACAACAATAAGAAAGCTTTTATTGGAAGTTATGACAGAAATGCAGAATATGTCTTGAAGTCTGTTCCAACAAAGGATCATAACGAATTCAAGTTCTACTTTAGAAATTTTTATGCGGATCTAGCCAAGAAAGTAGATTCGATTAAAGAACCTACACCTGTACAAAACGCCGATAAAAGTGCAGTCAGTAAAGAGAAAGCGACAAAAAGAAGATAAAAAAAGCCTCCAAAATTGGAGGCTTAATTTTTCAATCTACTTAAAGATTACTTTTTGATTTCGTTAACTGCGTCTTTAACTTCAGTCTTAGCAGAGTCAACTTTAGCAGCTGCAGAATCAACTTTAGCAACTGCAGTATCAACTACTTTTGAAAGAGAATCTACTTTAGCTGTTGCAGAATCAACATTCGTTTCTACTTTATCCGCTTTCTTACAAGCTACGATTGCTAATGAAGCGAAAACTGATGCGAAAATTACTTTTTTCATAATAAATGCTTTAATAATTAATATATATATAATTTGTGTTTCGTTCAGTACGTTTGAACATTACAAATATATGTCAGCAATTATTACAAATAAAACAATTCGATTGTATAGTTCTTGTATTTTGTTTTACAATTTTTAATATTTGATTTTCAATATTTTAAACAAATAAACCAGTGTTAAAATACAAAAATACGATTAGGAATAATTAAAAAATCAAGCAATATATCTGTTTCAAAAACATTCGAAATATATTCTTTAGGTTCAAAAAAATTGAGACCAACTTTCTTTTTAATAAAATTCTCGGAAAAGAAGCGATCATAAAAACCCTTGCCATAACCCAAACGATTCCCCAATGGATCTGCATACAAAAGTGGTGTTATACAGAAGTCAAATTCTTTAATAGAACTTCCTATATTGGTTTTTGGTTCTTTAATATTCCATTTACTAAATGTAAACTCTGTTTCTGGTGTTATTTCAATGGAAATTAAATCCTCGCCAACAACTTTTGGAACAAAAATTTGGATACTATTTTCAAAACAATAATCAAAAAAGAATTTTGTACCAACTTCATTCTTAGTCGTTATCGGTAAAAAACAATGAATCTTAGAATTTGGTTTTAAATCAAACTCATTTAAGAAAGTTTCAAAAATTTCTTTTGAAAATAGAAAAACCTCATCTTGCGATAAGGTCATTCTTTTATCTAAATACTTCTTTCTTAAAACATCTTTTGTTTCAAAAAGCTTTTCCATTATATTTCTTTAACTGAGATAATATTAACAGGACAGGCTTTCGCTGCTTTGTCACAAGGCTCAAATGCATCTGGAATCGGTGTTTTAATCGTGAAAAAGCCTTTCTTCTCGATAGACTTTAACAACACTGACTTTCCATCTTTTTTTGACATCCTAAAGTATTCTGGAGCAAATTCTGCACAATAATTACAGCCAATGCATTTGTCTCTTTGTAATGTAACAATAACCATCAATCGAAGTTTATATTAGTGTGAATAAGCGCCTTCTTCAACATTATTTTGCTGCGTTCCGGGCTCTTCAACCTTAACAACTTTGTACAACTTGTCAGATGGACGCATACGGAATTCCGTTTTGAAAGTAATCACATCTGCCTTCGTTGCTTTGGTTGCACCTTCTTTGCCATCTACTTTAAGACCTTTGATTACCATTTCTTGCGAACCTGTCGTTGGACCTTGGATCAAAACAGTATCACCTTCTGCCAAATCATAAGCTTCGATTAAGAACTCAGCAATCTCTGACTTAGGATAAAAATGGCGACCTTTTCCGATGTAAACTTTCTTTTGCGTTGCACTAGATCCAGAATTATCTGACCATTCGCCCAACTCTTGACCAAGATAGTAACCAGCCCAGAAACCTCTGTTATACACCGTTTCTAATCTTGTCATCCATTCAGCGACTTTTTCTTGAGAGAAAGTTCCATCTGCGATGCTATCAATAGCTTCACGGTAACATTTTGTCACCATAGCGACATATTCTGGCGCACGACCACGGCCTTCGATTTTCAAAACTTTAACACCAGCATCTTCAATTTGATCTAAGAAACCAATTGTACAAAGATCTTTTGGCGACATCATGTATTCATTATCCAATTCTATTTCGAAACCAGATTCTTGATCGATAACGGTATATTTTTTACGACAATTTTGCTTGCAAGCACCTCTGTTAGCAGACGAGTTATTAGAATGAAGGCTCAAGTAACATTTTCCTGAAACTGCCATACAAAGTGCGCCGTGACCGAAAATTTCGACTTCTACCAAATTACCAGAAGGACCTTTAACTTGTTCTTTTTCGATCTGAGTAGCGATTTTTTTAATTTGAGAAATACTCAACTCACGACTCATTACCATTGTATCAGCAAAAAGTGCATAGAACTTTACAGTTTCAATATTTGTAACATTAATCTGCGTCGAAATATGAACTTCCATTCCGATTTGTCTTGCATAAGCAATCACCGCTTGATCCATCGCAATAACAGCTGTAAGATTAGCTGCTTTTGCTTTGTCCAAAAGTGTTTTGATAATAGATAAATCGTGGTCGTATATAATGGTATTAAGTGTTAGATAAGTTCTGACACCTTTTTCTTCACAACGTCTTGCAATCTCTGGAAGATCGTCCAATGTGAAATTCATGGTAGCACGAGCACGCATATTAAGCTGCTCTACCCCAAAGTAAACAGAATCTGCACCATTGTCAATCGCCGCTTGTAACGAAGTAAAATCTCCTGCGGGAGACATTAGTTCTATTCTTCCTGTTTTTGTCATTTTAATCTAAATAAATTTTTGCAAAGGTAATTAATTTATTCTTGATTAAAATTAATCCCAATTGATAGTTTTATTTGTCAAAAATCACAGTTTCTATGAGAAAAGTTGTCAGTCAACAAAAGAATAACGGACAGAATTTCACATTTATTAAATATTACAACTGAACCGAACGTCTTAAAATGCTTTTAAAACCACTAAAAAACTCTTAAAATCGCTCGATATTTACTAATTTATATTTAATAATGGTTAAACTTCGTTAAATCTGTAACACTAAGTTTTTAGTTTATACTTATTTAGCATTAAATTTGTTTAGAGATTAAAATCAAAAATTAAAGGAAATATAAAATGAATAATACAATTAAAAAACTAATGCCGTTGGCTGTTGTGGGCGTTCTTTCTGGTGCTACTACTTTTGGAGCGATTAAATATTTTGACCCACATAATTCTGGTGAGGATTTTTCCTATTTTACAAAATCAAGTAACAATGCAAGCTTTGTCGGGATGAATACCGCAGGTGTTGGTGACGACTTCGTGAAAGCTTCAAAAATGACTGTTCCGGCAGTTGTAACGATAAAGAACTACTCTGACAGATCTGCTCAAAGAGCACCTGACAGTGACTTGTTCGATTACTTTTTCGGAAACCCTTTTGGTGGTGGTAGACAACCACAACAACGTCAGCAAGCGCCGAAAAACATGCCGTCTGGACTAGGTTCTGGAGTTATTATTTCGCCTGACGGTTACATCATCTCTAACAATCACGTGGTTGCTGGAGCGAGTAAATTGGAAGTCGTGCTAAGTAATAAGAAAACTTACATCGCTAATCTTATAGGTACTGACCCTAACACCGATATTGCGCTTTTAAAAATTGAAGAAAAAGGATTGCCTTATCTTAATTTCGCAAATTCGGATGCTACGGAAGTTGGACAATGGGTTCTTGCAGTTGGTAATCCACTAGGACTTAACTCTACGGTTACTGCAGGTATTATTTCTGCAAAAGGTAGAAGTATTGATTTGCTAAGTCAACAATCTAGAACGCCAATTGAAAGCTTTATCCAAACTGATGCTGCGATTAATCCAGGAAACAGTGGTGGTGCTTTGGTTAACGTAAGTGGCGACCTTATTGGTATTAACACAGCAATTTCGTCAAACACTGGATATTACGAAGGTTATGGTTTTGCTGTTCCGTCTAACTTAGCACGAAAAATTGTTGAGGACATCAAGAAATTCGGGTTGGTGCAAAGAGGATTCTTGGGTGTTGGTACATTAGATTTGTCAAATGACAATCAAGTGATGGCTTATAACCAAGAGAAAAAAGCAAACTTAAAAACTGGCAATGGTGTCTATGTACGAGAAGTAACGGATAATAGTGGCGCAAGTGATGCTGGACTAAGAGTTGGTGATGTGATTACAAAAATTGATAACACGGATATCAATAGTTATGCAGACCTTTCTTTCGTGATCGGAAGCAAAAGACCAGGTGATAAAGTTTTGGTAACTTATACTAGAAATGGAAAAACCAATTCTGCAAACGTAACTTTGAAAGATCAAAAAGGCAACACTTCTGCAAGAAGTAAAGCTGATCTAAGTGTGACTGAGAAAATTGGTAGTGAATTCGAACCGTTGAGTGACAAAATCAAAACCAACTATGGTCTTAACAGTGGTGTTATTGCAAGAAATGTTGTTGAAGGAAGCGAGATGGACAAAATCGGAATCGTTGACAACTACATTATCATCGAGGTTAATGGAAAACCAGTTAATAGCCAAAAAGATGTTGAAAAGATTCTTACAGGATACCAAGGCAACGTCCAAGTAAAATATGTTGACGAATATGGTAGAATTACCACTAGAGGTTTCAAAATGCCCTAGTCAATAAACAATATTAAAAAGGAAAGCAGCTCGAAGGTGAGCTGCTTTTTTATTTAAAACAAAGTCAATTTTGAAGGATCGCTTCCCATTTGTGGAATATGGATTTCAGTGCCCCAGGCTTCGTTTAGATTTTTAATAAAATGTGCGGACAATAATGGTGACGCCTTTTCTATATTTTGGTGAACGAAAAAATATAAATTTTCCAAGCCCTCCTTTTTCCAAGTTGTCAAACGATCCAACCAATCGTCCAATCTTTGATAATCGTTTTCTGCATTGGCTCCGACATATCTAATGAAAGCCGTTGGCGTTGTCAATCGCATGTGTAACATATCACGGCGACCCGCAGTATCCACAATAATATTGGTTATGTTATTCTCTTCAAACAATTTACAAGTCTTGTCAAAAACCTCTTCATCAATAAACCATTCTGTGTTACGAAGTTCAACAGCTAAAGCAACTTCCTTTGGCCAATTTTGAATAAACTTTTCTAAACGGTCGTAGTCTTTTGGTTTAAAATTATCATGTAATTGCAAGAAAACCATCCCAAGTTTATCACCAAAATTAAGAACGGAAGTTGCAAACTGTGTCACGACATCATCGATATTTAACAACCTTCTGAAGTGCGAAACGGTATTGGTAATTTTTGGAAAAAACTTAAAATCATCTGGTGTTTTATCTTTCCAAGTTAAGACTTGATCAGGCGAAGGCATTCCATAGAAAGTTGCATTTAACTCAATGGAATTAAATTGTGTCGCATAATAACTAAGCTCATCTTTGGTACCTTTTGGATAAAAACCTTTAAGATCGGTTTTGTTCCATTTGGCACAACCAATAGAAATATCTTGCAAGCCTTTTTTATTTAGTTTTAAAATAGATTTGGTGTGCGAATTATCTTTTGGTAATGTAAAGTCTATCTGCGAAGGGTCTTCAACTTGTCCGAATTTCATATTAATTAGTTTTAAAATTATCATTCTTCCTAACAAAGATAATTCAATAATTAGCATAATAAGAAATCAAATGTTAACAAAATTAATAACATTACAGCTTAAACGCTAGTTTGACTTAATATTTGATTTACATTAAAATCTTTTTCTGAAAACGATTTTTTAATCCTTAAAAAGCTAAACCAAAATGCTTTTAAAACACATCAACCCATAGCGAGCAAATCTAATTTTTAATAAAAATTATAATGATTTTAAGTTTTTTTTAAGGAAATTTTAAAAAAGAAGTGACGTAATGTTAATTTTATGTTATCTCAATTTGGAATATGTGAGGATAATTTTGCACAGTAAATATATCTAAACATGAAAAGAAAACTTATCTGTGCATTTGCTTTACTATCTTTTGGTTTTGCATTTTCTCAGGAAACAACTTCCAAAATCTTAGGAAAACTGAAAGGAACTTCTACAGAAATGACTGTAAAAGTAACACACATCCCGACCAACTCAAGCTTTGAAACTAAGACTAACAACAAAGGTCTTTTTAGCCTAGACAACTTGCAGCCAGGTGGACCTTACAAGATTGTAGTAACGGATGGCAGTAATGTTGTCTATAGCAATGACAACATTCAACTTTCTTTAGGAAGCAATGATCTTCCAGTAATGCAAATTGCATCAACAGATGAGAAAGCAATTGAAGGTGTAACAATTACTTCAAAAAAAATCGTTAAAAATGGTGTTGGTATTAACCAAGCTCAGATAACAGGACTTCCAAATATCAATAGAGGTATCCAAGATGTTACCAAATTGGTTCCGCAAAGTGCAAATAACTCTTTCAATGGTACTAACTTCCGTTACAACAACGTAACTATTGATGGTTCGATCAACAATGACGCTATTGGATTTAGTCCATCTTTAGGAGGTCAAACGGGAACTTCGGGAATGCCAGGAAGTAGTACAAGATCCAATTCTATCAGTTTGGACGCTATCCAAGATGTACAAGTCTATATCGCACCTTACGACGTAAAACTTGGTAACTTCTTAGGAGGAAGTGTTAATGCTGTTACAAGAAGTGGTAGTAACACTGTGGAAGGATCAATCTATATGTACGGAAGAAATGCTTCTATCACAGGAAATAATCGCGTTGGTGATGGTTCCAAAATGCCATCTTCTTTCGAAGATTTCATTTATGGTGCAAGAGTTGGCGCTCCAATTGTGAGAGATAAAGTCTTCTTATTTTCAAATATCGAATATACAAAAAGAACAGACCCTGTATTCTACAATGCAGACGACCAAGGCGCTTTGGTAACAAATGATGTAGCAAGCAAGCTTCATGATTTTGTAAAAAACAAATATGGTTTTGACATCGGATCTTACAACGGTTATAACAACACTTCCGAAAGTGGAAAAATGTTTAACAAACTAGATTGGAAGATTAACGATCAACATACGCTTTCCATTAAAAACAATACTGTATTTTCACAAGCAAGTAACCTAGAGAGAGATGGTGCTAACTTTAGATTCTCGAGCATTGACTTTATGCAGAAGAATATGTCATCTAGTACAACTTTAGAATTAAAAAGTAGATTCAACAGTGCTTGGAACAACAATTTGGTTTTAGGATACTCTTCAATCCACGATTACAGAGACCCGACATCAGCTAACAAAATGTTCCCTCAGGTGGAAATTTCTTACAACGGAGGAACTATCCTTTTTGGTAACGATCGTGAAGCTTCTGTATTCAACATGAAACAAAAGACTTTCGAGATTACTGATAACTTAACATACAAAAAAGGAGTACATACATTCTTATTAGGAACGCACAACGAGTTGTATAACATCAACTACGGATTTGTGAACGCTCTTAACGGTAGAATTTCTTACAAAAGCTTAAACGACTTCTACGCAGGAACGCCGGCAAGGATCCGTGGAACATATCCATTTGATGGAGCAAGTAGAGATTATTTATTTAACAATCCTTATGCAAAGTTTAACATCAACTTGTTATCACTTTACTTCCAAGATGAGATTAACTTAGGACGTTTGAGACTTTCTCCAGGTGTTAGATTAGATTATACCAATCTTCCAGAAAAACCACAGTTAAGTAGCAAAGTAACGGCTTCTCCTCAAGATCCAAACTACGGAACAACTTATACTTACACGCCACTTAGCCAAATCGACAACAGCTACTTGAGCAAACCGACAATCTCTCCAAGATTAGGTTTCACGTGGGATTTAACAGAAAGCAAATCTGTAGTGTTACGAGGAGGATCAGGTATCTTCGTGGGTAGAATTCCATTCGCTTGGTTAGGTTATGCTTATTACAACGATGGTGTAGGATTCGGAAGTTATGATTACAACGGACCTACTGCAGCACAACTTGCCGCTAACGGAGATCCATTAACAAGTGGAAACTTTGCTAAATGGCAAAACTCTTCTAAAGTACAAGTTGACTTAGTTGACAACAATTTCAAAATGCCAAGAGTATGGAGAAGTTCATTAGCTTTGGATTATGTTGTTGATGGTTATAAATTCACGTTAGAGGGAATTTACACAAAAGTTATCTACGATCTTAAATTCCAACAAGTTAACAAAACCGATCAAGTTACTTATTTTAGCTACGATACCGAGCATCAAATGCCAATCTACACGACCAATATTAACAGTAACTTCTCGAACGCATACATGCTTTCGAACACGAAACTTGGTTACCGTTACAACTTGACAGCTCAATTGTCAAAAGCTTATAAATTTGGTCTTAACTTCTTTGCAGCTTATACTTATGGTGATGCAAAAGATATCACCAATGGTATTAGAAACTCAATGGAAAGTAACTGGCAGATGAACCAATCTTTGACACCTAACGATCCAAAACTTTCAACATCTAACTTCGCTATCAAAAATAGAGTTGTTGCGAATGTAGGTTATACTGTTCCACTTTCGGATAACAATAGACTTTCTGCTAACGTATACTTCAACGCACAATCTGGGAATCCATATTCTTGGGGATTTGTGAACAGTACCATTGCAAATACTGGACAAGCAGCAGGTTTGGCTTATATCTTCAAAGATGCAGCAGAAGCAGCTAAATATTTAGCTCCTATTAAAGATGGTGCTGGTAACGTTGTTGTAACGACACAACAACAGGTTGCAGATTACGAATCTTTTGTAAATGGTGACAAATATTTGAAAACAAGACGCGGACAATTCACTGAAAGAAATGGTGCTTTCACACCTTGGAATATCCAAGCGGATTTCAAAATCTCTGACGAAATTAAATTTAAAGGTAAAAACAGTCTTCAAATTTCATTTAGTGTAATCAACCTTACGAATATGTTGAACAAAGATTGGGGTAAAGTATACTTTGTACCAAATACCTTTAACTCAACAGCAAGTGTAGGACTTACGAAAGTTGGAAACGTAGCAGCTGGACAACCAGGAGCTGGAGACCCAACTTACAACTTCAAAACACCAGGATTGCCTTATACAATCGATCAGTTCGCATCGAGATTCCAAGGTCAATTAGGTTTGAGATATAATTTTTAGTATCGAATAACTTTTCATTTTACATTTACTTCTTCAAAAGGGCTTTCAACAAATGTTGGAAGCCTTTTTCTTATTTTAAAATCTATAAATATTGAATACTAGATTTCTCTCTGCTAAAATAACAAGCATAAGAATTGCAAAATCATAATTAAACTCGCGTAGATCTGGCAAAAAAATGTATTAAGAACTTTACTGAATTCTCGACTTGGTTTATCCTGAACTTGTAGAAGGGCTTCGCTACTCGATTTGACGTTGTGGAAATAAAACTTCCCGAAAAATTCGAGCACAAAAAAAGACCGCAGAAAATCTGCGGTCTTTTTAAGTATCAATTATTATAAAGTCATTTTGTTATGCTTCGCAAGAAGAACAACTTACAAAGTTCACCATCAATTCTTTTGACACCGACGAACTTCTTTGGTAATATAGGGTTTTTACACCTTTTTTCCAAGCTTCGATCATCACATAATTAACATCTTTAACCGGCATTGTAGACGGAATTTGTAAGTTAAGTGATTGCGCTTGGTCGATATATTGTTGTCTTTGAGCAGCTTGTGACACAATTTCCATTGGAGAAATCTCTCTAAAAGTTTTGAAAACTGCTTTTTCATCATCCGTCAAACCATCAAGATGTTGTACAGAACCGTGATTTAACATCACATTTCTCCACGTTTCTTCGTTATCAAGACCTTTTTCTTCTAATAATTTAGCAAGATATTTATTCTTACGCATAAAGTTTCCTTTTGCCAGACCTGCTTTGTAATAGTTAGAAGCGAAAGGCTCAATACCAGGCGAAGTTTGCCCTAAAATTGCAGAACTAGAAGTTGTTGGAGCAATCGCCATCAAAGTTGTGTTACGAAGTCCGTAACCTTTTAACATTTCTGGTTCGCCATAGATGTTTGCTAATTCTTTGGATGCAATTTCTGCCTGCTCTTTAATATGACGGAAAGCTCTCGCATTAAATTGCGTCGCTTCGAAACTTTCAAACGGAATCATATTCTTTTGTAAATAAGAATGGTAACCCAAAACGCCCAAACCTAAAGCTCTGTGACGCATTGCAAAATTACGCGCTGATGTCAAATAATAGTTACCTTCAGTTTTTTCGATAAACTCCGACAATACAGCGTCTAGGAAATAAATCGCCAACTTAACAGCGTTGGTATCTTTCCACTCGTCGAACAACTCAAGGTTCATGGAAGAAAGACAACAGATAAATGACTCATTGGTTGTCGATGGCAACATAATCTCCGAACAAAGATTACTTGCATTAACCATCAAGCCTGCATCTTTATAGACTTGAGGTTTATTTCTGTTAACATTATCCGTAAAGAAAATATATGGTAAACCTTTTTGCTGACGGCTTTCTAGCACGCGCGCCCAAATTTTACGTTTCTCCATATCACCATCTACCATATCTTGCATCCAATAATCTGGAACGCAAACACCCGTAAATAAGTTTTGGATAGGACTTCCGATATCTTTGATTGATAAAAATTCCTCAATATCACCGTGGTCGATGTCAAGGTAAGCAGCAAAAGCACCACGTCTTACACCGCCTTGTGATACAACATCCATCGCAGTGTCAAACAATTTCATAAACGAAACTGCACCCGAAGATTTTCCGTTGTCTGTAACAGCTGTACCACGATTACGCAATTCTCCAAAATAACCCGATGTACCACCACCGATTTTGGTTTGCATAATTACTTCACCCATTTTGTGCGTGATTCCTTCAATGCTATCTGGAATATGAACATTAAAACACGAAATCGGCAATCCTCTTTGTGTTCCCATATTTGCCCAAACTGGCGATGAAAAACTAATCCAACCTTTTACAATCATCTCTTTGAAAGCTGGTTGCAATTCTGGTTTGAAAAGTCTTTTTGCTGCAGCAGTTGTAATACGATCAATTGCGCCATCTACGGTTTCACCTTTTAGAAGATAACCTCTGTTAAGCATTTGTTCAGACTCTTCGTTGAGCCACCAGATATCGATATTTTCGTCCATCATATGTTTATATATTGAGAATCACCAAAGTGACGTTAAATTTAATTTTAAAATAAAACTGAAAATTTTAGAACAAATCGTTAGCAGTAATCGACTTATCATGTTTTGTATAATCTACAGGTCTTTTTGCAAAGAAATCATCCATAGAGTTCGCGAATACTTCCTCCTCGAACCAAACCATTGGTCTGTATTGCTCCGGAGAAACATCGTAACGTGTTTTCATTCCGATTTTTTTAAGAGAATCGTCAACACGGTATTTCATAAAGTTAAGAAGATCTTCTTTTGAGAAGTTATCCAATTCGCCTTGCTCAAAAATCCAATCAAGAATTTCTGCTTCTAACGCGATAGACTCATCAACCAAAGTGTAAATATCTTCGATGTCAGAATCTGTCAAAAGATTAGGTTGCTCCTCTCTGATTTTGTTGATTAAATAAATACCAGCATTAGCGTGGATTTGCTCATCAACAGATGTCCATGCAATAATGTTAGACACATTCTTCATGAATCCTTTGAATCTTGTAAACGACAAAATAATCGCAAATTGAGAGAACAAAGACACGTTTTCAATCAAGATTGAAAACAATAATAAAGAAGAAACGTATTCTTTCGGCGTTGTAGAATTAGCATGCTTAAGAACATTTGACAAAAAATCAATTCTTTTCTTAACTGCAGAAATTTCAACTACACTGTTAAACTCTTCGTTGTAACCAAGCACTTCCAATAATCTAGAATAAGCTTCTGAGTGACGGAATTCACACTCCGCGAAAGTTGCTCCCAAACCATTAAATTCTGGCTTTGGTAAGTGGTTGTAAAGATTTCCCCAAAAAGTTTTAACCGAAACTTCGATTTGAGCAATTGCTAAAAGCGCATGTTTAACCGCAATTTTTTCATGTGGTGCCAATTGAGAATGGAAATCTTGGATATCTGCGGTAAAATCTACTTCAGAGTGAACCCAAAAAGATTTGTTAATTGCTTCTACAAATTGTAAAATCTCAGGATACTCAAATGGTTTGTAACTAACTCTTTTATCAAAAATGCCCATAATTCTTTAACTTTTTATTCGCGTTTTATGCTTTGTAGCAGTGATTTATTTTCTTTGGAAATATTTATTTGTTTCAATTTCAAGAATTTAGAAAATATGATTTTGAAACAAATCGGTCTTACAAAAATAGAAATAGAAAGTCTAAAAAGAAAATCCAAAAGCCCCGAAAAGTGGAAAATTAATGTTAATGTTTTAAAAAGTTTTCCACAGAATTCGCCAAGCTTTGATTAGCAATAGGTTAGCAAAATTCTAAACTAGATTTATCCACAATGATGCTTTTAATAATTAAACAAAAACAAGCATCTAATTGATATTCAATAATTTAAAAACAAACAAGAAACAAAGTCTTGATATAAAACAAGAGAGGCTAAAATTTAGAAAAGAAAGACGGGATAAAATTTGTATCTTTGCAGACACACTTGGGGTTGACTGGTTTCGACAGCAAGACCAATGTGTAAGTAAGCATGCAGAGAACCGTAGCGCGATCTCTTTAATCCCTTGCTACAAAATTTTAACTGGCAACGAAGAGTTCGCTCTTGCAGCTTAATCCGAAGT
>NZ_JASLDS010000054.1 GCF_030151385.1 Soonwooa sp.
CTTTGGATCTCCTTGTGCATGAATAGAAGCGCTAGTCGATAGCAACAAACCTATTGCTATCAAACTCTTTTTATAATGCTTTCTCCAACTAATCATTTAATTAATCTTGGGTTAGTAAAATATATTGATTATACATTCAATTGGGCAAAAATAAGACTTTAACATAAATTTATGAGAACCTTATATCTGCTTTTTCTCATTTGTTAATAATTTATAACGCTTCTAAATAAGAAAGTTTGGCATTTTTTTTATTTATCTTAAATTTGCTAAAAATAAAATAAATGAAAATCCTTACGAAAGCACTACTTCTTTTCATCTTTGCAGTTGGCTACAAAGCTAGTGCTCAACTTGTTGTTAAAAGCGATACCATTTCCGGAACGCCTGTCACAATGACAATGGACACCAGAATTGATAATTTAATTAGCAAACAAGAAGAATCTTGTGCTCGACCAAAAGGAGGCGGCTTCACATCTACATCGGATGACGAACCAGTAAAACAACCTACGAAAATCGTCGTACCTAGCCGTACGATGACCAATACAGAAGTCTGTCGTCAAAATCCTAAAATCATGGGTTACAAGATACAAGTTGCTGTTGTTAAAAGTAATGAAGAAGCAAGAACCCTTGGTGCGGATTTTAGAAAAAACTTCCCTTCCTTAAAAGTTGAAATCGACGCGTCACTAAGACCAAACTACAAAGTATTAGCTGGAAGTTATTTTAACAAACAAAGTGCTGCATCTGACCTTAGTCGCGTTAAAGCCACCTACGGATCTGCTACAGCAGTACAATACAGAATTTTCTGTGTAGAAGCGAAATAAATAGAAATATCTAGAAAAAACATAAAAATCAGTCTCGAAGTTAACTTCGAGACTGATTTTTTTTAAATTATTTAATAAAATATCGCGATGTTGACTATCCAATTAGATAGTTAAGTTTTAATCTGACACTTCTCTTTTAATCTCATTCTACAGAACAGTGAACAAACATGCATTAATTTTGATTTTACCAAACAGAACAAACCTCTAACAGTATATCTCAAAATGTTCATTTATACAAAATGACAAAATTTAATAAGTCAATTCATGAATATATAAACAATCAGCACCACCCCAGATAAGTAAAAAGCCGAACCTATTTAACAAAAAAATCCGCCTCAGAATTGAGACGGATTTGCTATAATGACGTTATAGATTAGTTTTTAATAATTTTCTTACTAGTCACTTTTCCTTCGGAATAGATACTTAACATGTAACTTCCAACTGGTAAATTTCTCACATTAACACTTACTGTTTTCTCATTATGATGCGTCTCAGATATTAATTTTCCCACGGCATCAAAGATCATAATCTTAGAAATATTGGTGTTATTAACAATATTAAGAACATCTTTTACAGGATTTGGATAAACAGCAATACCTTCCTTGCTTGCATTCTCAGTGCCTAGCACTTTTTCAACAGTAATTGAAAACTCTTTAGGAATACTTCTACAACCTGCAGTAGAAACCGAAATTGCATAATATTTTTTAGTTACTAAAACTGTATTATTCGCCAATGGATTTGCATTATTTTCAGCATTAGCTTGAGTATCGAACCATTTTACGTTTTGTCCACTCACAACAATATCACTAATAACAGCGCCTTCAGGAAAGTTTTGGCTTGCTTGTCCAGTAGGTACAGTTGGCTGTAGACTTAAAGCTTTACTAAACATGTATCTTGTGGACTCACAAGAATTAGATGTCGTTTGGCTAGCATAGTATTTAACATTATTTCTTACAATGGTGTTTGCAGGTAATAAATTCCCTCCTGTTTGCGCATCATACCATTTGATATTCGTTCCACTCAAGTTAACCCCTCCTAATGTTAAGCTACCTTCACAAGTATCTGTTGGTGCTGAAACTAAAGTTGGAGCTGTTGGCGAATCTATTACAACTTGTATTGGGACTCTATTACTTGTACAATTATTGTCGTTGTATTTTAGAGCGTAATAAGTTTTGTTATTGACTAAATTATCTGTTGTTGGAAGTGGATCATAATCATTACTGTTCGCATAAATCTTAATTAATCCATTATTAATTTTAGCAACTAGATCGCTTATCTTACCTGAAAAACAGAATGTATATTTTGTATTATCGGCCATTGGAGCACCTAGATAACATGGTCTTTCCCATGCGCCAAGGTCAATACTACCATCCATAATTCTCGCCTTACCAACAACATCTATAGTAGATTTTGGAATTACAGCACTAGGATCCGTGTACAAGCTGTTCCATCCCAAATTAATTGCAGGACTTGATGCATCCAACTCGAAACCATTTACTATTTTTGGATCAATATTCATAGAGTTATTACCTCTTATCGTATATTGGAAAATATTTTTATCAACAGTAGTTTGATTAATATTCCAAAAATTGTTTTCATTGTAATTGAAAGAGATCTCACTATTTTTCGAATTAGGACTGTTTTTACTAGTATTATTATAGAAAATATTATTTCTGAAATATACTGGCATACTACTGTCGAATCTAATACCACCACCATCATTTGCTTTGTTATTAGTAATGGTACAGTTAAGGAGTGTTAACTCAGTATTGTTATCATACACGTAGATTGCACCACCATCACCACTATTTAGGTTAGCTTCATTTTGCATAAAGACAACATTTTCGAAAACTGGCTTAGAGTAATTACAAATATAGACACCTCCTCCTCTATTTACCGAATAATTATCTTTAAAAAGACAATTCATAATCACTGGAGAAGAATGATTGATAGACATACCACCACCATAACGGTGATCAACTTTATAACCATTAATATCGAAAGATTTGTTATCATTTGCATACCCGTTCCAAATGGTAAACCCATCTAACAAAGCACTACCGACATCACCATTACTCACTACAACATGTGAACTTACCTTATCGCCGTTAAGTACAGTTTCGTTGACAGATGGTTTTCTTTGGTCAAGTCTTGTTTCATCACCATTAAAACCACCATACAATTGTACATTTGGTACTAACGAGAAAGTTTTGTCTCTTGCAGCACCGCCTCCATATTGATAAGTCGGTACATGATATCCTTTTGCAACCCAAATTTGCAGGGGATGCTCGTTATCCCAAAAAAGATTTCTATTATTATCTGCCCAATATAAAGCATCCGTTAAGTTTTTCGCATTATTCCAAGAGCTACCACTTCCATCTCCCGAGGTGTTTTGCTTTACGTATATTGGCGGAGGTGTTGCACCATTAGATGAAGCGAGTGTTCCATATTCCGAGTTAAGAAACTGTGCCATAGCACGATCTCTTTGACCAGGTGTAAATTTTCTTATTGATCGCGTATAGTTCATAATATTGTATTGTACACCATCATACTTTTGCCCTGTACACGGATTAATATCAGAGTTTGAAGGGGTTGGATTAGAATTCAATAAGCTTTGGGTTGGAGCAGTATCGCAAACTTTGTCATTGTCTGTCATGCAGTCAGCATTATCCGGACATACCCCACCATTGGAATCTGCATTACCAAACACATGTATTAAACCCATTGCATGGCCAAATTCATGTGCTAATGTAGAATTATTATTATTCGTAACGGCAGCAACTTTCATGAAACTGTCATAAACATCATTTGGAAAAGATGGATATGCAGCCCAGCCCATTAGTCCATAGGTCGTACGATCACCACCGAAAAATGTTATTACATAAATATTAAAATATTTCTTTTCATCCCAATGCTTTGCCAAATTCCGAACCTTACCTGCAGAATTTGGTGTAGTAGCTAGAGAATTAGCATCAAGACCTTGCGCATCATAACCCTGCAAGCCACTACCATTATAACGGACTATACCATTAGTCATTGCATTTGTAGGAGTTCTTTTTGCAAGTACCAACTTAACAGGAATTACTGTACCTCCATCTGGCCCAGAGCCTTCTGAGTAAAAACCATTCCCATAAGTTGTAGCATACATTTTATTAGTATTGTCAAGCCATGTTTTTATTTGATCATCAGATACCTTAAAAGTACTATTATTAGGATCTGAAGATTCAATAACATGTACAACAACAGGAATTGTGTATATAGTACCAGAATATTTGCCATTCTGATCATACTTCATTCCTTTTTCCTTAAGAAACTCCTGAATATTCATATTCAGAAGCTTCTGGTCAGCACTCAGACGTCTAGCTCTCGCTTGAGGATCTTTCTGCTCAATTTGTTTTTGTACATCATCTGTGGCACAGGTATACTGTGCATTTAACATTCCAATAAACTGGAGTGTCAAAATGAATAATAATTTTTTCATGATAATTAGGTTTTTTTGAATTGTGTTTAAAAACTTTCGTTGAAAATAAATCAATAACCAAATTATTTGCAAAAATTAGGGGTGGACATTGGGGTGGACAAATTATTTTACAAACAAACACTATTGATAATCAATTGTTTATAAAATGCCAAATAGTTTAATATTCAAATATTTTTTACACCTAACTCAACAATTAGGCATATAAAAAGATCAAATTCAAGAAAAAAAAAGTTAAAAAACTACGAAAAAAAACCAGCAAAAAGCAATATCTGATAAAAAGTTACTTTTTTCCAACAGAAATAAATTGGCATTTTCGCAGTAAAAAGCCAAAGAATAATATTTACCTTAATTATTAAAATAAAGAAAATAGATCTTTAGACTTTCATCAAAGTAAAACATAGTTAATAGAATGCTTGCTTAGCAAACAAAAAATAGATTCATGTTGAGAGAAGCATTCTTTTTTTTATTTGTAAAAGACATTCAGAAAGTCAAGAAACTCGCCCAGTCGCAAGAAATTATTTAAACCTAAATAAATTGTTATCAAGATAAAACTTCCTGTTAAAATCGACATCACTTTGGCATTATCTCGATAGGCATAGAACAACCAGCCAATCAACAGCGGGAATACGAAAACAAAATGTCCACCGTAAATGTATGAGGTATGCAAACCAAATTTCAAAACACAATGGATGACAACATCGATAAAGAAAGACCAAAATAAAATCTGAACCAATCGATTTTTAAAATTTTTAACAAAACTCCACACTACCAAAGCGACAATTAGCCCCACCACAACATAAGACCAAATACTAGAATAGACATCCATAAAAATCGCCTTATATTCGAAACCTTTTTTGTTGTGATAATCACGAAGCACAAAAGACGAAAACAACATATTCCCGCCGAAAAACCAAGAATAAATCATATCCCAAAGCGGCGTTACTTTTGGATTCGAAAATTTATCATATTGTTCTTCCGTCTTGCTAAAGAAATTTTGAATATTAAAATCAATCCTATTTAAAAACAAAAGCGCAAAAACCACAACCGACACCGCAACTTTAGAAATTTCAACACCGATTTTTTTCCAGTTCCAATATAATTTGGGTTGAAAAAGCAAAGGCAAATAGACTTTAACAATATTAGTAATCGTCAATCCGCCAACAGTAACACCAAAAAATGTAATAGCCCCAAATGATAAAGTTTTGTCCGCTTGATATTGTTTGGCAACATAATAATTAAACAAACAAAGTAAAAACAAGGTGTAGGTATAATTTTCAGGTGTGAAACTTAACAAAAGATTGCTGGTAAAAAGTCCAAAAAATGCAATTATCAAAAGACTTAACCAAATCGGAAGTCTGATAATATTTCGTAAATATTTGAAAACCTGAACAATTGACAAACTCACTACAAAACTTGAGCAAAGCGCTAAAACAATTCTGAAATCCGCATTCATTTTTCCATTAGAAATCCACAGCGCAAACTCTCGGATGCAATCGAAAAAATAATTGGAAAGCGGATGTCGTTCAAAACCACCACCAGTCATCACAATCGCACGATTATCAAAACTAAAATAAGCATCCCACGGAATGCGATCATCAAAAACGATTCTGAAATTCTGTGCGATAAAATATGCAAAACTCGAATAGCAGGTCAACGCCAACACAAAAACAATCCATTCCCATTTTTTTGATGGAAATACAAGTTTCAGGACATTAACAAAATAAGTCTTAATCTTCAATTGAAAAATTTTTGCAAAAGTAAGGATTGTTGGACATTATTTTAATTAAAAAATAAAAAGCCTTTTCGTATTTAAAACCAGCACAGGATTCTCTAACGTCTTGCAAATCTATTTCAATAAGTCCAACTCAATAATATTATTATCTTTTGCAATGGTAGCCAACATTTCTTTTTCAATTTCGCGAATCAATTCGGCACCAGAATGGAAAACGCCGTTGATGTCCTTTTGATCAGGGATTCGTCCAACCAAATTCGCAGCAGGATTCTTTCTATAAGTTTTGTAGGCACTTACAAATTGTGAATATGTGCAATTCACTCGGTTAAAATTATTCACCATGGGATATACAAAATTAGCCTTATAATCTCTAATCGCCTGAAGTTCAAAAACATGATTTGCATTTTTATCTTGAATCTTCAAAATTAAGCCAGGCAATCCAAAAAATTTGTAAGGTCCATCGCTAATAGGAATTTCCGAAGAAAACCAAGCCTCCCAACTTCTACCACCAAAATCAACGATAGCTTTTTGAACTTTATAACCTAAAACATTTCCGAACTCAGGTAGAAGTTTCCAATTTAGAATGACATCCTGAGTAACAAAATACTTTGAGTCAAGTCCTAAAGCTTTTATAAAATCAATCTTTGTAGAATTTTTGCTTTTTACAATCCTTTCGTCAATCATGTTTTTGTTTGGAGGCATCGAAAACAAGCCCTTTTTTGAGTCAGCGGCCAAAGTTGAATCAGACTGAAATCTTGCAACTTCATAAAACTCCGATTTGTTCTGATCAATATTTAAAGCCATTATTCGATTTTCAATGCGTGCTCTGTTGGTAGAATCTGGAATAAATTTATAATCATACAAGAACATCTTATTTTGTGCAAAAAGTCCCGTAGACCAAAAAAACATTAAATATAAAAACCGAATCATAACATTATCATTAATAGATCAAAAACCATATAACCAAAACAAAAAAAATACTATTTCTTCCAAGATTCTATTGAGATTTTCCCCCATTGTTTAATACTTGGAAAACCAATGAGCTTTCGACTGCGATCGATTTTAACACTATCCAAAACATAATCTGTTGGATAATAAATTCCGTATTCAGTGTCTTTTTTATGAGAAGCATTGTACATTTCAACCATATCAATATAGTCTCTTGGTGGACATTCACCAGATTTAATATAGTCTAAAAGTTTTGTCTTAAAATAATCATAATCTTCGGATTCAGCTAGGCGACTCAAAAAAGAGGACATTGGCATAAAAACCTCGTTATTCCCATACAAGCCAATCTTTTGTAGTGACGGATAACCAAAATTCTTAAAAGTCCACAGCATCAAATCAGCATTTTTCTTACTTTCCAATTTTCGTAAACTTCCCAAAGAATCACTTTGTTGGAGACCTTGACTTCTATCAAACGCAATAGAAAAAGAATCTACCAATTGCTTATTCAAACCTTTTTTCCAATCGGTAAACTTACGCTCCATTTCGAGACTATCGATTCCATACTTTTTGTAAAGACCAATAAACACAGGATCTTGCCTTTTATATTTCCAATAAGGAGCAACTTGCGGAATTAATTTATAAAGTGCTTTTTTGCCACCAAACTTTAACTTGTACTTATCAGAAAGTCGGATAAAATTTTCATATTCTTGCAGTCTTACATTTTGAACAGGTTCGTACTTTTTAAACAATTTTCGATATTGACCAATCGCTGACAAAGTATCTTTTTTGAAACGATAAATACTGTCAATGCGATAGACTTCATTATAATAGTTGATATAATTGTGATCGTGTTTACAAGAAACAACGCAAAAGACAAGTGCAAGGAATAAAATATATTTCATAAAATCTGATTTAAAAATTAGAAATCCCTCAACATAGCCAACAAAAAAATGAACGAACTAGTGTAAAAATAAGAATTGTTTTAAAACCATGCTACTAAAAACAAAAATCCTTTCAGAATTTGAAATTTTGAAAGGATTTTTTATTTAAAAATGCTACGAACTACAAGACAATTGCGAACAGCCGTAGATTAAATTATATTTTTGAGGACGCTTTTGATTAAGACTTTCGTCGACTTTTTGATAAGGATTTTTTAAAGCTTTTAAAAGAATATCAAATTTAGTTTGGTCACCATTTTCCAAATCTTGAATCGCTTCATACAACAAATAATTTCTCAAAATAAACTGAGGATTGTTTGCTAACATGAGCTGTTGCGCTGCAACTCTTGAAATTTTATTTTGTGCTAAACGCTCTTGATAAGATTTTAAAAACAAATGAATTCGTTCTAGATCTTCAGCACTTGGATTGGAATAAAATGTTTGGTTAAATTGATCCGCTTCCATTTTCTCAGAGACAACTTCGTTTGTTAAAACATTAAAAAACAAAGTGTGATCCAACTTTAAATCTTGCATCATTTGTTGCCAAGTCGTGAACAATTGATCGTCTCCTTTTAACAAAGCATCAAAACCGAATTTCTTGCAAAGCATCTCATCATGAAGTTTCCAAAAATTAGATGCATAATCTTCCAAAATTGTTTGCAATGCCATTTCATCATTAATTAAGGGAAACAAAGAATTTGCTAATTGCAAAAGATTCCAATGCGCAATCTGAGCTTGCTTGCCAAAAGCATAACGTTTTCCTGGCAAATCGGTTGTATTGGGCGTAAACTCCAAGTCGTATTCGTCCATCATCGAATAAGGTCCGTAATCGATTGTTAAACCCAAAATCGACATATTATCGGTATTCATCACACCATGCACAAAACCCACACGATACCATTCGATAATCATTGTTGCTGTGCGACTGGCAATAGCTTTAAAAAAGTCTAAGTTTTTGGTTTCGGAATTGACATCAACCTCAACAAAATAATTCTCGACCGCGAAATCAATTAGCTTTTGTAAGGTGTCATACTCTTTTCTGGCTGCCAACAATTCGAAATGCCCAAATCTTAGAAAAGATTCCGCAACGCGAAGTACAGTCGCGCCTTGCTCTTGCTTTGGATGTCCATCATAGGCAATATCGCGTGTTACCCACTCACCAGTTTTAACCAAACTTAAAGCTCTGGTTGTCGGAACACCCAAATGAAACATCCCTTCACTCATCAAAAACTCACGCACCGAAGATCGCAAAACCGCTCTACCATCAGCAAAACGAGAATAAGGTGTTGCACCAACACCTTTCCATTGAAGTTCAAAACTTTGTCTATTATCATTCGTGATTTCGCCAGCAAAAATCGCACGTCCATCACCTAACTGTCCAGCCCAATTCCCAAACTGATGTCCAGCATAGGCTGTTGCATAGGTTTCAACATTTTCTGGTAAATGCTGCGCTGCCAAAAAGTCTAAATCTTGCCCGAGATCGCCAAGACCGATTTCTTGACTTAATTCTTGATTAAAAGAAATTAGTTCAAGTTTGTCAAATTCAGCAGGAAGTACTTTAGCAAAAAGAAATCCTGGTGTCTGTCTCTGATGCAGATCTCCTGAAAAATCTCCAGGAAAAGTGTCGACAAAATTATGTGTAATCTTAGTAATATTCATTGTTAAAAAAAGCCCACAAAAAGTGGGCTGTAGTATTATTTATTAAAATCAATATCGTCTCCGGAGTTAAGTTTCTCATTGAGATTCTCTTCCTTCTTCGGTTGCGAAGTACCATGATTGCTCGATGGCGGTGGTGTCGGATTTTTGATTTCATCAATTGTCCTCAATCCACCTTCGTCACCATAACCGCCCCGAAGTCCACTAAGGTCAGAGCAACTTCCTGTCCAATCAGTAGGTTTGATAAATTTATCTTCAGGTGAGATGTTCAATGTTTTATCAGCATAGACCTTCTTCATATATATCGCCCAAATCGGCAATGCCATTTTCGCACCTTGACCTTCACCAGTACTTCTAAAGTGTGTTGCACGGTCTTCCCAACCAACCCAAACACCGGTTGCCAATTTAGGAGCAATTCCCATAAACCAACCATCGGAGTTTTTCTGCGTTGTACCTGTTTTACCAGCAATCTCTGCAGCTTTAACACCACGACGATTTAATTCTCCAGAAGCTGTACCAAACTCTGTTACACCTTTCATCAAATCAATCATCGTGTAAGCATACATCTCGTTCATTACTTCTTTAACGACAGGTTTCACCTCTTTAATTACACGACCATTAGCGTCTTCAATACGCCAAATCATCTCTGGCTTGGTATAATTACCGAAGTTCGCAAAAGTACTATAAGCACCTAACATTTCGTAAATCGTAATATCTGATGTACCAAGCGCCATTGGCAAACTTGTATCAATTGGATCTGTTACACCAAGATCTCTTGCCGTCTGGATAACATTCTTAGTACCAGCCATTTCAGCAAGACGAATCGCCACAGGGTTTTTCGAGTACGCAATCGCATTCTTAAGGGTTAACATCGCACCATTACCTGGTACTGACCAATTCCCTTTAGAATAAGTAGCATTCGAAACTTCAGAGCAAGGTGTCATTCCTAAGTGCATAATTGCTGTTGCATATACAAATGGTTTGAAAGTCGAACCTACCTGACGCTTACCTTGCTTAACGTGATCGTATTGGAAGTGTTGCCAGTTGATACCACCAACCCAAGCTTTGATGTCACCCGTTTGCGGATCCATCGACATAAGTCCAGCTTGCGCAATTTGCTTATGATAACGGATAGAATCCCAAGGCGTCATTTCAACTTCTTCCTCACCATTCCAAGAAAAACGCGTCATCTTAGTTGGTGTTTTGAAATCCATCATAATAGAATCTTCTGGCATTCCTTCAGCTTTCATTTGCTTGTAACGTCCAGTTCTTCTAACCGCAGACATCATCAATCCATCAATTTGTTTTTTGTTCAAATTGTAATAAGGACGATTGGCGTTGTATTTCATTTCGGCATCAAAATTCTTTTGAAGTACAGTTAAATGTTCCTTAATCGCTTCTTCTGCATATTTCTGCATTTTAGAATCCAAAGTAACATAGATTTTCAAACCGTTTTTGTAAAGGTTAAGTTCTTTACCGGTTTGTTTTTCGTACTCGTCAAGATATTGTTGAATTTCCTTTCTTAAATAAAATTTATAATAAGCAGAATAACCTTCATCAACACGTTCAATCGTTTGGAAGTTCACAACAATTGGCGTTGCAACTGCTTTGTCATAAGTCGATTGATCGATATAACCTGTATCCATCATTTGCTTAAGAACCACGTCGCGACGGTCTTTTGCTCTTTCTGGATTACGGTACGGATTGTTACGACGTGGCGCCTCCAACATTGCCACAAAAGTTGCAGCTTCTGGTAAAGTTAATTCGCTTGTCGATTTGTTAAAATAAACTTTAGATGCCATTTCAATACCTTTAGCATTGAAAAGGAAGTCCATTTTATTAAAATATAAAGTAATAATTTCCTCTTTGGTGTAACGCTTTTCCAAACTAACAGCCACACACCATTCCTTTAACTTTTGGAAGGCACGCTGAAATTTGTTTTGAGAAGCTTGACCTGTAAAAAGTAGTTTTGCCAACTGTTGTGTAATCGTCGAACCTCCACCTCTATCACCACCGAAGTAGACAGCTCTAGCAATAGATTTCAGGTCAATACCCGAGTGTTCTTTGAAACGCTCGTCTTCTTTTGCTTGAAGTGCGTACACCAAATATGGTGGCAACTCTTTGTAAGTCACAGGCTTGGTTTTTTCTTTTTCGAACTTACCAAGCAACTGATTGTCAGAAGAATAAATTTCCGACGCCATGTAAATATCTGGATTATCCAAATCTTTAACCTCTGGCATATCACCTACGAAACCTTGTGAAACAGCAAAAAATAATCCCGAAACTCCCAGAATTATTAAAATTAATCCTATCCAAACAAATCTAATCCATCTTTTAACACCCGTTGAAGTTTTTTTCTTCTTGGGAGGCAATGGAAATCCACTGGCAGGTTTTGATTTTTTATCGTCTTCCATATATTATTTATGGCTTTACATTTACAATTTTAACACCCAAATCTTCAATTCCAGGAAGATCATCTTTGCGCATCGCTTGGATAACGCCGATACTATACTTCCCATCTTTTGGAAATTTGAAATCCGTTTTATACTGAAACAAAATCTCCTTAGTCTCTCCAAATCCTGTACCTAACCATTGTCCATTAGGTTTGGCAAGAACATAATTGAGTGTGTCTTTTGACAAAACTTTATTCTTGTCATCAAAAATCGTCCCAATTAATCTTAGATTACTATAAGGATATGCATCATTGTTTCTAACAACAAATATAATATTTTTCGGACTTTGATGGTCTTTGACATCAAAACTTAGTTCCTGCAACTTATTTTTATTCCAAACACCATTTAGCGATTGCATCACCACAACCTCATCAGCATTACTACAACTAAGACAAAAAAGTCCTAAAACAAAGATTCCTAAAAACTTACGCATTGTTTCCATTGTTGGAATTAGGATTAGAATTTGGTTTTTTATGAAACTTCTTCTTATTGTTATTGAACGGCTTTTTCGGCTTCTTTTGCTCAGCGCCATTTGCACTTGCATTAGCATTCGCTTCTACAACCTCAGGTTTTTTAGGTTCTTTTTGACCCTCGGATTTTTGAGAATTTTGACCATTTTGATTAGGTCTTTGCGAATTTCTATTTTGGTTTTGTCCAGAATTGTTTCGCTCTCTTCTTTCGCGATTGTTATTAGGTCTATCGTTATTTGACTGCTCGCCGTTGCTATTACTGCGTTCGTTACGAGGTCGGTTATTGCGTTGCTTGTTATTGTTAGGACGTGATTTCTTTTCGAAACGATCCAAGCTACTTTCTTGGATTAAATCCACATTAGCAACTGGAGCACTTTGCGCTTTGAAATCTTCCAAAGCTGGCGACGGTTTACCTTCCTGATTAACAGAAATCATCATCTTAACATCCGAAATATCAATATCATACCAAGCCATCGAGTTTTCTACATAAGCAAACCACATTTTTCTTTTGAAAACGTCGATTTTGATACAGAAAGCCTTTCCTTTTTCAGTATTAAGAACGGTATTGGTGGCAGGAAAATCTTTAAGCGTGTCCATATAACTATCCAATTCGTAGTTAAGACAACATTTAAGTTTTCCACATTGTCCAGCCAATTTTTGAGGATTGATACTCAATTGCTGATAACGCGCTGCATTGGTATTAACTGATCTAAAATCTGTCAACCAAGTCGAACAACAAAGCTCTCGTCCACACGATCCAATACCACCAACTTTCGCCGACTCTTGACGGAAGCCAATCTGCTTCATATCAATTTTGGTACGGAAAGCGCCAGCATATTCTTTAATTAACTGACGAAAATCTACTCGAGAATCTGCCGTATAATAAAACGTGATTTTGGAACCATCACCTTGGTATTCTACATCGGTGATCTTCATTGCCAAACCAATTGAATATGCAATCTTCCGGGCTTGGATTTTTACATCATTTTCCTTTTTGCGAAGTTCTTGCCAAACTTCAATGTCTTTTTGGGTAGCGTGTCGGTAAACTTTAAGAAGTCCGTCTGTTGCGACTTTCTTTTTTTTCATCTGGATTTTTACTAATTCTCCAGTTAAACTTACTACGCCAATATCGTGACCGGGATTCGCTTCTAACGTAACGGTGTTACCTGCCGCAAGAGGCAAGTTATTTGTGTTTTTGAAAAAATACTTTCGATCGTTTTTAAATCTTACTTCCACGAACTCGTTGGAAGCGCTGCCTGGATTTTTTACATCAGACAACCAATCGAACACATTTAATTTATAGCTATTTCCACAAGTATCTACACTGCTACATCCATTCGAGGATTTTGTTCCACATGAATGTCCTGAATCGCCGGATGTCTTACATCCACAACTCATATTAAAATATATTATTCTCGCAAAGTTAACT
>NZ_JASLDS010000060.1 GCF_030151385.1 Soonwooa sp.
TCTGTGATGTCTAAGCCTAAATCTTTTTCGATTTCTGCCAATGCAATCCACAATTGTCTCCAAGTTCTGAATTTATTATTCGGGGAAAAATTGTAAAGCATTTCCTCACTTGAGTAGCGTTCTTCAAGAGGATTTTTGTAGGAATTCATTCTTTCTTTTTACTTTTTTAGATGTACAAAAATAAACAAAAAAAACCTGAATTAAAAGAATTCAGGTTTTATATATTGCTATCAAACAGTCATTAATATCAATTATCTTTTTCTTACATTTCCTAATACATCAGGGAAGTAAGTGTCTGCTAAATGCTCGAACTCGTCACCTCGCATAAACATCGAAGCATCAACTTGGTCATAAGAAGTTCTACCAGCCGCAGCAATCAATTCGTTGCAAGTATGTAAGGTATTTTTGTGGAAGTGGTATACACGTTCCGCCTTATCTGTTACGTCTAGTCCTTTAATCAACATTTTGTTTTGCGTTGCAACACCAGTTGGACAAGTATTTGAGTTACATTGAAGCGCTTGGATACAACCCAAAGCAAACATAAAGCCTCTCGCATTGTTACAAGTGTCAGCTCCCATAGCAATTGCTCTCAAAATATCTAAAGACGTCAACACTTTTCCAGAAGCGATAATTTTAACTTTATCTCTAACATTAAAGTTTTTAAGCGTCGAGTTTACAAAAATTAAAGCTGGTTCTAATGGCATACCAACACCATCAGAGAATTCTGGCGGCGCAGCTCCTGTACCACCTTCAGCTCCATCAACAGTAATAAAATCTGGATAGATTTTAAGAACATTCATTTGAGCACATATTTCTTCAAACTCTTTAGTATCTCCAATACAAAGTTTGAAACCTACTGGTTTACCACCTGATAAATCTCTAAGTTGTTTCACAAATTGTAATAATCCAGCTGCAGTCGAGAATGCGCTATGTCCTGGAGGCGACAATACTGTAATACCTGGTTTTACGTGACGAATTGCAGCAATCTCCGGTGTATTTTTAACACCTGGAAGTACACCACCATGACCTGGCTTAGCACCTTGAGAAAGTTTAATCTCAATCATCTTCACGTTGTCCATCGTTGCATACTTTGTAAACAATTCTGGATTGAATTTTCCTTCGTCATCACGACATCCAAAATATCCTGTACCAATTTGCCAACACAAATCTCCACCTTCCATGTGATAAGGAGAAATACCACCTTCACCTGTATTGTGATAGAATTGTCCTTTTTTCGCACCTCTGTTAAGAGAGATATGCGCTCTGTCTGATAAGGCACCAAACGACATTGCAGAAATATTAAACAATGACGCATTATATGGTTGCAAACAATCTGGACCACCAATCGTTGTTCTTGGCAATTCGTGCGACGGTGTTTTAGCATAAATAGAATGCTTAATACCTTCGTATTTTCTATTGTTAATTTCTAATTGAGTACCAAAAGCTACAGTGTCGCTAATATTTTTTGCACGACGATAAGCTGCAGATCTTTGATTTCTTGGAAAAGGCTTACCATCTGTTTCTCTTTCAATAAAATACTGTTGAATTTCGGGAGAAATCCCTTCCAACATATAACGGAAAAGCCCTAATACAGGGAAGTTTCTTAAAATCGCATGCTTGGTCTGCGTGGCATTGAAAATACCTAAGATGTAAATAGCAGCCAGCGTAATTGGAATCCAATAATGGGCTTTAATAAGAACAGCGATAACTGTCGTAGCAAGGACTAATACCAGTCCCCATGTAAGGAATTTATCTCTCATTATTACTAGGAAATTAAATTCCAGCAAATATAATATAATATTTAATAAATAGTAAATATTTATGCCCCGAAAAGCAAAAAAATAGAATTATGAATTTCAAAAAAATTCATAAATAAAAATGAGAATTTAAAAAATGAATAACTGTTTAAATTTTATCTGAAATTAATTTAAAAAAATGATGAATTTTAACATAAAAAAAAGATTTAGAAAATTTCTAAATCTTTTAATTTTTTAAACTTTTAAGATTTCCGCTTCTTTCACTTTGAAAGCATCATCAATCTTTTTAATATATTGATCTGTAAGATCTTGTATGTCTTTTTCGCTACCTTTCACCAAGTCTTCAGAAACACCATCTAGTTTTTTAAGATCTTTCATTCCCTCTTGACGAGCATTTCTGATAACGATTTTACTTTGCTCTGCTTCGCTTTTTGCTTGTTTTGCCAAATCTTTACGACGCTCTTCTGTTAAAGGTGGAACATTAAGGATAATAACATCCCCATTGTTAGAAGGCGCAAAACCTAAGTTAGAGTTGATAATAGCTTTTTCGATTGCGTTAATCGCTCCTCTATCCCAAGGTTGAATCGAAATAGTCATTGCATCTGGTACAGAAACATTCGCTACTTGATTGATAGGCGTCATAGAACCATAATATTCTACCATAACATCTTGTACCATAGCTGTAGATGCTCTACCTGCTCTAATCTTTTGAAAAGCGTGATCCAAATGCTTAAGCGCAGCATTCATCTCTTCTTTTACTGATGCTACGATTAGTTCTAATTCTTCCATTGTATATTTAAAGTTTGATAATTGACAATTAATTTTGCGAGTCGAGTTTTCTACATTAATAAAACTTCGACATTTAATTTTTATTTTAGTTAACCAAAGTACCGATCATTTCACCATCAACAAGACGCTCAAGATTACCTTGTTTATTCATATCAAAAACGATGATTGGCAATTTGTTTTCGTGGCTCAAAGTGAAAGCCGTCATATCCATCACTTTTAGATTTTTTTCAAAAACCTCTTCGAAAGATAAGCTATTAAATTTAACCGCATCAGCATTTTTCTCTGGATCGCTGTCATAGATACCGTCTACTCTAGTTCCTTTAAGGATAACATTAGCATCAATTTCGATTGCACGAAGTGTTGCTGCAGTATCTGTTGTAAAATATGGATTACCTGTACCCGCTCCAAAAATGACCACTCTACCTTTTTCTAAATGACGAACAGCTCTTCTTTTAATGAAAGGTTCCGCAACTTTATCCATTTCTATAGCTGATTGAAGTCTAGTTTTGATACCAGCATCTTCCAAAGCTCCTTGTAAAGCCATTCCGTTAATAACTGTTGCCAACATTCCCATATAATCGCCTTGTACACGATCCATACCTTTTGCAGCGCCAGCCAATCCTCTGAAAATATTTCCTCCTCCGATAACAATTGCAACTTCGCAACCTTTATCTACTACTTTTTTAATCTCTTCCGCATATTCTTTAAGACGTTCGTTATCAATACCGTATTGACGTTCTCCCATCAAGGCTTCTCCACTTAGTTTTAGAAGGATTCTTTTATATTTCATCTTTTATTTTTTTATTACATTTTAATCAGTCCAATGCCCCGCAAAAGCTAAGGTTTCATTTTTCTTTTAAAATTTTGTTGCTGCAAATATAAGGAATGCAACAGAATTACGTTATGAAGAAGTAAGTTTAACGTCTAAATATTTTGTTAAATTTTAAAAAAATCTATTTTTGCAAATAAGAGAAGCGATTTTGAAGAAGATTTCTATTTTATCTTTAGCGATATGCAGTAGTTTGGTCTATGCACAATTAGGTACCAATGTATATCCTTTTCTAGATATTCCTGTGTCTCCCCGACAATCTGCTTTGGGAGGCGATGCCGTGTCGATAAGAGATTACGATGTTAATATGACTGCTGCCAATCCATCTTTGATGAATATTGAAATGGATAATATGGTATCTGTAAATTACGCATCTTATCTAGCCGATTCCAAAATCGGAACCATAAGCTATGTTAAAGATTTGGAGCAAGGTCATTTAATTTCCATCAATGCACGTTACATGGATTATGGAAAAATGCCAAGAACTGACGAAAGTGCAAATATCCTCGGCGAGTTTTCTGCAATGGATGCTTCAATTGGTGCTGGTTATGCTTATCAACTAGAAGATGATTGGACAATTGGAGGGAACGTTAATTTTGTTACTTCAAAAATTGACAATTACAGTTCGATGGCTGTTTCTGCAAACGCTGGGGTAACTTACCACAACGAAAGAAACAAAGAAACACTTTCCTTAGTTGCTCGTAATTTTGGTTATCAGTTTAAGCCATTCAATGGTGTGCGAGAAGATTTGCCATTTAGAATAGATTTAGGATACACCAAAATTTTGGAACAATTTCCAGCTGCCATAACAGTGACTTTACATGATTTGCAAAAATTTGACATTTCGCAAGAAACCAATATCAACGGGCAACCTGTCAATTTTGGAAGAAAAGTAATGGACCATTTATCCTTTGGTGTCGAGTTATTTCCAGAGCAAGCATTTAATATTAGATTTGGATATAATGTTAAAAGAGGAAATGAAATGGCAGTCCTTGACCAACGTAACTTCTCAGGTGTTTCTGCAGGATTTGGTGTGAAAATTTCTTATTTCAAATTCGATTATTCGCATGCACGCTATCACAATGCTTCCAACGTCAATATGTTCGGGCTTAGCATCGACCTTATAGAACTTAGTGGCAATCGACGATAAATTTTCAAATAGGCTCTAAGTCAAATTTCTTTATTTTGCAATAGCTTTTTCCTTTTTAAAATTTCTAAATTTGTATCAGAAATTCAGAAATGACAAAAAATTGGGTTATCGCCATTGACGGCTATTCGTCTACCGGAAAAAGTTCTATCTCCAAAGTTATCGCCAAACGTCTTGGACTAATACACATGGACACTGGCGCACTTTATCGTGGTATCACTTACTATGCGCTAACACATTGTCTTGATGAAAACAAGGAGGTTAATTTGGAACAACTTATTGAAGAACTACCAAAAATTAATTTGATTTTTGAGAAAAAGGATGACGAACTTCAATTATTTCTAAACGGAACCAACATCGATAAGGAAATCCGTCAACCACAAGTTTCTGCTAATGTTAGTCAAGTTGCAAAACTTCCCGAAGTCCGTGCTTTTTTACTAGACACTCAACGTAATATGGCTAAAACTGGCGGCGTGATAATGGATGGCCGCGACATCGGAACGGTGGTTTTGCCAAATGCAGATTTCAAATTTTTCTTAACCGCAAGTACCGACGAACGTGCAAAAAGAAGACACTTGGAACTTCTAGGTTTTGGAGAAAACATTAGCATCGAAGAGGTAAAACAAAATTTGATGGATCGTGACAAAATTGACTCCGAAAGAGAAGTTGCGCCACTTCGTCAGGCAGAAGATGCCATATTGATAGACAATTCTGACCTTACAAAAGAACAAACTATCGAATTGATGCTTTCGTATATAAAGTAGCAACATTTTAACAAAGTTTAATGAATCTTAAAATCCTTTGGTACACTTGTTGCAACTAAAAATTTATAATTAATCAAGTTAAACATTAATCAAAAAAAATCACACATTATGTCTAGAAAAAATAATTCAGCAGGAATCTTAGCAGGTCTATTAGCAGGTGCAGCAGTTGGTGTTGTTATGGGACTTCTATACGCTCCTGAAGAAGGAAAAGAAACAAGAAAGAAAATCAAGAAAAAAGCTGAAGATCTTAAAGATCAAGCTAACGAGCAATATCAGAAAACGTCTGAAAAAGTGAAAGAACAATACGGAAACGTTTCTGACCAAGTGAAAGACAAATACAATACAATCTCTTCTCAAGTTAAAGATACAGCTAACAACATCGCATCTTCTGTTAAAGAAGGTTATGATAAATACAAAGACCAAATGGTGTCTAAAGCAACTGATGTTGTTAAAGATGTTGAGACAGAACTAGACGGAATGAAATAATCGCCAATCTAGAGTGAATTATAAAGGAACTTAGTCCACTAAGTTCCTTTTTTTGTAAATTTTTGTAACTTTACTAAAACATCTACTATGATAGATCTACTTAAGGAATATATTAACAAGAGAATTGACCTTACACGACTAGAAATCATCGAAAAATCCTCATTATCAACAGGGATTGTTACTTTCGTCTTAACGATGGTTGTGGTATTCACATTCTTTATAATACTATTCAACTTCGGAATTGCTTTCCTTATTGGTCAAGCTCTTAACAATGTATCGTACGGATTTTTAATTGTCGCAGGATTTTATTTATTAATAATGATAATTGTCATAGCAATGAGAAAGAAAATAATAACTTCTGTAGCCAATAATGTTCTTCACTTTCTAAATCGCTAATTATGTCACATCAATACAACAATCTAGACGAATTAAGAAGAAAAAAAGCACTTCTTAGAGACGATATTCAAAATATGGAAGAACTTTTAACTTTCAAAAATAAAAAAGAAAGCTTAAGTGTCCTTACCAACGGAATTACCGATAAATATCTGAAAGAAACCGAAGATGCAGAAGGACATCAATCTTTAAGTTTAAACACCAAAAACATCATGCGCGAAGTCTCGGAAAGTATCCGCGAAAGCACTTCGCCAAAAGGCTTAGTAGGACTTGCAAATAATACAGTTGATTCTGGACTTTTGGAAACGGCGGTTCGCCTTGGTGCAGTCACGTTGGTGGGTAACTACGCGCGCAAAAATCTTAACAATTCCAACTGGAACAAAAAACTAATTGGCCTCGCTTTGGTATATGTTGCGCCTTTCGCTCTTAAATTTATCAGAGAAAAACTGGAAGACTATCAACGTCACAAAACTGCAAGTAGCTTAGAAAAACTGATTTAGTATTAATTTTGATCTGAAAATATTTGACCTAAAATTATTCCCGTCGCCATAGACACGTTGAGACTTTCGGTCGATTGTTGCTTTCCGAATCTTGGGATTGTCACAACTTCCGTCAAAAGTTCTTCAACATTAGGACGCATACCATTCCCCTCATTGCCCAGCACCAAGCTGAATTTTGATGGGAATTCTTTTTTATAAATGCTTTCGCCCTCCATATCTGTCCCGATAATTGGATGTTCATAGGTTTTCAGGTAATCTTCCAACTCCACATAACAGACATTAACTCTAGTAAAAGAGCCCATTGTTGACATCAAAACTTTTGGATTATGAAGATCAACCGTATCTTGACTGCAAATTACTTGCTCTATTCCAAACCAGTCTGCCAAACGAATAATTGTCCCTAAATTTCCGGGATCTTGGATACCATCCAAAATAATTTGGCGGTTAACATCATTAACTTTTGCAGTCTCCAAAGAGCAAACAGCAACTGAATCTTTTGGATTTTGTAAAAAACTTATTTTACGAAGCTCTCTTTCGTCAATTTCAAAAATATCGACATTTCGGAAGAGACTTTTCAAGTCTTCGGGCTTTGTGGAGTAAATTTCTAAAATTTTAACATTAGAATTCGCAAGTTCTTTAATAATCTTATTACTCTCAACTAAAAACAAATTGTATTTTTGTCTAAATTTCTTTTTATCGAGAGATTGTATTATTTTTATTTTATGAGAAGTAAGCATTTTCGAAAATATTCCCAAAAGTATTATATATTTTGTTTATCAGCAAGTCTGGTCTTGTTAATACTCCACGCTTGTAGCACAACTAAGAAAGTTCCAGCTGGCGAATATTTGTTGACCAAAAACGAATTTCAATACCAAGATGGCAAAGTGTTAAGCGACAAAATCCCAAGTTTTGCAGCACAAAAGCCTAATAAAAAAACTTTTTTTATTTTTCCTATTGGACTTTTAGCATATAATGCTGCCAACCCAAAATACGACAGTATTCTTACAGAATATATGACTTATCCTAATGAAATGAGAAATCAAAAACTTCGTGATTCTCTTTTTATTAAATACAATCATCCCGAATATGTTGGCAGAAACCTATTTTGGAACAGATTCTGGCACACGGTAGGCGAAAAACCTGTTATCTATAGCGATGGCAAAACGAAAGCCAGCACTGAAAACATCAAAAATTTCTTAGTAAATAAAGGTTATTGGGATGCCGAAGTTTCTCATACTGTAAAAAGAGATTCTTTAGCTAAAAAAGCAGAAGTTAAATACAATATACTACACCGTGATGCGACTTTTATTAAAGATTATTATTACAACATCAGCGATGCCAGCATTCGTAATCTTTATGAAAGCAACATCAAAAAAAGTTTGGTAAAAAAAGGAAATATTCTTGACGAAACCGTTCTAGAAGAGGAAGTGAAACGCATCACTCAATTGATGAAGGATGAAGGTTATTATAAATTTAATGCTTCGGGAGAACAAATCTTTTTTACCGCAGACACATTATCAAGTCGTAAAGATGTTCCTGTAACAATGGACATCCATCGAGATTCTTTGGATGCGCCTTTTATTAAACCTAAAATTGGTAAAGTTGAAATCGCAGTAGCTGATAATATCAAAGATTTTGAAAATCATTCATTAAAAAAAGACAGCCTTAGAGGCATCTATATTTATAGAAAAGATACAACTGCTTACAAACCGCAATCGCTTTGGCTTCCTATTATCTACAAACCTGGAGACCAATATGACCAAAGAAGTTTTGATGTAACCAAACGTAACCTGATTGCAATGAACAATTTTACGATATTGCAAGCCTCGGATGGTCTTCGTAATGAGGGAACTACAAAACAAATCGACAGTTTAATCGATGTTAAATATATTCTGAAACCGCTTCCAAAATACGATTTCAAAGTCGGAATGGACTTGCATTATTCCGAAATTCTGAACTTTGGTTTTTCGCCATCTTTGGAGCTTACATCAAGAAATATTTTTAATGGTGCCGAAAACCTTAACCTAAGTTTCTCTGGAATTATTGGTACAACAAGCGATCCTAAAAAAGAAAATGCCATCTTCAACGCTTACGAATTATCGACGCAAGCTTCCTTGCAGATACCAAGACTTTGGGTGCCTTTCAAAAGATATTGGAAAGTTATTCCGAAGCGCTATTCTCCAACGTCGAGTGTCTTCTTAGGTGCTGCAATTCAAAATAATATTGGTCTTGGACGTATTAACTTTAACACAGGTCTTAGTTACTATGCCAACGTCAATGACATCGTTTCTCACAAGTTGACATTGTTTAATACACAATTCAGTTTTACACAGAATAAAGACAACTATTATCAATTATTCTTGGCGGACAATGACATTCGACAACAGATTTTTGATTTGTATTTTGTACAACATCCAGATGTGCAGGCACAATATACGAGTGGTCAACTGACGATGGATAATGTATCAAGGATTATTGTGAGAGACACACAATTCCAATCAGGATTGGATCCTCAACAAACGGATACATTCAACTCTTATCGTCAATCGCTTGCCAACAAAGACAGACAGACGCAAGATGTTATTATTTCATCATTTATTTACAATTATACCTATAACGAGATTGGGCAGAAAGACAGAATTAACCCATTCTACTTTAGCGGGAAACTTGAGGTAGCAGGTAACTTTTTAGGATTATTTGCTAAAAATACAACACAAGATGGTATTATTGGAGACAATACAAAAACGATTTTCAAAATCCCTTATTCTCAGTTTGTAAAATTTGATTTTGACTTTAGAAAATATTTCACACTATTCGCAGATAGAGCACAACCGCATACTTTGGCAATTCGTCAATTTATCGGAATTGGTATTCCGTACGGCAACTCTAGCAATATGCCATTTATCCGTTCTTACTTTAATGGTGGTTCCAATGACATTAGAGCTTGGGTAGCCTTTGGAGGTCTTGGGCCAGCGGATTCACAATTAGATTCACGAGTACGTTCTTATGCAATGGACAACGTAAAGCTTACCACAAGTATCGAATACCGTCTTCCAATTAATACGATGTTCGAAGCTGCAGTTTTCACTGATGCTGGTAACATTTGGGGATTAAAAGACAATGGCTTTGGCGACCAGTTTAAGTTTAATAAATTTATTAGCCAAATGGGTGTTGGTAGTGGATTTGGAATTAGATTAAATGTTGCCTACATCAAATTACGTGTCGATTTGGCTTACAAAATGTATGATCCTAACCAGCCCGAAGGCGAACGTTGGGTGATGATGAAAAATAAGTTATTACGACCAACGCTTAATTTTGCATTTGGATATCCATTTTAACAACATAAAACTTTCATCAATCGGTGAAAGTTTTTCTTTTATAATAAAAATCATCAACTAAATCTTTAAGTTACAAGCGGTTAAAAGCTCTTATTTAAAACATTAAATAAAAACCAAAAATCTTTCTTTTTGTGAAGTTTTTTTATATTTTTGTAATAGTTAGAATTTATCAAACTCGATGCTATCAGAATTAGAAAATAATTTCGTGCAATTAGAAAAGAAAATTATGAAGTTGCACAAGAAACATATTAGTCTTATGGACAAATATGAAGAACTTTCTAAAGACTATCAGCACTTGCAGAATGAATTTGATGAAGAGAAAAAAAGAAATCGAGTTTTAGCAGAAGAACAAAAAGATTTAAAACTTTATTCAGCTATAAGCGGAAATGCAGATCATAATAAATTGATGAAAAATCACCTAAATAAATTAATAAAAGAGGTTGATTTTTGTATTGCAGAATTACGAAACAGTGGATTATAAGATATGGATATTAGAAGAATTACCATCAACATTGCTGGAAGAGTCTATCCTCTTAATGTCCCCGCTGCCGAAGAAGAAACCCTACGTAAAGTTGGGAAACAAATTGAAACGATGATTAAGGAATTCGAAGCGAATTTTGATGTACGCGACAAGCAAGATGCTTTAGCCATGTGTGCATTAAAATTAGGAACCAACGCCGAAGTTCACTTAACCAATAATGAAAAGAATTTAACAAATACTAATGATCGATTGATAAAAATTAATCAGTTATTAGGAGAATTGGAGGACTAAAATCTTCCAAATATACAAGCTGCCTACAATAATTCTAACACAGCAGGTAAACTCAACGCTAAACAATTGCCGAACGAATGTTCATTAGATGGCGCGCTGCCTAGTCGCAGATTACAGATAATGAAAAACAGTTCAAATCGTGTTGATTAGGAGTTTACTCTTAATAATGGATTGTTGTAGGTTTTTTTATGTTTAAAAATTAATTAAATAACTCACTATAAATTATGACCACAATTACGCTTATTATCGGTATAGTTGCTTTGGTAATAGGTGCAGTTCTAGGAATTATGTATTCCAAAAGCTCACTAAACTCTAAGGGAAAATTCATCTTAGAAGATGCCAAGAAAAGTGCCGAGACAATTATAGAAAAAGCAAACACACAGGCTGAAACTATTAAAAAAGAAAAACATCTACAAGCAAAAGAAAAATTCTTGGAACTAAAATCGGAACACGATTCTAACATCCAATCTCGCGAAAAGAAAATGCAGGAGGTTGAGAAAAGAACCAAGGACAAAGAACACAAACTAAACGAAGAACTTAGCAAAGTTGGCCGTCAAGAAAAAGACCTAGAAAAGCAACTTTCGGACTACGCAAAAAAACAAGAAGTTGTTGATCGCAAACAACAAGAACTAGATGCTGCTACAGCTCAAAAAGTTGAAATGTTAGAAAAAATCTCTAACTATTCTGCTGAGGAAGCTAAAGAAGAATTGGTAGAATCTATGCGCGCTGAGGCAAAAACAAGAGCGCAAGCTTACGTCCAAAACATTATGGAAGAAGCGCAGCTTAATGCCAAAACTGAAGCTAAGAAAATCGTTATCCAAACCATCCAAAGAATCGGAACCGAGCAAGCAATCGAAAATTCTGTTTCTGTATTCAACATCGAATCGGACGAAATTAAAGGTAGAATCATCGGACGCGAAGGTCGTAACATCCGTGCGCTAGAAGCTGCGACAGGTGTAGAGATTATCGTTGATGACACGCCAGAAGCGATTTTGTTATCGTGCTTCGACCCTGTAAGAAGAGAAGTTGCAAGACTTTCACTTCACAGATTGGTGACAGACGGAAGAATCCACCCTGCTCGTATCGAAGAAGTAGTACAAAAAACGCAAAAACAAATCGAGGAAGAAATCATCGAAGTTGGTAAAAGAACCATCATCGACCTTGGTATCCACGGTCTTCATCCAGAGTTGGTAAAAATCGTTGGCCGTATGAAGTTCCGTTCATCTTATGGACAAAACTTGCTTCAACACTCTCGCGAGGTTGCAAACATCGCAGCAACAATGGCTGCCGAATTAGGATTAAATGTTAAACTGGCAAAAAGAGCTGGTCTATTACACGATATCGGAAAAGTTCCTGAGCAGGAGTCAGAGCTTCCTCACGCTTTATTGGGTATGCAGTGGGCTGAGAAATATGGTGAAAATGCGGAAGTGGTTAACGCCATTGGTGCGCACCACGACGAAATCGAAATGACGTCTCTTCTATCGCCGATTATCCAAGTTGCGGATGCTATTTCTGGTGCTAGACCAGGTGCAAGACGCCAAGTTTTGGAATCTTACATCCAAAGACTGAAAGATCTAGAAGCAGCTGCCCTAAGCTTCGATGGTGTATCAAGTGCTTACGCAATCCAAGCTGGTAGAGAGCTTCGTGTGATGGTAGAAAGTGCGAAAGTTAATGATGAAGTGGCACACCAATTATCGTATGACATTTCGGAGAAAATTCAAAATGAGTTAACCTATCCAGGTCAGGTAAAAGTTACTGTTATCAGAGAAACGAGAGCCGTAAATATCGCAAGATAATTTCATCAAAATATAGATTAAAAGCTAGGTCGTAAGACTTAGCTTTTTTATTTGGGCGGCATTTCGGGCTATTCAGGGGTTCCGTCTTCAGAAGCCAAAACTTTGGCCTAGCTTTTCTTCAGACCGCTCGCTTCGCTCGCGCCCTTACTATCCCTGCCGCGACTACTAACTGTCATAATTACAAAACAAAAAAATCCTATCGTTCGATAGGATTTTTATTAAATAACCTGAGTTCGGGATAGGAAATTGACGTCAGTTCGAGTGTTTTTTCGTAATGAAATGAAGAAAAAATGTATCGAGAACTTCTTGTAAAACTTCTCGATACAAAATCTTTCAGATTTTTACTAGAAGCAACGCTTTGTATAAAAAAAAGTACTTTATCTCGAACTCCTATTAAATATGATTAAAACTTTGTATTGCACCTTGCCCGAATGACCAATTATCTTTTTCGTTTTCGAGTAAAGTAATGATAACATCATCCGTTTTTATCGAGGTATTTTGTGCAATTAGCTCTGCAATTTTTTGATAGAGATTTCTTTTTTGTTCAGTCGTTCTTCCTTTTGCTGCAATAATCTGGACAAAAACAATATTATCAGTATGTGCCACATCAAGATAGGTTGTAGGATATTTTAGCTTTGGTTGCTTTAGCGCTTCTATAATGTGGAAATAATCGTCAGCAGGAATATTAAAATGTTCTATCAAAGCTTGGTGAACAGCTTTCGAAATGGCGTCTTGCGTTTCTGAAGAATGCGACTTAGACAATGAAATTCTTACTAGAGGCATAATAAAAATATTTTTAAATATTTCAAAAATAAATTAAACCAAATCATTAAAATCTAATTTTACTTTAATTTTTTATTAAATTTCAACACGTAAGATTTAAAATTTCCTACAAAATACAACCAGCAGATTGTCGCGCCCCAGATGGAACGGCATGTTGGAGCTCTTTTTCTCGGTAGCTAATTCTTGGTTGCTGAGCGGAGTCGAAGCACCAAAGCTACCGAGAAAAAAGCGACTAGTGACAGCTGGAAAAGGCGCCTAAATAAAAAAGCTGCTTCCAAAGAAACAGCTTTTGATTATTTTGTTTTAAAGTTGTGTACCGACAACTTCTTTGGAATTTTTCTTTTTATAATACAAGCCAAATCCTAGCAAACTTAGCAGTGCAAAAACACCGACGCTGGCGTACGAGAACATCTTGCCTTTTTCGATAACCGCAGGCTCAAATTTCATGCTGATTTGGTGCTTGCCAGCCGGAACATAAACCGCTCTCAAAAGATAATTGGCTTTGATGTATGGCACTTCTGCCCCATCAATCATCACCTTCCAACCGTGCGGATAATAGACCTCTGAGAAAACCGCCAACTGAGGCGTTTTGGTCTGTGCTTCGAATTCTAAAGCATTAGCCTCATAACTTTTAATCTGGATGTATGCTGTAGAATCTGCTTGCAACGCCTTTCCGTTAAGGTAAGCTTGATCTTCCTTGCCGATAATTGCAATTTTCTTGGTATCCAAATCGCCAATTGATTTCAACTCTTCATTTGGAGAATTTGCAACTTTGATATCTGACACAAACCACGCATTGCCATTGGCATCTGGGTTTGGATAGCTTATTGGTTGATTTTGATCGCCACCAACAAAGTATTTTGCATTCAGCATGTTAAGAACACGTGGCATTCTGATGCTGTCCGTTTGGTAGAAATAAGCGTTGATAAGATCATCGTAACGTCTCAATTTAACCGCGTGATAACCACCAACAGAGGATTTGAAATTCGAGGTATTGGTTTCGCTAAACGTTCCCAAAGTGGTATTGAAAATTCTATAATGCGTTTGGTCTTTCGACGAAATCGTTTCCAAAACTTTATTCACTTTATCTTGTTGAAGAAGTCCTTGTATGTAAGGATTGTCACCAGCTTTCTCCATCAAATATTCTGAATTCTCAGTCTGGAAAGGATTTTGTGCGAAAGTTTTGTCCGCAAAGTTTCCATCATTTAGATATCGTTTGTTAACCGTCCAAAGGTCAAAGAAACTCACCAAACCAATAATCACTAAAGCGATGTTAACTGATAATTTCTTTTTGAAACTAAAATACATTGCCACCGCAGTAATCGCAACATACAACATAGCTTTTAGTGCATCCGATTGGAACATTTTGAAACGTTCGCCAACTAAATAATTTAGCAAATCGGGTTGCAAATAAGTTAATTCTTTGTCTGTATGGAATCCTAAAATTGCTTTTCCAGCAAACAACAAAATTAAAGTTACCCCCAAAACGCCGCCTGTCGTATACATTAAGACTTTTTGTTTGTATTCGTCAGTCAATGTATCATCCGTAAAGAATCTGTACAATCCAACAATCGCAATTAGTGGAAATAATAATTCGACAACCACCAATATTGATGATGGTGCACGGAATTTATTATACATCGGAACATAGTCAATAAAAAAATCTGTTAAGAATGCAAAATTGCTTCCCCAAGCTAAGAATATTGTTAAAATCGTAGCACCAAGAATCCAATATCTATACTTCTTCCAAGCGAAGAAAAAACCTAACAAAGCCAAGAAACAAACGACTGCTCCTTGATAAGCAGGCCCCGAAGTTCCAGGTTGGTCGCCCCAATAGGTTGGACTTACAAAACCTTTCATAAACTGCTTATGCGCTCCTTCGCTTGTCACATTAGCTTGATACCATTCTTGGATGTATTCCATCATTTTTTCAGAACCTTCCTCTTGACTACCGCCTCCCATTAATCTTGGGATGAATAAATTAAGCGTTTCTAATTTACCATAACTCCAAGCTGTAATACTTTCATAGTCCATACCAGACTTGCCCGAAGTATGTCTGTCAGAGTCTAAAATTTGTTTTCCTCTAACTGTTTCTTTTACATATTCGGCATTTGCCATAATACGTTGTGAGTTCATCCCAACACCTAAAGCGAATGCTAGAGCCAAAATCCCAGTGGAAATACCAAAATGTTTCCAAGTAATCTTGTGTTGAAAAGCTCTTATCAATTCTGAAAGGAATAAAAAACCTAAAGCCAAGAACAGATAATAGGTCATCTGCGGGTGGTTGGCGCTGACTTGTAATCCCATGAAAATCGTGGTAACAACAAAGCCTAGCAAATACTTTTTGCGAACATAGACTAATAAAATCCCTGCCAACAAGGGCGCAAAATAAGCGATGGTATGGACTTTTCCGTTATGTCCTGCTGCAATAATGATATAGAAATAAGTTGACAGCCCAAAGAATGTTGCTCCTAGAAGTGCGTATTTCCAATTACGCGTTGCCACGATTCCCAAAAAGAAAAAACCGGCAAACAGCAGGAAAATATAATTGGCTGGCTTTGGCAAAAACATGATAACATCGTCCAATTTTTTGATGATGTCGCCACGAAACTGCACTCCCGTTTGATAAGTCGGCATACCACCAAACATCGCATCACTCCAGTAGGTTTCTTGTCCATGTTCGGCACGATAATCCAAAAGTTCTTTGGCACCACCTTTATAATGCACAATATCAGGCTGAATCATCTCTTTGCCTGACATGATAGGATTTGCGTATAAGACAGCAATTAGCACAAAAATAACGAGACTAACCGCCGCAAAAATCAAATTCTTATTCTTCATATTTAAAATTCAAAAACTCAGTTGATATATTGATTTTAATTTAGATTAAGGCTTTCAGATTTTTGAACCCTGAAAGCCTTAACCCCATTAACATCGTAAATTTATAATATTATAATTCGAATGCGAAAATATAAAATTTTCCACATCATTAAAAAGATTTAAAACTTCATTTTCCTGTTTTCATTAAAAAGCCATTTCTAACGACAAAAGCCTTTCGGAGTTTGAAACTCTGAAAGGCTTTTCCCATTTTATTTTTTTTCCTCTTTTACTTCTTCATAATCTACAGTCTCGGCATCCCAATTAACTTTTTCTTTCAACTTCTTTTCTTCCCTATTTGAGCGTTGGTTTTGCTGCTGATTGTTAGGATTGAAGTTTGGAAAGTTTCGATAAAATGAATTAAAAAACATTTTTTTCAAAATATTCCATACAAAGAAAAAAATGATTGTTCCGAGAACGATTTCTATGATATACTTCATAATATTAAAAAATACACATTAGACTTTACTAAAGCTACCAAGCCTCAACTTAGTAAAACTTACTTGTACGAAGGATTGATAATAATCGATGATGTCGAAGCTTGCGTCATACTTTGGCTTTTTGTGCCATCGGATATCGATTCCTTTTGATTGGTTTTGATGCTGATGTTCTCATGCAATAACCATCCTGTATTGCTGTCAAAAATAATAGTTCCAGATTGCGAACCTCCCAATGACATACTGTGTGTTACACCCTCATTCGTTTTTTTATCCGATTTTGTTGGGATTGTACCATTGACAGAAATTTCGGCTTTACCATTTTCCACTTTTGTTAAAGCATAAGTAGAAGTCAGCTTCAATTCGCCACCTGGGATAATATCTTCAGAAGTTGTCCACTTCTCTCCTATCTTGACACCTTTTGAAGGAATAATTTTTAGATTCTTCTCAAACTGTTCTTTAATAGTCGCTTCATTAAAACCTCTTTTAAAATTACCAACAATCTCAGCACGCTGCTTAGCATCTTTAACCAAAGCAGTTAAGGATGTCGTAATTTTTGTATAGATTGGGTCAAAGCCTGTCACCGAAATAATTTTCCCATTAACATCCATTTTCATGGCTAGCTTATTACCTGTAATCGCTTTGTTAATGGTGTACATACCTTTCAGTTGCTCCTCTTTTGGCGCTGCAGCTTTGGTATCTGATACAACCGTTTTTCCATTGGCACTTGTGCTATTTCTTTTAGCTACAAGATTAACCGACAAATCGTAAACATTATCTTTGAAATCATTAACCGTTACTGTCATTTCGTCTGTAGATTCCGAAGTCCCAGAAACAGATTTCCCGTCTGGTGTTGACACATTTTGGATATCTCTTTGATAAGCTACTAACGGATAAGTTTTCCCTTTCTCCAAAAAGAATTTTTGTTTGTAAATACCTGCACTATCCACAATCGCAGCTTTCACTGCTTCTTCTGCTGGCACTTCAACGGTTACCGTTTCCGTCTTTCCTGTTTCTGGATTAACTTTGGTAACTGTTTTTGTATTTTCTTTTTTACATGCTACCAAAGCAGCCGCAAACAATGTAATCCCTAAAATCTTTTTCATCAATTTATTTTGTGAACTAAACTAAGTTCGTGTTTATAATGTCTTTGTTATTTTCTGTCTCATCGCTTCGTACAACATTGCGCCACAAGCAACAGAAACATTAAGAGATTGCGTTTTTCCTTCAATCGGAAGTTTTATTTTCTCATCACTATGATGCAAAACTTCTTTTGAAATTCCTGTTTCTTCGTTACCCATTACAATAGCGCAAGGTTCTGTAAAGTCAACATCGTACAGCAATTTTTGAGCCTTTTCTGTCGCAGCAAATACAGACACACCACTTTGTTGCAGATAATCAACAGCATGTGCCAGATTTTTTTCTTTACATATTTTGATATTGTAAATCGCACCAGCCGACGTTTTGATAGCATCTGAATTAATTGGCGCAGCACCTTTTTCTGGAATCACAACTGCATCAACACCAACGCATTCTGCCGTTCTACAGATTGCACCAAAATTTCTGACATCAGTTAATCGGTCCAAAATCAAAATAAATGGCACTCTTCCCTCTTCAAAAATCTGAGGTAAAACATCTTCGATGCTGTGAAAAGGAACATCCGAAATAAAAGCGACTACACCCTGGTGGTTCTTTCTTGTAAAACGGTTCAGCTTTTCTATCGGGACATAATTGGGACGAATTTTATGTTTTGTCAATAAAGTTTTAAGTTCTGCATAGATAGGACCTTGCAAAGCATTTTGCACAAAAACTTTATCAATCGTTTTACCAGCTTCTATCGCTTCGATTACTGGCCTTAGCCCAAATATAAAATCGTCTTTCATTTAATAATAAATAATTTTTTAATCAATAACGAACACTTTGTACTCGTCATTTTCTATTTTGAATCCGAGTTCTTTCACTCGGCGTAATTCTTCGAAATCTCTTGTTGGAAAATTGTCATCAAACTGCTTGGTAACGAAAAATTTTCCTTTTAGTTTTACAGGAATCTTTTTCACAAAATTGTCACGCACATCATCCGAAAATTCTGGTCCCAACTTTTTTTTGGAGTCAACATAGAAGCAATGTTCTATCAACTCATTTTTATCAACATATTTTTTAAAATCCTCAAGTCTCACAAAATTCGGAAGCTTTTTATCTGGCCAAGTAAGGTAGATTACTTCCAAAGTTTCATTTTTCTTACCAATCGCTTGGTAGTACTTGAAGCGTTCTGGCGTCTTTTCTTTTTCGGTCACACTTGTCCAAGACTGACTGCTCAGCATCAAAAAAAACAATGCGAAAATATAAAGAATCGACCTCATAATTTTAGCTTAATCTTTCACCAAGAATCGCACGTTTAAGCGCCAAAATATAACCATAATGTATGCATTCGTGCATATTATTAAAAATAATAGCATCCTGAATATTCTTTAAATCAACTCCGAAACTTGTTGAATATGGTGTATAATCCTCAAAAAATTCAGCGTCATAATCTTTCATCAAAACTTTAGACGTTTCGATTAGTAGAAAAGACAAATCTTCAATTTCGGTTTGCTCAACATCCATCTTTGCAAAAGTCCCTTTCTTGTATTGCTCAACCCAATATTTATCAATTCGGAAAGCATTTCCACTAAGATAATATTGCAGCAATTGTTGCGTCGCGACACAGTGCGCAATATTCCAATAGATATTATTGTTAAAACCATCAGGAATCAAAAAAAGATCCTCCTTAGGCGTGTTCTGTAATATTTCTAAAAGATTTTTTCTTATTTGTCGGTGTGCCGAAAAATGATAATTCATTTTAAGTCAATTTTTTAAACTTCAAAATTACTCCAATTATACGAATGTGACAAATGAGAAGCATCTAAAAACAAAGGATTTAGACCTGTTTTTTAACATTTAAAATCCAAATAACCCAATATTCTTTTATAACATAAATCTTTACAAGAATCTGCACGTTTTGTACAGCATAGATTTTTAACAAATATTTAACTCATAATTGGCATTTCTTATGTTGACTAATGCTAGGATTTATGAGACCTTTACCGAATAATTTAAACGAATTATGTCAGAACTGAACCAATCAGAAGATATTAAAAATTTAATGGAAAAAGTAAAAGAACAAAATTACTTTTTCAACCTCCTAAAACAAGAAATCAATCGTGTCATTATCGGGCAAGAATATATGGTAGACCGTTTATTAATCGGATTACTAGGAAATGGTCACGTCCTATTGGAAGGTGTGCCGGGACTTGCAAAGACTTTGGCGATAAAAACACTTGCCGAAGCGGTACACGGACAGTTTTCGAGAATACAATTTACGCCAGATTTATTGCCTGCCGATGTTGTTGGGACGATGATTTACAATGTTAAAGACAATGATTTCTCAATCAAAAAAGGACCTGTTTTTGCAAATTTCGTTTTGGCGGATGAGATTAACCGTGCGCCAGCAAAAGTACAATCGGCACTTTTGGAAGTAATGCAAGAAAAACAAGTAACCATCGGTGATGAGACAATGCTATTACCAAAACCTTTTTTAGTTTTAGCAACGCAAAACCCGATCGACCAAGAAGGAACTTATCTTTTGCCAGAAGCGCAAACCGACCGTTTTATGCTGAAATGTAAAATCGAATATACTGAGTTCGAGGACGAAAGAAAGGTTATGCGTATGATTTCTACACAAGATATCCCGACAATCCGTCCAGTTATTTCTTTAGACCAAATTGTTGAAGCTAAAAAATTAATTAACCAAATCTATCTTGACGAGAAAATCGAAAAGTATATTTTGGACATGGTTTTTGCTACGCGTTATCCAGAAAAGTATGGTTTGGGCGAATTAAAAAATCTTATCAACTTCGGTGCATCGCCAAGAGCAAGTATCAACCTTGCTATCGCTTCGCGCGCCAACGCTTTCATCAAAGGAAGAGCTTTTGTAATTCCTGAGGATGTTAAATCTATCGCGAAAGATGTTTTAAGACATCGTATTGGTCTGAGTTTCGAAGCCGAAGCTGAAGAAGTATCGCAAGATGAAATCGTTGATAGAATTTTAGCTAAAATACAAGCACCGTAATTCAATTTACGATTTTAGATTTACGATTTTAGATTTACGATTTTAGATTTAGGATTTACGAATCACTGTTACATTAACAAAAAATGGAAATAAAAGATATTGTCAAAAAAGTAAAACAAATCGAAATCCGTACTCGCAAGAAGACGGAAGCGAGTCTTATGGGGCAATATCACAGCAATTTCAAAGGTCAAGGGATGACATTTTCGGAAGTTAGACCTTACCAATTTGGGGACGATATCCGACGTATCGACTGGAACAAAACCGCACGTTTCCGCGAACCTTTCGTAAAGGTTATGGAAGAAGAGCGCGAACTGACGATGATTATCATGGTTGATATTTCGGCTTCCATGGACTACGGAACGCACCACGGATTAAAACGCGAATTTGTTGCAGAAGTTGCCGCATCGCTTGCTTTTTCGGCTGTTGGAAATAACGATAAAGTTGGACTAATTCTGTTTGCTGATAAAGTCTACAAAGTTGTTCCGCCAAAGAAAGGACGAAAGCATGTCTTGTCGATTATCAGTAATATTTTGACTGCGGATTATGTTCCATCGAAATCCGATTTGGACGGTGCGCTCAATTATATGATGAGCGTTTTTAAACGGAAATCTTTTTTGTTTTTGTTTTCTGACTTTCAAGATGATTTCGACCAACGTGTTTTGTCGGTTGCTTCAAAAAAGCATCAACTTTTAGGTTTAAGAATTTATGACCAAAAAGACCAAGAAATTCCAAATGTTGGTTATGCATTATTGCAAGATTCGGAAACAGGACAAGAAGTCTGGGTCAATACATCCAATTCTCGCTGGCGATATGAGTTTGCAGAGCATCAAAAGCAAAAATTTCGACACTTGCAAGAATCTTTTGAAAACAGTGCTGCGAGCTTAATTAACATGACAACCAACGAAGATTACAGCAAATTTTTGTATCAATATTTTCAAAAAAAGTAGTTTAACCTCAAAAATAGAATTTTAAGCCTTGAAATATTTCAAGTTTTCATATATCGCGATTTTAGTTTTTTTAAGTCAAATTTTATTTGGACAAACGCTTTCTTCCAATCTTAGCAATACGACTTTGGCTTTGGGAGAAGTTGGCGAATACAAGCTAAAAATCGATAATCTCCAAGGAAAAGATGTTGTAGCATCTCCAAAAAACGAATTGCTTCCTTTTCATTTTGAAGTGGTTAGTGACAGCATTTCTAAACAACAAAACGAATATTTTCGTGTTGTAAAATTCCAAGTTTTCGAAGAAGGAACTTTCAAAATCCCAGCTTTAGATATCAAAATCGGCGACCAAATCCAGAAGACAATTCCGTATGAAGTCGAAGTTATTAACACTGCAAAAAAAGATGATGTCATCAACGACATTATGAAAAATAAGCAGGTTAATCTCGATATTAAAGATTATTGGGAGCTTTACAAATTCTACATTCTAGTAGGCTTAGCGATTATCGGTATTATTTTCCTAATCGTTTATTACATCAAATACGGACGAAAAGTAAAAGGCAGCCCAAAAGTTTTGACCAACCAAACACTCAAAGATTTGGAACGTCTCAAAAAGAAAAACTACATCCAAAACGGGGATTACAGAATGTTTTATGTTGAGCTGATTGATATTACACGAGAGTTTTTAACGAAACAATATAAAATGCCAGCTAATGTTTTGTTAACCGATGACCTTATTGATTATATGAAAGGAAGCAATATTATTTCGGAGCAAAATGAAAACGTCATTGAAGAAATTTTCCAACGCGGAGATTTGGTAAAGTTTGCGAAAACAATCCCAACCAGCGAGATGATGGAAAACGACTTTAACGACATCAAAGCTATGGTACAACGCTCTACCAAAGATGTGGAAGCTGAGCAAATAAGAACTATGAACTAAATGCGCGAACGACTTTAGAATAATGAATTTCAATTTTGAATTTTATAGCCCTTGGCTGTTGCTGCTATTTTTGGTTTTCGTGCCTTTGATCATTTTAGATTTAGCTCGAAAAAAACCAAAAGGTATTAAAGTACCAACAACCCAAGCAATGCGTCCAGCTGGCGGTTTGGGATTGGTAATGGCATTTTTAAGATTTTCAAAATGTCTTATTTTGTCAGCTTTAATTATTGCAATGGCGCGTCCAAGGACTTTCACAATAACGGATGACCGCGATGAGACCAAAGGTCTTGACATTATGCTAACCGTGGATGTATCGCTAAGTATGTTAGCAAAAGACCTTGACCCTGATCGTCTTGAAGCTTTAAAAAAGATTGCTAAAAACTTCGTTAACCAGCGTCCAAATGATCGAATCGGATTGGTTGCCTATTCTGGAGAAGCTTACACCAAAGTTCCTCTAACAACTGACCACCAAGTGGTTACTGACGAAATATCAGAACTTAGCCCAACCGAACTACAGCCAGGAACTGCTATTGGCGAAGGTCTTGTTGTTGCCGTTAACCATTTGAAAGAATCTAAAGCAAAAAGTAAAATCATTATTTTGATGACGGATGGTGAAAATAATGTTACCAACGCGACACCTCCAGAAATTGCCGCAGAACTTGCAAAAAACAACGGTATTAAAGTTTACACGATTGGTATTGGAAGTCGTGGTTATGCACTTTTCCCAACAGCAACTGATATTTTTGGTGAAATCGTTTTTACCGAAAAAGAAACGGATTTGGACGAAAATCTTTTAAAAGAAATTGCCAACAGAACAGGTGGAAAATACTTCCGAGCTACTTCTAATGACAGTTTGCAAGAAATTTACGATGATATTAACAGCTTCGAAAAATCAGATATTAAAACATCAAAACTATATCAATATCAAGAATATTTCCGCACATTCCTTTGGATTGCCTTGGCAATTTTGTTGTTCGACATATTCTTAAGATGGTTTGTATATAAAATATTGAGCTAGACCCATGGATTTTTATTTAGATAATTATTGGTACATCCTACTTTTCCTTTTGCTTCCCGTAATTGGATTGTTGCTGTTTAGCTTTATAAGATGGAAAAAAAAGAAGCGTGAAGCCTTTGCAGACGCTCAATTTCGAGATCAGTTGTTTGCAAAATCAAGTTCGTTTTCGAAGATATTTCCGAGTTTATTTTTCTTTGCAATACTGTTTTTAATTTTTGCCATGATTGACCTTTTGGGAGGCAAACAAGAAATAAAAACGCAACAAAAAATGAACAATGTCATTTTTTTGCTAGACGTTTCTAACTCGATGAATGCGCAAGACATCCAACCAAGTCGTCTACAACAAGCCAAAGACATTATCATTAATAGTTTTCAGAAGATGAATAATGATCGTGTGGGCATCATCGTTTTTGCTGGTGAAGCCAATTCGGTTATGCCATTAACAACCGATTATAATGCGGCGCAATCTTATATAACAGGTATCGAAACCAGTGTTGTGCAAACGCAAGGAACAGACTTTTTACGTGCGATGCAAATGGCTGTTAAAAAATTCAAATCTATACCAAAAGGCGCTCGAAAAGTTGTCTTAATCAGTGATGGCGAAAACAACGAAGAAAACGAATCTGCAGCAATTAAATTAGCAAACCAAGAAGGCATTAGCGTTACCACAATTGGTATTGGTGGCGAACAAGGCGCACCCGTTCCCGAATATTATTATGGTCAGCTTATGGGTTATAAAACCAATAGAAATGGCGAAACTGTAATGACAAAATTGGAGCCTAAATCATTGAAAAATATTGCTTCTAGCACCGATGGCGTCTACATCGACGGCAACGAGCTGGATCCCGCAATTAACACTTTGACCGAAGTTCTCAAAAAGACAACCAACGCGAACACGTCTTATATTAATTCTCAATCAGCAGAACATTATTACCAATACTTTTTGGCAATTTCTATCGTTCTATTTTTAATCATTTATATCTTTAATCCAAAACGAGATTTAAACATTTAAAATCAACATTTTCATACTTAGATAGAATTAGTCTAAATAGCAAACTAACAATTCTCCCAAAATCTCTTATTTCTTGGGATATTTAACCCATTTTTAACGTTTTAGGAATGGGTTTTTAACAATTAAAGAAATAATTTTGCAGGTATGAATATGAAGTTGATTCTCAGTCTATTGTTTTTTGTAATTCTTGGTCAATTTGCTTTGGCTCAAGAAGCTTACAAAACTCTTGTATATGAAGGCAATAGACAATTCGACAAGAAAAATTATGACGCTTCTTCTTCCAAATTCTTGGAGGCCGCTAAACTGGACGACAAAACTTTTGACGCACATTATAACCTTGGCAATGCATTGTACAAAAAGAAAATGTATGATGAAGCAAAAGCAGAATTCCAAAAAGCGGAACAATACGCAAAAAATAAAAACGATAAAGCAGCTGCACAATACAATTTGGGAAATGCCATGATGCAAACTCAAAAAATGGAAGACGCAGCCAACATGTATAAAAAAGCTTTAAAAAATGATCCTTACAACGAAAGCATTCGTAAAAACTACGAAATAGCTAAGCTGAAAGAAAAGGAAAAAGACAACAAAAAAGATCAAAAGCAAGATAACAAAGGCGCTGATCAAAAAGATAAAAACAAACAAGGCGGGCAAGATAACAAAGGTGACCAAAAAGGCGATCAGCCAAATGGAGACTCCAAAGACAAGCAAGAAAATGGTGAAGGCTCTGATGACAAACAGTCAACGCAACAACCAAAAGAAGGAGGCAACAAAATCCCGAAAGATATTGAAAACGCTATTTTAAATAAAGTACAGGACAGAGAGAAAGAAACGGCACGACGAATTCTTAATAAAAATGCCAATTCTATCCCACAGTCCAACGAGAAAGATTGGTAATGAAGCATATTTGGTTTTCGTTCATTTTTAGTATAATCTCGACCATAAGTTGTTATGGTCAAGTCTATATTTCGTCCGAAACCAACGTTAAAGAAGCTACTACTAATGATATTATTAACCTTACCATAGTTGTTGAAATCAGTGGTGAAGATTTAGAACAAGAATCACCTGTGAAATTTCCAGATTTTCAAAAATTTGAAATGTTGGATTATTCTTCAGATAGAAATACAATCATAGATCCTGTTAGGAAAATTAGAATTAACCAAGTTGTTTATCAAGTTTTATTACAACCAAGACAAACAGGTTCCCTAAAAATTGGTTCGGCGCTTGTAAAAGTTAATGGCAAAATGTACAAATCTGAGCCATTCGACATTATGGTGCGCGACGTTTCAAAACGTGTCCCTGACAACACAAGAAATCTAGCAAGCCACAACAATCAAACATACCTCAACGTAAAACTTGATGATCGCGAGGTTTATAAAAACCAAGCTGTTGTTGCGACTTTATCCGTGATTACAAGAGATGTTGATAATTTTAGAAAAGTTAAAAACATCCAACCTCCAAAAACTGGAAATATCCTTGTGCAACCTATCAGCATGCAACGTTCGGATATCGAGCAAGATTCTAGATCGGGCATGTTGTCGCAGGTTATCGGAATGTTTATTATTTTCCCGAAAGAAGAAGGCTCGGTAGAAATCCCAGCTTTTACCGCAGATATGGTAGAACATGGTGCAGTACGATTGGTTTCTAATAAAACAAATGTTTCCGTAAAACGTCTTCCTGCTGGTGCGCCCGAAGATTTCAATAATTTTGTTGGAAACTTTAGTGTCGATATGACCAATGTTGAAAGCATTCCACAACCTATCGAGATCAATAAGCCTCTAGATATTGTTGTTAAATTGGTTGGTCGCGGAAATCTATCAGCTCAAAAAATGCCGAAAATTATTTCGACAGACGAATATGATGTTTTCCCACCAAAATTGGTTAAAAATCTAAAAGTAGAAAAAGACGGCATCGTTGGCGACATAGAAGCACACTACGTAATTGTTCCTAAAAAAGCTGGTAACATCTCTATTAAGACAGAAAAAATGGCTTTCTTTAATCCAGAGAACAAGCTTTATAAAGATCTTGGAGAGAAGTCAATTGTGCTTCGTGCAATGACTTCAACAGAAATCGAAGATGCCAAATCAACTATGCAACGTGTTAATGAATATACCAATACTGTTTTGGATAAAGTTAATACGCCTGTTTTGCAAACCGAAGGTTTAAAGTTATCTGAAAACAAAAGCATGAATTGGCAGATTATTTTTGGCAATCTGGCTTTGCTTGGTGCGATGGGAATGGTTATCTACTTGCTTAGAAATCGTTACCAAAAGAAAAAATTAGCAAGCATCATTAAAGAGGAGCAAATAAAAGCCCGTCCAAAAATTACAACCATCGAAGAAACGGAAACGATTATCCGAAATACAGCAAGTCTAAACCTTGGCAGTCATTTCGCTTATCTGCAAAATCTATTAATTCAGAAAAAATATTCGGAATTCTTTAGTGAGTTTTCAAACCTCGAAAATGAAATTAATGTTAAATCGACACAAAAATTCGGCAAAACATTTGAACAATATTTAAAAGAAAGCAATAGTAATTTTTATCAAAAATACGCTTTAATAAAGGACACGATTAATACAGAAAAATATTCTCCGATTGCAAATCCAGAAGTTTTAGAAAATATATTAACCCAAAGTAAAGAGGTTTTTTCAGCAATTGAACATTAAACAAAAATATTTCATAATTTTGCGAAAAATTAAATTAATACATCTGTGAATTTTTTTGAACACATCTCTTGGAAAGAAACCTTTACGTGTTTCATGGTTTTGTTTGCGGTAATCGACATTATTGGATCTGTACCGATTATTGTATCGCTTCGCCAAAAATTCGGTAAGATTGAAGCCGAAAAAGCAGCGATTGTAGCTGGACTTATCATGATTGCGTTTTTGTTCATTGGAAAAGAGATTCTAAGATTTATTGGTGTTGACCTTAACTCATTTGCGATTGCTGGTGCATTTGTCATCTTTATTATCGCTCTTGAAATGATCTTGGGCATCGAAATCCAAAAATCGTCGCAAGCCAACGCCGCATCTATTGTACCTATCGCTTTTCCTTTGGTTGCTGGTGCAGGAACATTGACGACAACACTTTCTCTAAAAGCAGAGTTTCACGAGATTAATATTATTTTAGGAATTATCCTTAATACGATTTTGGTATACATCGTTTTGAGAATTGCACCTTGGATTGAAAAGAAAATGGGCGAAGGATCGCTACAAATTTTACAAAAAGTTTTCGGAATTATCCTTTTAGCGATCTCTATTAAATTATTTACTGCTAACTTTGCACAACTTATTCAGAATTACGTACATTTTTAAAATTAAATATTATGCAGCTGTTTTATAAAATATTCTTAGTCTTATTCGTAGTTTTTATTGGTATTAACCTCTACGGAATCAATTGGAGCAATAACATGTTGGACGAGGAGAACGCTAAGTTTGTTTTCTCAATTGCAGCTTCGATTATTGGTATTATCGTAGTTTACATTATGAGTACTTGGCAAAAAGTTGGTATTAAAAAATAAATTTAATACTTCTAAAAAATAAAAAAAGCTTCTCAATTGAGAAGCTTTTCTTGTATGTAGAATCCTCTATTATTGAGGTTTGTAACTATCTTTAAGTGTTACAGTTCTGTTGAATACCAATTGTCCATCGGTTGACGTTTTATCTTTAATAAAATATCCGATTCTTTGGAATTGGAAATGATCTTCCGTTGTAGCATCTTTCAGACTTGGCTCTCCAAAACCATTTTGAACCTTCAAAGAATCTGGATTTACAAAGTTAAGGAAATCAACGTCTTTCTCAGCGTCAGGTTGCTCAACCGTAAATAACTTATCGTAAATATTAACTTTAATTGGTAACGCATGTTTTGCAGAAACCCAATGTAAAGTCCCTTTTACTTTTCTTTGACTCGCTTCAGTTCCGCTTCCAGAACGGCTATCTTCATCGTAAGTTGCATAGATTGTTGTGATGTTGCCATCAGCATCTTTCTCAACACGATTTGCTTTGATGATGTAAGCAGCTTTAAGACGAACTTCGTTGCCAAGGCTTAATCTAAAGAATTTCTTCGGTGCTTCTTCCATAAAGTCTTCTCTCTCGATATAGATTTCTCTTGAGAAAGGCACTTTGCGGCTTCCAGCATTTTCATCCTCAGGATTATTTTCAGTTTCTAAAAACTCTTCTTTATCTTCAGGATAGTTTTCGATTACCAATTTAACAGGATCTACAACCGCCATGACACGTGTTGCTACTTTGTTAAGATCTTCTCTAACGAAAAATTCTAATAACTGAATTTCGATAAGGTTTTCACGTTTTGCAACGCCTACTCTATCGATAAAGTTACGGATTGCGTTAGCAGTGTAACCTTTTCTACGAAGTCCAGAAATAGTTGGCATTCTCGGATCGTCCCAACCCGTTGTTACGCCTTCTGCAACCAATCTTTGTAATTTACGTTTTGACGTAATCATGTATGACACATTCATACGTGCAAACTCACGTTGTTTTGGTGCAACTTTAGAATTATCATATACTTGATCCAAATACCATTCGTAAAGTGGACGGTGATTTTCAAATTCTAAAGAACATAACGAGTGCGAAACTTGTTCTAAATAATCACTTTCGCCGTGTGCCCAATCGTACATTGGATAAATCTTCCAAGTATCTCCAGTACGATGATGTGCACGTTTTAGAATACGATACATAACAGGATCACGCATGTTCATGTTAGGAGAATTCATATCGATTTTTGCACGAAGACTCATCGCACCTTCTTCGAATTCGCCATTCTTCATACGCTCGAAAAGATCAAGACTTTCTTCAACTGGACGATTACGATAAGGCGATTCTACACCATCTTCGAAAGGCGTTTTTCTTTGTGCTGTAATATCTTCTGACGGTTGCTCATCAACATAAGCCTTTCCTTCTTTGATCAAAGTTACAGCCCAATCATACAATTGCTGGAAGTAGTCAGAAGCATAACGCTCTTCTGCCCAGTTAAAACCAAGCCACTTCACATCTTCTCTAATAGAATCTACGAATTCCTGCTCTTCTTTCTCTGGGTTAGTGTCATCAAATCTTAAATTAACTGGTGCGCCATAACGCAATCCAAGACCAAAATTGATACAAATAGCTTTTGTATGACCAATATGAAGATAACCGTTAGGCTCTGGTGGAAAACGGAATCTCAACTTGTCCTTTCCCAAACCATTAGCCAAATCATCTTCAATAATTTGCTCTAAAAAGTTAAGTGATTTTTTTTCTTCTTCCATAAAATTGTATAATGAGACAGCAAATTTAAGACTTTTAGAGCTAAATCTCGCTATATCCTTACTGCGATTATCTTTAGAAACTCTTAGAGCCTATTTAAAAATTTCACCGAAACATATTTTTAAACTATTCAGATCTTCTTTGCTACATTTTAATGCTCTTTTAAGCCAATTTTTTGCTTCTCATTTTTGATTTAGCCTGCTAAATCCTCAAATATGAAATAAAAAATTCATCTCAAAATAGCTGTGAAAATTTTATCAATAAAACTTAAACAAGCTCTTAAACTAACTTTCCTTTTTTAATTTTAAATTAACATCAATTTAATAATAACGCGATATAATTGGATAGATATTAATTTTATGTAAACTACTTAAAATTCAATTCAATTTTTATTAATTTTGAGAAACATAAAATCTAAAAATGAATCGTAAGAAAATCCTTTTGGTTGACGATGAACAGGACATTCTTGAAATGTTATCGTACAATTTAGAAAAAGAAGGTTACCAAGTCCACACCGCGTCCAATGGGCAGGAAGGCATCTCCAAAGCAAAAGAAATAATCCCAGACCTTATACTTCTAGACGTGATGATGCCAGAGAAAGATGGCATCGAAACTTGTCAAGAAATGCGTCAAATAAAAGAATTACAAAAGACTTTAATCGTTTTCTTATCAGCAAGAAGTGAAGAGTTTTCTCAACTTGCAGGTTACCAGGCTGGTGCCAACGATTACATTATTAAAGTTATTAAACCAAAAGTATTGGTATCTAAAGTTGCTGCGCTTCTTCAATTGGGTGCAAAAGCTAACGAAAACACCAACTACATCGAGCTTGGCGATTTAATCATTGATAAAGACAACTTCAAAGTAACAAAAGCTAACGAAGAGTTTTTACTTCCTAAAAAAGAATTTGACCTTTTATTTTTGTTAGCGTCTAACACGGACAAAGTTTTCAAAAGAGAAGAAATTCTTGAAAAAGTTTGGGGTAATGACGTTATCGTGGGCGAACGTACTATTGATGTACACATCCGTCGTCTTCGTGAAAAGTTAGGTATCAACAGCATACAAACCCTAAAAGGAATTGGATATAAATTGGTTGTTTAGGTTTTAGCAAAAGCTTTCCTGTATTATTGCAAAATTTAAATAATTACATTTAAACAAACTCTAAGATTTTCTAAGGAAAATCTTTTTTTATAAATTTAACTCATGTATTCTACCCCGAATAAAACTTTAAAAATAAATTGGGTTTCGGCACTTGCTTCCTTTAGCTTAGTCGCAGTAATTGGTTTGGTTGTTTTGATCTTCCAAAGCAAAACCGATGACGACTATTTCAAATCGAGGGACTTCAACCTTTTTATCTTATCTACTTTAAGTTTGGTATTGATTCTTAACTACTTTATCCTCGAGTTTTTATTTAATTATAATAGCAAGACCCAGATTAGAAGAATCAAAAAAATACTGCCTGATAATTTTATTTTGGATCATGAGCCAGATCTTAGCATTAAAGAATTTGGTGAACGTGTGAGTCTTATGAGCACGCAAAACGATTTCGAAATGGACATGATGAAGGAGATGGAAAACTTCCGAAAAGAATACATCGGCAATGTTTCTCACGAGCTCAAAACACCGCTTTTCTCTATCCAAGGCTATGTATCGACATTATTAGATGGCGGCGTGGAGGATCTTAACATCCGCGACAAATATCTACAGCGCATCGATAGTTCCGTTGATCGTCTTCTTAATATTGTTAAAGATTTGGACATGATTAACCGTTTCGAAGCAGGACAAATTGAGCTAAGTCTGACCAATTTTGATGTTAATGAATTGGTGGAAGAAGTTTTTGACCTCTTAGATTTGGAAGCCGAAAAACAACAAATGAAACTCGAACTGCAAAGCACCCAGAAAAAATTAATGGTGCATGCCGACAAGAACAAAATTTCGCAGGTTTTCACCAATTTGGTTTCAAATGCGATTAAATATTCTAACCGCGAAGGCGCCAGAATTGCGATAACGACCAAAGAAGAAGCAAAATATGTTTCTATAACCGTGGAAGATAATGGTATGGGAATAAAACCAGAAAGTCTTAACCGTATTTTTGAGCGCTTCTATCGCGTCGAAACCAGTCGTAATCGTAAAGATGGAGGATCGGGTCTGGGACTTGCGATTGTAAAACATATTCTGGAGGCACATCATCAAAACATCGGTGTAGAAAGCGTTTATCTAAGTGGGACAAAATTCAAATTTAGATTAGAAAAATCTTCTTTGTAATTTCAAAAAAAATATTAGTTTTAAGGCAGAAATAAATGCAAAAATTTGAGGTCTGAGAAGGGCTAAAATTTAGTAAAATATTTTATTAAAAAAAGTGTTTTTTTGGCTTTTATCCTTTTTCAATTGTCATATATTTGCAGCAAAATAAATGTAAAAGTAGTTTTTAGAAGAGAAAAAAATGGTTTACAAGATAAGAGTTATTTTAGATGCAAAAGAAAGCATCTTTAGAGACATCGAGATCAAGGAAAAACAAACCTTATGGAATTTGCACTTAGGTATCAAAAGTGCTTTTAGCCTTGCAGGTGAAGAACTTTCCAGCTTTTATTTTTCTGATGAAGAGTGGTCCGAAGGTAGAGCCGTACCATTGGAAGATATGAGCGACGAGGGTGATGGTGAGATTATGTCCGACGTGTATATCAGCGAAGGATTCACACAAAAAGGAGACAAAATGAGATTCCAATATGGATTCTTAGATCTTTGGGAATTTTTCTGTGAATTGATTGATATCGTTGACGAAAAATCTGCTGTTAACTATCCTATCACCGTGTACAGATTTGGAAACGTACCTTTGAAAGCACCTAGCAAAAATGGCGCTTCTGGAGGTGGATCAAAAAAATCAGCAATGCCTTTTATGGATGATGATTTTGGGTTCGAAGATGATTTTAAATCCGCTGACTTTGATGATGAAGATGAATTCGGTGACGAAGAAGAGGAAGAAGAAGGATATAATGATGATGTCTTCGAAGATGACGAAGATTAATCGTTAACAATATTTTTAAAATAAGCCTGATGTTGAGTCAGGCTTTTTTATTTTGTTTATTTTTGATTATACAAAACCTATCATCCGCTTAAAAATTCTACACCAATGGACCAACCAACAGAATGGAAACACACGACCAACATTTACGAGATTAATACCAGACAATATTCCGAAGAAGGCACTTTCAAAGCTGTTGAAAAAGATCTTTCCCGACTTGTGGCAATGGGCATTAAGACAATTTGGTTAATGCCAATTACGCCAATTGCTCAGCAAGACAAGAAAGGAAGTCTGGGAAGTCCTTATGCGGCGCAAGATTACACGAGCGTTAATCGAGAATTCGGAACTTTACAAGACTTCAAAGATCTAGTTAATACAGCGCATTCTTTAGGTTTAAATGTTATTATCGATTGGGTGGCAAATCACACAGGCTGGGATCATACTTGGACTAAAACCAATCCCGACTTCTATCGCAAAAACCCTGACGGAAGCTTCCATACTGCCGAAGGCATGGATGATATTATCGAACTCGATTACAGCAATCCGAAAATGCGAGAAGCGATGATAGATGCGATGAAATATTGGATAAAAGAAACCAACATCGACGGTTTCCGTTGCGACCTTGCAAGTTGGGTCGAAGTTGACTTTTGGCAACAAGCGCGTCCCGAAGTCGAAAAAATAAAGCCTCTATTTTGGTTGGGGGAATTCGATGAGTTGGATGCACCAGTATACGGAAAAGTATTTGACGCCAGCTACTCTTGGAAGTGGATGCATCAGACTTTAGACTTTTACCAAAACAAAATAAGTCTGCAAGATCTTAAAAATTTGCTTCAAGATTATTCTAATATTGGCGACAATTCGATGCGTGCTTGGTTTACAACAAACCACGATGAAAATTCTTGGAATGGCACCGAATATGAAAAATATGGCGACCTCGCTCCTGCTCTAGCAGTATTTTCCGCAACTTGGAACGGCGTGCCGTTGTTGTACAATGGACAAGAATTACCATTAAAAACAAAACGCTTAGCGTTTTTTGACAAAGATCCAATTCCGTGGACTGGCAATAATCTTCTCAATGATTTTTATAAAACTTTATTAAGTTTAAAATCAGAAAACCCTGCGCTTCGTGGCGGCGATCCTGCTGTGACAACCTATTGGATCAGAACTTCTGCCGACGACAAAGTCCTTGCATATCAACGCAAGAATGGCAACCGCGAAGTTGTGGTTTTGTTAAACATGTCGTCTGAAAATTTGGAAGTTGACATTCAAGGAAAAGAATTGGAAGGACAGTATCAAAATGTCTTTACAAAAGCTCCGCAAGCCTTAATGGATGGCAGTAGACTTGTTCTGAAAGCCTATGATTACTTGGTTTTCGAGAAATAATTTTATACAGATAGCTAGTTAAGTTTAATTGGTTTTAAACTTAACTAGATATTCTTCTTTTGCTAAAGGATAGCCATCTTTCGAGCGAAAACTATTGTTGGTGATGACAAATTCGTAGTCTTTGTTTGCTTTTAAATCTAAAACTAAAACCATGGTTTTATCATCATTTTCAAAACCTTTAACCTTTGTAATTGGGTAATAATCTGGTCCTTTTTTAGTATAATTAATCGAGAAAGCATGAGGATTCATAGGTTTAGAAAAAGTAATTCTAAGCTCCTTTGTCGTTGAATCGACAATCTTCGAATTATTTTTAAAAGGCTCAAATCCAACAACATAAGGTTGTTGCTTTTTATAATCTTCAATAATTTTTCCTTTGTTAATTTTTTCGTTAAAAAACTTTGACTTGTAAAGAAAATCTTCAACAGCGTGGTTGTCAGAATAATTTAATCGAATAATATCTTTAATCGCCTTTGCCTTGTCAGTCAAGCCATCATAATAATCTTTGCAAATCTGATAACCTACAAAATATCCCAAATCAGCATTCTCTTTTTGTTGTCCATTATAAAGCCAATTCGAAAGATTATTGGAGAACATTTCTTTTTTAAACGCCTCTTTAATTTCTGGCAAATGACTTCTGCCATAGTCTAAATACTGTGTCTGAATAGGTTTTCCTAAAGCCAGTTCTGCTATGAAATCACAACTTCCCTCTTTGATGCTTTGGTTAAGCAATCGACTTTTCCCACCAACTTGTTGCGTGTGGATATACTCATGAATATTAAGATAGACGATATTATCCAAAGTCTGCCTCTCGAAAACCTTTTTTAACCACGTATTAGGAAACTCGGACACATCAACATTGGGTGTTCCAGTTGCAATTTCTGCGCCTACCAAAACCATATTATCCGTAACCGTTCCTCCAGAACGTAATCCACCAATCGTAAAATACATTTCGGCATCTTTCAGCTCAGGATAAAGCTTTTTAAGATTCGAAACCGCATTACTCAATTGGTCTGTTTTATCTTTAATTGCTAAAGTATTTGGTCTAATAGAATTCCAAAACTTCGGATAATCATCAATTAATTTTACATAAAGACTGTCATTGTAATCTCGCGCTTTCATAAAAGCCACAAGGCCTTTTGATGCCTTTTTAATATAGAATTCGTTGATTAAGTTCAACTTTTCGTTATAAGTTTTAGCCTGTTGAATATTGTCGTAGGCAAGCCAAAAATTATCAATATCACTTGTGAAAATCTTCTTCGATTCTTGTCCGAATCCGTTTGCAAAGCACAACACAAAAACTAAAATAATAAGTCGCTTCATAGGACTAGCTTTTATTTAACAATAAACATTTTAAATTGCTATTTTAAAAAATTAACTCTCCTGTACTTCCTTTAAATAAGGATATTTTTTAAGATAGTAACGGGAAACAATTCTTGTGGTTAATGGAATAAACGGTGGAATTAAATACGCCCAAACCGTCACAAAAGACAACAAAAATGTAATGGCGAAACTAATCGGAATAATTAAAATTCGCATCGAATTGTAATCGATAACTCTTTTGTCAGTTAGTGTCGTTAATTTGTTTTTTGGATTGGTGATAACTTTCCAAAGATTAAATGATAAAATACCACATAAACAAATGGTTAAAGCATAAACAGCAAACGGAATTCTTAAGGTTTCGGAGTAATAAAAACGGCTAAAAAGCTTTGTACTAAAAGGCATTATCACAATCGGAAACAAGAATAATAAGTTGTTCCAAACCAATTTATGATTGATAGAAGTGACGTACTTTAACAATCTGTGGTGTGCCATCCAGTAAAGCCCAATCACGAAAAAGCTGACAACGAAACTAATTAAAGTCGGAAGTTGTTGCCCAAACTGAATAAGCAAATCCTTGTCTGTTAAGCCTTTTTTATCAATATCAGGAATCTGAATTTCTAAAACTAAAAGTGTAATCGCAATCGCAAAAACACCATCGCTGAACGCCGCCATTCTGTTCAGCTGAAATTCATATTTATCTTTTAAAAAATTGATATTTCCCATTTAATCATAATCGTATTTGCAATTTTAGTGATATTTTTTGGTTTATTTACAAGCTTTCTATACTCTCCGAATAGACTTTGTTAAAATGATGCGTGTATCCATCTTTCATAAAATTTCCGTTTTTATACGCCTCAATTGCAAGATTTTTATTGGATTCGTAAGACTGTGGCAAGGCTTCTAATTTTGAAAGTTTTGCCAGATAAAAATAATTTTCCGCTAATTCCCGCACTTTCAATTGTTTCTCAAATGCAAGCCTAGCATTTTTGAAATCTTTAATTTGAAAATAAGTAACGCCTAGTTGATAATAATCGTAAAAACCAACATTGTAATTTGATTCTGAAATTTGTTTTTCCATAATCGCAATTGCTTTTTTCTTATCACCTAAAGCACTATAACAAAAAGCTTTAGCAAATGTCAAATGATAATCTCCATTCTGCGAATAACCAATGTTATCTGTCAAGCTTTCAAGCTTTTCAAAATCTTCAATGGCGCCTTTATAGTCTTTGAAAAACTGATATTTAATCCATCCTCGATAGCCCAAATTAGATTTTTCATCATACTTAACCGCTTTATCCATCAAAGTTTTCCAAGTGATAAAATCGCCACTTTTTGTGTAAGCCACTGATTTTTCTCTGTAAGCATAAGCGAAATAGGGACAAATCTCAAGTGCTTTATCATAAGCTTCTTGAAACTCTCGACTGAACTGATAATGTTTTTCGTCAATATTTTCTACAAGTTTGCAGGCTTTGTATTGAAGTGTATCACCATTGTATTTGAAAGCTTCACAATTGACTTGTGCATTGATTTTACAAACTAGAAATAGCAGCGGAATTAAAAACAAATACTTTGTCATGACTAAGGTAGAATTTCGATTAGGTTGCCATTTTCGATTTTAAAAATCAAATATTGATAATAATCCACAGAATGTCCTTCAATACTTTTGGGATGCCAATCTTCAATTTTCTTCGTGATAGAAAGCAATTGCTCAGATATTTTTTTATCAAAAGTAAAAGGATTATAATTCTGATCCATCTCTAGAAGCCTAAATCGGTCAGCCTCGCCTTTACAATTGACAACAAACCGAATCCTAATAAGTCCAGATTGATTTTTGATGTTTTGGTTTTTATATTGATCAAAGAATATTTTATCTAATCGCAATTTTTCACCTTTGAATTTTTCTAACTCATTATCATCATTAAAATATTGAAATATGTATTGCGGGAAACAAAGCTTGAAGTTCGGATTGTCAGTTTTAGCATCATATTCGATGTCACCGATATTTGCTGGATATTTTAAAATTTGTTTTTCGCTTTGGCAGCTAAAAAGCATTGGAATTAAAAACAGGAAAAATCTTTTTATCATTTAGTTTTTGATGAATCTCGAAAATACGGAAAAAAACGCAATCAAAAATTTATGATTTAGAGTTGTTTCAAAAAAAGAAATGTTCAACAAGCTACAGAAATTAACAGGTCGCTCCTACGGAGCTCCCCAAAAAAAATCTCCAAAATTGCAAGCAAAGATGTGCTCCGAAGTAGCACAACATCTTTTCAATTATAGATTGAAAGGTCAAAATTTGGAATAAGAAAACGAACGTCGGTTTGAACAATTTTCCAAGAAAATTATCTCAGTAACATATTTGTTTACTTATCCCTAAAACTTCGAAACAAAAAAAGCTGCTCGACAAGGAGCAGCTTTCTACTTTTATTTTTAAAACTTATTTAAGCGAAGTCGCAGGCAACGGAACAAATTCCGTCTCGCCCGGAACTTTTGGAAACTTCTGATCTTTCCAATCGTGTTTTGCTTTTTCGATTGTGTCTTTACTCGAACTCACAAAATTCCAGTGGATATAACGTTCTTCAGGAAAAGCTTCACCACCAAAAATATAAACCGTTGTATGTGCAGCCATTTCAAAAGAGCATAATTTGGTATCTTTTGCAATCAAAATATGCTTTGGATCGTAGGCATTTCCATCATTTTTAATTTGACCTTCCAAAATATAAAGGGCGCTTTCTCCATAAAGATGCTCGCCAATATTTACCGTTTTAGACTCATCAGAATCGTTGATGATTTCAATAAAATAAAGCGGACTATGCACGGGTACAGGCGATTCTTTTCCAAAAGCCTTACCAGCAATCAGTTTTATTTTTAGACCATCTTCTTCCCAAACTGGGATATCTTTAGCTTCGATATGATGAAAAGTAGGTTCCGAATCTTCCAAATGTTTTGGCAATGCCACCCAAATTTGAAGTCCATGAAGTTTCTTGTCCGTGTGACGAAGATATTCTGGCGTTCTCTCAGAATGCACAACACCTTTGCCAGCCGTCATCCAATTAACCGCGCCTGGCTGAATCTCAACCGCCGAACCAACGCTATCACGATGAAAAATTGAACCTTCAAAAAGATAAGTTAAAGTTGACAATCCAATATGCGGATGTGGTGGGACGTCCAAATTTTGATAATCCTTAAGCTCCGCAGGTCCCATGTGGTCGATAAAAACAAATGGCCCAACCGACCTTTTCTCGATGAAAGGCAAAAGTCTTCCCACCATAAAATTTCCAATATCGGCAGCACGTTCTGGGATGATGATTCCTATATTTGACATAATATTTTTTGTTTAAATTTAAGCAACAATTCTATTCCACTCGGGATGATTCTTCAAATATTTAACAACCAAAGGACAAAGCGGTTTTAACTTTTTACCACTTTCCTCAATAGCTGCCAAGGTTTTTTCGATAACAGCAGTCGCTGCACCTCGACCTTGCAAAGCATCTTCAACTTCTGTGTGAATCAGCGTTATCGTCGCATCACTTTCTCTATAAACGATGAATGCTTTAGCACCATCAATTTCGATTTCGTATTGTTTATCCGTTTTTACTAACGGAATATTTTCAAATTCTGGTTTCATAATATTTAGGTTAAAATGATTTATAATTTAATCAGCAATTTTAATAACAAGGCGTTTTCCAGCTTCAACATCTTTATTCCACGCCTTTTCAATGTTCGAAAGCGGTTCGACATCGATTTCAATTTTTAATTTTCCTTCCGCAGCCAATTCAAACATTTGTGGAAGTATATTTTTATGAAAATCTTCCAAATCCTTTGGTGAAAGGCTTCCAAAACCAGAACCCAAAATCTCAACATCCGTACTTCTCAACAATCCAGAACCTAGATTGATGTTAGCACCAGCCATTTCGCCAACGGTCACAATTTTGACAGGTTTTGCTTCGTGGCTCACACTAGAACCTTTCACCGATTTTAAAATAAGTTCCATCGGTTTTCCCCAAAGATAATCGATGACAATGTCAATATGATGCTCTTGATGAATCTTTTGCAATTGCTTAACAATCGCCTCATCATCTTGATTTAACGAAACAACGATGTCAGCACCAAAATCTACGGTCTTTTGCAACATGGCTTCATTACGTCCAGTAACGACAATTTTTCCAGCTTTATAATATTTAGCCAACTGAACCGCCAACATTCCTGTAACGCCCGTTGCACCATTTATCAGAATCGTTTGACCTTCTTCAATTTTTGCACGGTACAACAAAGCCATTGCCGAACCAATAACAGCGTTAGGCAAAGCAGAAGCCGTTTCAAAATCTAGATTATCTGGCAAAAGTGTTATTTGATGTGGCGCAACCAAAGCTTGTTCTGCCAACATTCCGGTGATACCTTGCGCATAAACACGTCGTCCATCTTCCAAAATTCCTACGCCGTCTATACCAATCGTTGTCGGCAAATTGCTGTAACTCGCATAATGCGTTCCCGAAGCTCTCGCCTTATCCAAATTTTTAACAGAAGCCGATTTAACATTGAGTAAAAGTTGACTGTCTGAAGCTTTCGGTGTTTCAAAATCACCATAAACAGGTGCTTCGCCAAGCTTATTCAAAATTGCTGCTTTCATATTTTATATGATGTGTTTTAATTTTTTATTTAAAGTTTAAAAAACTAAGCATTAATTGAACCAAACTTTCCTCGGCTAAAATCATCAAAAGCTTGTACAATTTCTTCTCTCGTATTCATCACAAATGGACCGTGTGCAAAAATAGGTTCGTTGATTGGTTCACCACTTAACACCAAAACTACAGCATTTTCAGTCGCTTCAATTTGGAAATCCAAACCTTGATTTTTAAACAAAACCAAATTATCAGTTTTAACAACGTCGCCATTTACCTTTACTTCGCCCTCAATGACTAACAAAAAAGTATTGTAATTTTCAGGGAAAGAAAAATGCGCTTTTCCACCAGCATTCAATTTAGCATTCATCATATTAACAGGTGTAAATGTGAAAGCTGGACCTTTTTTATCATTGTAACTTCCCGCAATAACTTCAACAAAACCGCTATTATCAGGCAATTCAACTTTCGTCATTTCAACATTGGCAATCGCTTGATATTTTGGATTTGATTTTTTGTCTTTCGCTGGAAGATTTACCCACAATTGCACCATTTGGAATTCGCCACCCGTTTTATTAAAACTTTCTTCATGGAACTCTTCATGTAAAATACCCGAAGCTGCCGTCATCCACTGCACGTCGCCTTCATCGATTACGCCTCCACCTCCGCTGCTGTCTCTGTGTGCAACACGACCTTTGTAGGCAATTGTCACCGTTTCAAAACCTTTGTGAGGATGTTCGCCAACGCCTTTTAAATTTTCGGTTGGTGGAAAAACATATTTTGAATTGTAATCTAACATAATAAAAGGACTCATACGTTCCATCGATAATCCTTGCACACTTGGTATAAAATTGTGAACTCTAAATCCGTCTCCTACGAAATGTGTGCCTTGTGGCGCAATGATGCGCTCTATAATTTTTGTACTCATAACAATTTGCTCTAAAATATTGATTAATAATATCTTCTATTTTTCTTAAACAAAATTACGGACAAAAAACAGCTCCTACATTGATGTAAGTTAAGTCCGAACAAACTCTCCAAAACCATCTGAAACAAAAAAAGGCTGCCCTCTCGGACAGCCTCCACCACATCACATATTAACGATCTAATTTTCCACCAAGGGCTTTGAAAAGAAGAACGTTATTTCTTGTATTCTGGAACTGAAATTCTAATAAATTCAGTTCCGCATTGAGTTTGCTTCGTTGCGAGTTGATTAATTCCATATAATTGGCATAACCTGTGAGATACAAATCGTTGGAAACCTCGATGGCGTTATCCAAAAATTTAACCTCATCGCTTTTTAGTTTTAAAACTTTCTGAAAAATTTCGGTTTGTTTTAAAATAGATTGCAACTCGTTATAAGCCGTTGTCACACTTTTCTGATAAGTGATAAAAGCAATTTCTTGCTCTTTATTAGCGACATTAAAATCGTGTTTCAATTGTCCTTTATTAAAAATAGGAACCATCAAACCGCCCAACAATTGACCAGCCAACGAAGCAGGATTAAACAGCTTATCCATTGAAAATGAATTCAATCCAAGGCTTGCGCCCAAGTCTATTTTTGGATAAAATGCTGCTCGAGCTGCCTTTGCATCTGCTTGCGTAGCTTCCAAAACAAAATAATTGGAAATAACATCTGGTCTGGAATGGATAATCGAATTGACATCCATCGACTTATTCAACAAGGTTAAATTGGTTGCTAAAAGCTGTTTGCTTCGTTTAACCTCGCCGCCATAACGACCTGTTAAAGTCGTAATCGCTTGTTCCACAGAAACAATTTCTGCTTTTATGTGCTCAATCTCTGCAAGCCAATTGTTGTTTTGCGCTCGAAATTGTTGAACAGCCAATTCCGTCGCCTTCCCTACCTCACGCTGTGCCGAAACAATTTCATAAGCGCGTTGTTGAAGTTTGAAATTTTCTTGATAAATATCCAGCTTGGTATCCAACGAAACCAATTGATAATACAAGTTGGCGATTTCTGTAAATAACTCAACCTGAATTAATTTTAAACCTTCTTCAGAAGCCAAATACTTTTTCTGAGCGGCTAATTTTTGATTTTTAAGTTTTCCCCAAGCATCGATTTCCCAAGAACTTCTTGCACCCAACCAATAATTTGGCGTTACATTTCGGTTGACTTTTTGGTCTTCGGTGATGTTCCCCGACAAATTGGTGTCGTAATTTCCGACACCTTCCATTGTGTATTTTCCGTAATGGTCGCCACTTACAACAGCGCCAACTTCTAAAGACGGCAAAAACGACATTTTGGAACGTTGCAAAAAACTGTTCGCAATTTCTATGCGTTGCTGTGCAATTTGGAAATCTGGATTGGCTTTTACCACCTCATCAAAAAGATTCAACAATTCGGGGTCGTTAAAATAAGTTCTCAGCTCAACTTGCTTATTCAAATCTAATTTAACATCGGTTTCAGAAATCGTATTTGTTGGAATTTCTTTTGCTTTTTTAATCTCGGCAACTTGCGGTGTAGCGCACGACATCACAACAAGTGACAAGATTCCTATTTTAAAATAATTATTTAGTTTGTTGTTCATTTCGTTCTTTTCTTTGTTCAAGTTTTGCAAAAAAGATGTAAAGTCCTGGGATAATTACCAATCCGAAAACGGTTCCGATAAACATTCCTCCCGCCGCAGCTGTACCAATCGAACGGTTACCAATGGCACCTGCTCCAGAAGCGATTACCAACGGAATAAGTCCTGCGATAAACGCAAAAGAAGTCATCAAAATAGGACGGAGTCTTTGTTTAGCACCTTCAATGGCTGCTGGAATAATGTCGTAACCTTCCTTATTTCTTTGAATGGCGAATTCTACAATCAAAATGGCATTTTTCGCTAAAAGTCCAATCAACATCACGAGGGCAACTTGGGCATAAATGTTATTATCTAAACCAACCGCCATCAAAACGATGTACGAACCAAAAATCCCAGTCGGTAAACTCAATAAAACGGGTAACGGCAACAAGAAACTTTCGTATTGCGCTGCCAGAAGTAAGTACACGAAAATCAAACAGATGATAAAAATGTAAAAAGTCTGATTTCCTGATAAGATTTCTTCACGCGTCATTCCCGACCATTCGACATCGAAACCTCTCGGCAGGCTTTCTTTCGCAATTCTTTCAACGGCTGCAATAGCGTCTCCAGAGCTATAACCATTGGCAGGTTCACCGTTAATCATCGCCGACATATACATATTGTATCGCGTTAAAACTTCGGGACCGTACACTTTTTCAATTTTAATAAAGGTTGAAAACGGCACCATTTCGCCCGAATCATTTTTAACAAACAATTGCAAAATACTTTCCGGTGTATCCCTTTGGTCTGGACTCGCCTGAACCATCACTTTGTACATCTGACTAAATCGGATAAAATTGGTCGCGTAATAAGAACCCAACAACGTTTGCAAAGTTGACATCGCATTGTCCACCGAAACACCTTTTTTCGCTGCCATATCATAATCCATCGTGATTAAATATTGCGGGAAAGTGGCATCAAAACTCGTAAAGTTGTTTTGAAGTTCTGGCGCTTCATTTAGTTTTTTAACAAAATCTTTCGTGATTTTATCG
>NZ_JASLDS010000004.1 GCF_030151385.1 Soonwooa sp.
CTACAAAAATCCTCTTGAAGAACGCTACTCAAGTGAGGAAATGCTTTACAATTTTTCCCCGAATAATAAATTCAGAACTTGGAGACAATTGTGGATTGCATTGGCAGAAATCGAAAAAGATTTAGGCTTAGACATCACAGACGAGCAAATTAACCAATTGAAAGAACAAGCAGAAAACATCGATTTTGATGCTGCTGCGGCTTACGAGAAAAAATTTCGTCATGATGTAATGGCGCATGTTCACACGTATGGCGACGTTGCACCTTTGGCGAAAGGAATCATCCATTTGGGAGCGACTTCGGCGTTTGTGGGAGATAATACAGACTTAATTCAAATCCGTGACGGTTTAAAAATTGTGAGAAAACAATTGGTAAACGTTATCAAAAAACTATCGGATTTTGCGATTAAATATAAAGATATGCCAACTTTGGGCTTCACACATTTTCAACCAGCACAATTAACAACGGTTGGGAAAAGAGCAACGTTGTGGCTTCAATCTTTGATTTTGGATTTTGAAGAATTAGAATTCTTCTTAGAAACCTTGAGATTCCGTGGTGTGAAAGGAACTACGGGTACAGCAGCAAGTTTCTTGGAACTTTTCAATGGCGATTATTCCAAAGTAAAACATTTAGATAAAGAATTGTCAAGAAGATTCGGTTTCGAAAAAGTTTTCGGCGTTTCTGGACAAACTTACGATAGAAAAATTGATGCAAAAGTAGTGGCGTTGTTATCAAACATTGCTCAATCAGCTCATAAATTCACGAACGATTTACGTTTACTTCAAAACTTAAAAGAAATTGAAGAGCCATTCGAGAAAAACCAAATCGGTTCATCCGCGATGGCGTACAAGCGTAATCCAATGCGTTCCGAAAGAATTGGAGCTTTGGCAAAATATGTAATGTCGTTATCATCAAGTTCGGCGATGGTGGCTTCTACGCAGTGGTTTGAGCGTACTTTGGACGATTCTGCCAACAAGCGTTTAACAATTCCTCAAGCATTTTTGGCAATCGATGCTATTTTGTTGATTTGGAATAACATTATGGACGGATTGGTAGTTTATGAAAACCGGATCCACAAGCATATTATGGAAGAATTACCATTTATGGCGACCGAATATGTGATTATGGAAGAAGTGAAAGCTGGTGGTGACCGTCAAGAAATCCACGAAATAATCCGTGTTCACTCGATGGAAGCATCTAAGAAAGTGAAAATGGAAGGCAAGGAAAATGACTTAATCGAAAGGTTAATGAACGATACTTCCCTGAAAATGGACAAATCGAAGATTGCTGAAGTAATGGACCCAAAAAACTTCATCGGATTTGCGCCGATACAAACGGAAGAGTTTATCCAAAACGAGGCGAAGCCCATCACAGATAAATACTCGCAACTTATTGGTCTAGAAGCAGATTTAAAAGTATAAATTTGATGCAGTCTTGTCGGCTGCATTTTGTTTTTATTTGAATCGATAATTGGAAGTTTGAAATTAATTTTCGTTGTTTGAAGAATCTCAAATCCCGAATTTAGAATCTCAAATTTTATAATGGCAGCTTTTTCCGCCCTAAGTTTATCCTGAGCTTGTCGAAGGGTTCCCGCTTTTATTATTTTTTTGCAAAAAATAATAAAGAGCTCCACTCAGGTCGGGCTGCGAAAGATTTACTGTAAAAGGATTTGTCATCATTCGATGTGGAAAGCCCAGAAAGGGCGAAATATTAATAGTCATGGGTGCAACCCATGAATTGTGAAAAGAAGATATTCCGGAAAGCCCCGAAGGGGTGGAATATCAATAACCACGGATGAAATCCGTGGAAATAAAGAAAAAGCAAATCGCCCTGAAAGGGCGAAATATAAATAGACATGGGTGCAACCCATGGAAATAGAAACCGAGGGTTTTTCCCGTGGATTAGTAAAAAGTAAAAATGAATAAAAGAATTTTTGTAGAAAAGAAAGGCTTATTTGATGTGGAAAGTCCAAAGATTTTTTCGGAAATCTTAAATGTTGCTCCCAATATCAAAGATGTAAAAGTTTATAATGTTTACGATATTTTCGGAATTGAAGATGCCGATTTTCAAAAGGTGGTGAATTCTACTTTTGTGGATCCAGTGACGGATATTCTGCACGAAGAAAATCCTGCGAAGAACACCTATTTCGCAACCGAATTTCTTCCAGGTCAATACGACCAAAGAGCCGATTCTGCGGAGCAATGTATCGCTTTGTTGACGCAAAATGGCAACGCAACCGTTAGAAGTGGAAAATTAATTGAACTTTCTGGAGTTAACGATTCAGATTTGTTGAAAATCAAGGATTTGTTGATTAACAAGGTAGAATCTAAAGAAAAAGATTTATCTAAATTAGAAATTCCAGCTGAAAACGAGCCACAACCTGTTATCGTTTATGATGGTTTTAAAGATTGGAGTTCAGATGAATTGAAAAACTTCTATGATAAGATAGGTTTTGCATTTGGATTGGACGATTTAGAGTTTATTCAAGCTCATTTTAAATCGGAAAATAGAAATCCTACAGAAACTGAACTTAAAGTTTTGGATACCTATTGGAGCGACCATTGCCGTCATACAACGTTCGAAACAGAATTAACGGAAATTGAATTCAAAGGTCAATTTAAATCGACTTTAGAAACTATTTTCAACGATTATTTAGAAAAAAGAAAATTCTTAGGACGTGAGGAAAAACCAATTTCTTTAATGGATTTGGGAACTATCGCTGCCAAATATTTCCGCAAAACGGGGAACTTAGAAAACCTTGTGGTTTCAGACGAAATCAACGCATGCACGATTGAAATCGAAGCTGAATATGATGGTAAAAATGAACCTTGGTACTTGTTATTCAAGAACGAAACGCATAATCACCCAACGGAAATTGAACCTTTTGGTGGAGCTTCAACGTGTTTAGGTGGCGCAATTCGTGACCCTTTGTCGGGACGTGCGTTTGTTTATCAAGCGATGCGTTTGACGGGTGCTGGAAATGTTTTAGAGCCAATTTCAGATACAATTGCGGGAAAACTTCCTCAAAGAACGATTACCAAACAAGCGGCAAACGGCTATTCATCGTATGGAAACCAAATCGGTTTGGCGACAACTTTAGTGAACGAAATTTACCATGAAGGTTACAAAGCCAAAAGAATGGAAGTTGGTTTCGTGGTTGGCGCAGTTCCAAAAACGTGGGTTCGTCGTGAGAAACCTGAAAATGGTGATATTGTGGTGCTTTTAGGAGGTGCAACAGGTCGTGATGGTGTTGGTGGAGCAACGGGAAGTTCAAAAGAGCAAGACGAAACCTCTATTCATACGCTTTCTACGGAAGTTCAGAAGGGAAATGCTGTTGAAGAACGTAAAATTCAGCGTTTGTTTAGAAATCCTGAAGTAACGACTTTAATTAAGAAATCAAACGATTTTGGTGCGGGTGGCGTTTCAGTTGCGATTGGCGAAATTGCAGATTCTTTGGAAATTAATTTGGATGTTTTACCTTTAAAATATGAAGGATTGAACGGTACTGAATTGGCGATTTCTGAATCTCAAGAAAGAATGGCGGTGGTTATCGAAGCTAAAGATGAAGCTAAATTTATTGACTTTTGCGAAAAAGAAAACATCAAAGCCGTTGTCGTTGCAAAAGTGACCGATTCTGGAAGAATGCAAATGTTTTGGAAAGGCAATAAAATTGTTGATTTAAGCCGCGATTTCTTAGACACTAATGGTTGTGCTAAAACACAAACGGTTGAGATTTCTCATTTGGAACCTGTAAAAACAGAAAAAATAGAGTTTACAGAAGAAAATTTTGTAAACATTTTAAAAGATAAAAACAACGCTTCGCAAAAAGGCTTGTTAGAAATGTTCGACTCTACCGTAGGTGGAACTACTGTTGCGTTGCCTTTGGGAGGAAAATATCAGCTGACGGAAATGGAAGGCTCGGTGCAGACGCTTCCAATTTTGAATGCTGAAAACATCGAAACTGTTTCTTTGGCAAGTTGGGGATTTGATGCCGATATTTCGAGTCAAAACTCGATGGTTGGTGCTGCAAATGCTGTTGTAGAAAGCGTTTCTAAAATCGTTGCAATGGGTGGCGATTACAAAAAAATACGTTTGAGTTTTCAAGAATATTTTGAGAAATTAGGAAATCAACCTGATAAATGGGGCAAACCAATGGCGTCGTTGTTGGGAGCTTACAATGCTCAAATGAATCTTGGATTGGCTGCAATTGGCGGAAAAGACTCGATGAGTGGGACGTTCCAAAATATTAATGTGCCACCAACTTTGATTTCTTTTGCTTGCGCAAACGGGGTGAAACGTCATATTATTTCACCAGAATTCAAATTAGCTGGAAATCATTTGTACCATTTTTACCATCAAACGGACGAAAATGGACTTCCAAATTATGAGGTTTTAAAAGACGTTTACGAGTTTATTCATGCGGGAATTTTAAAGTCAACAATCGTTTCTGCAAAAACTATTAAAGAAGGTGGAGTAGCAGTGGCATTGGCGAAAATGGCGTTTGGAAATAATCTTGGAGCGACAGTTTCTTTAGATGAAACTCAACTATTAGAAAAAAATATTGGTGGATTAATTATTGAATCTGTTGAAGAATTATCGCATCCAGCGTTACAAAAAATCGGAAATGTTGTTGAAAGTGCGGTTTTAACTTTCAAAAATAAAGAGAACGTCACACTGAGCGAAGTCGAAGTATCGAATTTAAAATCTAATTTTGTTGGTACTTTCGAGAATCTTTTCCCAACGTCTGAGAAAGAGAAAATCGTTGTTAATATCGATGAAAGCTTAAATTCTATAAATCCAAGAACGATTCATATTAAAAAACATGGTTTAGCAAAACCTAAAGTTTTCACACCGGTTTTCCCAGGAACGAACTGCGAATATGAAACACAAAATGCTTTCAGAAAAGAAGGCGCAGAAGTTTCGAGTTTACCGTTAATCAATCTTGATTTTAATAAATTAAATGAAAGTATTGATGCGTGGGTAAAAGAAATCGAGCAATCTCAAATTTTAGTTTTCTCAGGAGGTTTCTCCGCAGGTGACGAGCCAGATGGTTCAGCAAAATTCATTGTGAATGTTTTGAAAAACCAAAAGATGAAAGATGCTGTTCACGCTTTATTGCAACGTGATGGGATGGTTTTAGGAATTTGTAATGGTTTCCAAGCTTTGGTTAAATCTGGTTTGCTTCCTTACGGTGAAATCCGTGATTTGGATGCTAACTCTCCAACTTTGGCGCACAACGCAATCGGAAGGCACATTTCTCAAATGGTCAACGTAAAAGTTGTAAACGAAGATTCTCCTTGGTTAAAGGGTATGAAAGGTCTGGAATACACTATTCCGATTTCTCACGGTGAAGGTCGTTTTATGGCTTCGGAAGAGGTGTTGACAGAACTTTATAAAAACGGACAAATTGCAACGCAATACATCGATTTTGATGGAAACATCGCTCACGGAATGCCGTTCAATCCAAATAATTCTTTATTCGGAATCGAAGGTATTACGAGTCTGGATGGGAAAATCTTTGGAAGAATGGGACATCCAGAGCGTTTTGCAGAAGGTTTAATGAAAAATATTCCAACAGCGAATTATCACAACATTTTCAAAAATGGGGTTGAGTATTTTAAGTAAAATAAGTTTTTAAATGATATCAAAATCCGTCTTTTCGAAGACGGATTTTTGTTTTAAAATTTTACATCATAAAAAAATGAAAGAACGATTTATGTTTCTCTAGTTTAACTTCTATTTGTACATCTTGTTCGATTTGTTGAATTAAGCTTTTAAGTCCATTTCTTCGCAAAAATGCCTTCGACCAAATAAACTTGAAAACATAAAAATTTAGACCACATACAATTCCTATATTTGCATTTGAATCAAACTAAAATATGCGCTGGATAAAATTTGGACTTTTAATATTAGTAGTACTTTTCGGGATTTATGCTATTTCGATGACCTTTGTTGAGGAGCGAAAAGAGTATGTTATACATTCCAGAGTCAGTTATCCAATAGATAAAGTCTTTCCTCAGTTTAATAATTTGCAAAATTTTGCACATTGGAACGATTTTTTCACGAAGGACAAAAATTTAGGTTTTAGTTTTTTTACACCTTATTCGGGATTGGGATCATCGATGAAATTTTTTAATAAAAAACGAGAAGACGAAGTTGGCGAAATGTTCATTAGATACGAGAATCCGATGCAAACTTTACGCTATCAATTGTTTTTGGAAGATGAAGCTTATCCATATTTAATAGATGTTAAATTTACAGGAAAAGGTGAAGCAACGGACATTGATTGGAAGGTGCAAACGCCAAAACAACCTTTGCTAAAACGATCTCTTAATATGTTGTCCGAAGGTGTTTTTGTTGATAATATCGAGAAAAGCATTAAAAACTTGACTGCTATTTTGGGCAATAAAGTTGATAAAGAAAATCTAATTGCTTCTATTAAGTACGATAGTATTATGGTGGAAAATCAAGAAAGTGCTTTGTTGTTAGGCGTTAATGTTAGTACGTCGAATAAAAAAGATGCATTGATCAAAAATATCATTATCAACTACAACAAGGTTGTTAATTATGTTAAACAGGATTTGGGTAAAAAAGATGATGAGTTTGGAACTCCAAAATTAATTACCAATCCTAACAATTTTAAAGATAAGGAGGTGTCTTATTTTTATGGTGTGGCTTTGCCAAAAAGAATTGGTGTAACGGATAATAACTATAGTTTCCGAACAGTTAATGGTGGAAAGTCTTATGTGATTTATTACCAAGGAAGTTATGCTGGTAGAATAAAAAGCATTCAGTTATTGATGCAAAAAGCCAAAAAAGATACAATGCGATACAATGATTTGGAGGAAGAATTTTTGGAAGAACCAGAAGAAAATTCTGCTGTAAAACTAAAATTGCAACTCCCAGTATATCGTTAAATAAGTTTGCGTAAAACTGATATTTAACATATTGTTAAAAAGCGAATTCGGTTGCCAGTTAATAGATAAAATTTTAGTAAATTTGTTGGCAATATTTGATAATTTTTATAAACAGATAATCTGTAATAATGGATAAATTTTCGTTTCTAAATGCCGCACATGCTCAGTTGATTGACGACATGTATGAGCAATACTTGAAATACCCAGATTCTTTAGAACCTTCTTGGAAGGCTTTTTTTCAAGGTTTTGATTTTGCAAGAGAATATTATGGTGATGATGACATCGTTACAGATGCCTCTCCAGTAGTGCAATACGCACAGCAAACTGTGAATGCAGGTCAAGCTTCGGAAGATATCAGTAAAGAATTCAAGGTTCTTAACTTGATTGAAGCTTACAGAACACGCGGTCACTTATTCACCAAAACCAATCCAGTAAGAGAAAGAAGACACTTTGTGCCGACTTTGGATTTGGAGAATTTTGATTTGACGCAAGCTGACTTGTCCAAGAAATTCAATTGTGCAACAACAACTGGTATGTCTGGACCTGCAACATTGGCAGACATTATCAAGCATCTTGAGAAAATCTACTGTGATTCTATTGGGGTAGAATATATGCACATCAGCAATGTTGATGAAAAGCAATTCATCAGAGATTGGGTTAGTGTTAACGAAAACCATCCACAACTTTCTGCTGAAGAAAAAACTGAAATCCTTTTCAAACTTAACCAAGCGGTTGCTTTTGAAAACTATTTACATACAAAATTTGTTGGTCAAAAACGTTTCTCTCTAGAAGGTGGCGAATCTTTGATTCCGGCACTAGACCAATTGATTACAAGATCTTCACAACTTGGTGTAGACGAGGTTGTTCTTGGTATGGCGCACAGAGGACGTCTTAACGTTTTAACAAATGTTTTCCAAAAATCTTACAAGCAAATTTTCTCAGAATTTGAAGGTAAAGAATTCGAGGAGGATGTATTTTCTGGTGATGTTAAATACCATTTAGGTTCTTCTAAAACTATTACTACAGCCAATGGAGAAGAGGTGATTATTAATTTAACACCAAATCCATCGCACTTAGAAACTGTTGCTGCTTTAGTTGAGGGTATTTGTCGTGCAAAAGTTGACCACAAATACAAAGATTACAAAAAAGTTTTACCAATCGTTATTCACGGTGATGGTGCTATCGCAGGTCAAGGTATTGTGTACGAAGTTGCACAAATGATGACTTTGGATGGTTACAAAACAGGTGGTACGGTACATATCGTTGTTAACAACCAAGTGTCGTTTACAACTAACTACCACGATGCAAGATCTTCGGTATATTCTACAGATATTGCAAAAGTTACAGAATCGCCAGTATTACACGTTAATGATGATGATGTAGAAGCGGTTGTACACGCTATTCGTTTTGCTGCGGACTTCCGTAACAAATTCGGAAAAGATGTTTACATTGACCTTTTAGGATATAGAAAATATGGGCATAATGAAGGTGATGAGCCAAGATTTACGCAACCAAATCTTTATAAACTAATTTCTAAACATCCAAACCCAAGAGAAATCTACAAGCAGAAATTAATCCAAGAAGGTATTGTTTCTGATGAAGTTCTTAAAACTATGGAACAAGATTTCAAAAAGTTGTTGGATGAGAACTTTGATGCTTCTAAAGAAATCGAACGTAATGCGATGACGCCTTTCATGGCAGAAGATTGGGTAGATTTCCCAATGGCGCCAAAAGGCTCTGTTCTTAAAGATTATGATACTAAATATGATTTAGCAAAACTTAAAGAATTAGCAATTAAAATTTCAACGCTTCCTGCTGATAAAAAGTTCTTAAATAAAATCACAAGATTGTTCGAAAACCGTATCAAAATGGTTGAAAACGATTCTTTGGATTGGGCAATGGGAGAGTTGTTAGCTTATGCAACACTTTTGACAGAACATTATGGAATCAGAATTTCTGGTGAAGATGTGGAAAGAGGAACATTCTCTCACCGTCATGCAGTAGTTAAAACTGAAGATACAGAAGAAGAATACACGCCATTAAAACATGTTTCTGATTCTCAATTTGATATTTACAATTCATTATTGTCAGAATATGCTGTTTTAGGATTCGATTATGGTTATGCGATGGCTTCTCCTAGAACATTGACAATTTGGGAAGCACAGTTTGGTGACTTTATGAATGGTGCACAAATCATCATTGACCAATATTTGGTAGCTTCTGAAGAGAAGTGGAAAATCCAAGACGGTCTTGTAATGTTGTTACCTCATGGATCCGAAGGACAAGGTGCAGAGCACTCTTCAGCGAGATTAGAGAGATTCTTAACACTTTGTGCTAATGATAACATTATTGTTGCAGATATTACAACGCCTGCTAACTACTTCCACTTGTTGAGAAGACAGATGAAATTTAATTTCAGAAAACCATTGGTTGTAATGACGCCAAAATCATTGTTAAGACATCCAAAAGTTGTTTCTCCTCTTGAAGATTTAGCTAATGGAAGCTTCCAACCAGTTTTGGATGATCCAACAGCAGATCCAGCAAAAGTTGAAAGATTGGTACTTTGTACAGGTAAGTTATACTACGAATTATTGGCGAAGAAAGAAGAAATTAATGACGAGACAGTAGCTTTGGTTAGATTGGAGCAATTGTATCCTCTTAACTTTGAGATTATTCAGTCAATATTTGATAAATACAGCAACAGAAAAGATTTAATTTGGGCTCAAGAAGAACCAGAAAATATGGGTGCTTGGAGTTTCATTTTAAGAAACTTTAGAGATACAGGTATCCAAGTTATTTCTCCAGTTTCGAGTGGAGCGCCTGCGCCAGGTAGCCACAAGATGTTCGAAAGAAATCAAACTGCAATTATTAACAAAGTATTCAATTGTAACGATGCGCCAACAAGCAGACCTGTTACAGCATAATTAAAAGCATTAAGAGTTAAACTCTGACAAATACAAAAAAAATTACCTATGTCAATATTAGAAATGAAAGTCCCATCTCCGGGAGAATCTATCACAGAAGTTGAAATTGCAACTTGGTTAGTTAAAGATGGCGATTATGTTGAGAAAGATCAACCTATCGCAGAAGTAGATTCTGACAAAGCAACGCTTGAGCTTCCTGCTGAAGAAAGTGGTATCATCACTTTGAAAGCTGAAGAAGGTGATGTGGTACAAGTAGGACAAGTGGTTTGTCTTATCGATATGAGTGCTGCAAAACCAGAAGGTGCTGCTGCTGAGGCTCCGAAAGCTGAAGCTCCAAAAGTAGAAGAGAAAAAAGAAGAGCCTAAAAAAGAAGCGCCTGTTGCTGCAACTTATGCTAGCAATACGCCATCTCCTGCTGCTAAGAAAATTCTTGACGAAAAAGGAATGGAACCTGCACAAGTACAAGGGACTGGTCGCGATGGTAGAATCACTAAAGATGATGCTGTTAAAGCTGTGCCTGCAATGGGTTCTGCATCTTCAACTAACGGAAGTAGAGCACAAACAACAACTAAATTATCTGTATTAAGAAGAAAAATCGCTGCAAGATTGGTTTCTGTTAAAAACGAAACAGCGATGTTGACAACTTTCAACGAGGTTGATATGTCAGAAATCTTCAGAATCAGAAAACAATACAAAGAAGAATTCGTAGCTAAACATGGTATCGGTCTTGGTTTCATGTCTTTCTTTACAAAGGCTGTAACTAGAGCGCTTAAGTTGTATCCAGATGTTAACGCATCTATCGATGGCGATTACAAAATCAATTACGATTTCTGCGACATTTCTATCGCGGTGTCTGGACCAAAAGGTCTTATGGTACCAGTGTTGAGAAATGCAGAAGATATGACGCTTAGAAGTGTTGAAGCTAACATCAAAGATTTGGCAACTAAAGTTAGAGATGGTAAAATCACAGTTGACGAAATGACTGGTGGTACATTTACTGTAACTAATGGAGGTACTTTCGGGTCAATGATGTCTACGCCGATTATCAACCCACCGCAATCTGCAATTTTGGGTATGCATAACATTATCCAAAGACCAGTTGCTATTGATGGTCAAGTGGTTATCCGTCCGATGATGTATCTTGCAATGTCTTATGATCACCGTATTATCGATGGTAAAGAGTCTGTAGGATTCCTAGTTGCGGTTAAAGAAGCTATCGACAATCCGGTAGAATTCTTAATGGGTGGCGACGAAAGAAAAGCCCTAGAACTTTAATATCATTTTTTCGATATATTAAATCCCGCCACTTCGGCGGGATTTTTGTATTATAGCATTTATAAACTTCAGCCATGGTTTCTAAAACGACTTCTCAGATTCAGGTAACAGTTCATACAGATTACGATTCCAAAAATAGTTTTCCTTTGGATAACAGACACACGTTCCGTTATTACATTATTATCGAGAACAAAAGCCAAGAAACAGTGCAGCTTCTCAGTCGAAAATGGCAAATCTATGATTTAGGTTATGGACAATCCAAAGTCGAAGGAGAAGGCGTTATTGGTCTACAACCCGTCATTGGACCTGGACAAATTTTCAAGTATTTTTCAAATGTGGTCTTATTGTCCGGAATGGGAAATATGAAAGGTCAGTATTTATTTATAAATGTAAATACTAAAGAAAAATTCGAGGTCGAAATTCCAAAATTTAGTTTGGTATCAGAAGTTTTGAGTAATTAATTTTTTAGCGACAACAAACTTTGATTCGAATAAACTTCTTTATTTCAAGTTAAAAACTGGAAGATTTCGAAGCGAGGATTTTAGTTTAAAAAATTAAAGCTCTTTAATATTCTTTAGAAAATAATCGTTGATTTCGTCATTTCTAGTTAGCATCAAACGTTCAAAACCTAGTAAAGAAATTTTAGCACAAACTTCAGCGTCGTCGCCAGCTCTATGATGATTAAAGCTTATTTGATGGTGATCCGCCAGACTTCGCAAACCATAAGTTTTTAAGTTTTTCCAAGATTTTTTCGCTAAAGAAATACTACACAGATAATTGATTTTAGGTTTAAAAAAACCATAATAATCAAGACAACTTCTCAACACACCAGCATCAAAAGAAGCATTGTGCGCAATCATCAAATTTCCGTACATCAGTTCTTCAGCTTCGTGCCAAATGTCTTCAAAAACGGGAGCATCAGCAACGTCGTCCGGCGTGATGCCGTGGACATCGATATTTCTAGGATGGAAATAAGGAAAGCTTGGCGGTTTAATAAGCCAAGTTTTGGTTGTTACAATTTCTCCGTTTTCAACAACACAAATTCCCATTTCACAAGCGGAATTCCGTTCGTGTGTAGCGGTTTCAAAATCTATTGCAACAAAATCCATTTTTTATCTTTTTAAATTTTACGTTTAAAACTAAGAACTAAAAACCATCAACCAACAACTATCAACTAAAGAGTCTTACTTCAAAAAGTGTTTAAAAATAAGCCATTTTGTTTGATAATAATCTTTAATCTGATGTTTTTGACGACGTTTTAGTGTTTCTCCAAATTGTCCATAAAATCCAAAATGAGAACGTACGATTGCCCAAGTATGCGAAAATCCATCTTTAAACATCATATAGATGCCCGCAATTCCATCCAAACAAAGGCGGAAAAAGATTAAATACAACTTATTAGATGGAAGGTTCTTCAACATCATGCTTAGGTTATTTCTGAAATTGAGGTAAGTCTTTTGAGGATTTTGCTTCGTCAAAGTTCCACCGCCAACATGGTAGACGGTCGATTGTCCACAATAATAAATTTTGCGACCATCATTTTTTAATCGCCAACAAAGATCTATTTCTTCCTGATGAGCAAAAAATCGTTCATCGAAGCCTTTTTCATTCCAAAAATCTTTAGCACGAATAAACAACGCACAACCCGAAGCCCAAAATATTTCCGCCACATCGTTGTATTGTCCTTTGTCCTCCTCAATCGTTTCGAACTCGCGACCACGACAATAAGGATAACCAAGATTGTCAATTAAACCGCCGCCAGCACCAGCAAACTCAAATTTATTTCTATTATTAAAATCTAAAATCTTTGGTTGAACAGCAGCAATTGATTCATCTTTTTTAAATAAATCCAAAATCGGTTCTGTCCAATTTTCGGTCACTTCAACATCGGAGTTCAGAAGACAGTAGATGTCAGCACAAATGTCTTTTAAACCTACATTATAACCTCCAGCAAATCCAAAATTTTCTTTGTTTAAGACTTGCTTAACTTGTGGATAGTTTTCGGAAATCCAAGCCACAGAATCATCTGTCGATGCATTGTCGATGACATAGATTTCTGCTTGTTGACTGTATTTAATTAAAGTTGGTAAGAATTTTTCTAGCCATGATTTCCCGTTCCAGTTAAGGATTGCAATTGCTAATCTCATGGGTTTGCTTCGTATTGTTTAATAGAATCCTGATATTTCCAACGTCTGTGTGACCAAAGCCAATTGTCTGGACGTTTTTGGATGGTGTTTTCTAAGAGTTTGTGGAATTTTCTAACCACTTCATATTGCTCAAACTTCTCACCATCAGGATATATTCTGTAATAATTAACTTGATAAAAACCACGCTTTACCTTTTTCATATCACAATAGATAAAGGCTAAATTTAGCTTTTGTGATAACCTGTCGTAACCGATAAAGGCAGGCGTACGTTGATTCAAAAACTTTAAACCATAAGTCACATGCGAAAAATGGGGCGTTTGGTCAGCAACAAACATATAGATGGAATTACCATCGTTAGGTGCTTTCAGGATTTGCTTAATCACTTCGTTAGCTTCCAAAGATTTGTTGTTAAATCGGTTTCTAACGAATTTAATTTTTTCTTCCCAGAATTTGCTGTTCATTTTTCGATAAACAGGATGACAGTTTTCTTGTGGAACCATCGTCGCCAAAGCGTTAAACCATTCCCAGTTAAAGACATGTCCAGAAAGCAAAATAATATTTTTGCCCTCTGCTTGGATTTCCGTGAACAAATCTCTGTTAAGATGTTGTACGCGAACTTTAAGCTCGGTTTCAGTGATTGTGAAAGCTTTTAGCATTTCTACAATATAATCACAAAAGTTGATGAAGAATTGTTTCTGAATCTTCACCAATTGCTCGTGAGTTTTGTCGGGAAAAGCATTTTTAAGGTTGTCATAAACCACTTGTTTTCGATAGCCAACGACATGATAGTTTAGAAAAGACATCACATCAGAAAAGGCGTACAAAACTCTAAGTGGTAGCTTTGATAACAGTAATAATATGCCGAATAATATTTGGTTCAAAATTTGATAAAAAGAATAACGACAAAGTTACGGAAAATCGACAAGATATTTTCTTAGCTTTGTTATGTGTTTAACATAAAAATTTGAAATATGCGAAAGATGAAATGGACACTTTTGGGCGTTGGACTTTTGTTGGGGATGAGTTCCATGGTTAAGGCTCAAAGCACCGAGGTTGCAACACCAGAAGAATTGGCTGCAAAGAAAAAAGCTTCTGATGATGAAAAAGCAAAATTGGTGAAACCTTATAATCCTAAAGCAAACGCTGCAAAAGACATCGAAGCTTTGGTGGCAAAGGCAAAAAAGGAAAACAAAAATATAATGTTGCAAGCTGGAGGTAATTGGTGTATTTGGTGTTTACGATTCAATGATTTTGTTGAAAAAACACCCGAGCTAAAATCCTTGGTAGACGACAATTATTTGTATTACCATCTTAATTTTTCGCCAGATAACAAGAACGAAAAGGTTTTTGCAAAATATGGAAATCCAGGCGACAAATTCGGTTATCCAGTTTTTATAGTTTTGGATAAAACAGGGAAAATGATTCAAGTGCAAGACAGTTCGGTATTGGAAGCTGATAAAGGTTACGATTTGGAAAAAGTTAAAGAGTTTTTCGAAACTTGGAAACCAAAAAGTTAATAAATTAAGCCAAGATTTTTCTTGGCTTTTTTGTTTAATAAAGAGCCTAATTTGAATTACGGCTTTCTTCGATAAAGCCATGTTTTTAAATTGTCATTATATTAAATGTGGTTTAAAATCATGTTTAATTAAAATTTTGATATCGAGATATTTAGTACTTTTAAGTTATGCAAGATTATCAAGCAAAACCAAATTATAAAGACTCAGATCATTTTAAGAATTTTTGGAGTCAAGGCAATGGAAAGCTGCTCCAAGAACTGAGTGGCGCAAAGTTGTCTTTCGATAATTGGAATCGGTTTGCTCCTTATTTTTATCAATGTGACGAACTTGGCGATCAGGTTGTAAAAGATGTTTATTTCGGTTCTTCCTTTGCTGAAGCAACTTCTAAAATCAAAAACTACATTGAAAAGGGTGTTGATTTTAATGATTCGGAAATTCCAGAAAGTGTAAAAAAATTATTCAAGCAAACTGAGAAAGTTCCTGATTGGGTGGATTGGAATCTTATCGAAAAGGGTGCTGAACTTTGTCAAGTTGCTGGCGTTAACGCTTTGATAATTCTTCGCGATTACGTGTTGATGGGCGGTTATGATTATGCTTTTCTCAACAAGCCACTTATCTTAACTGGCGCTCTCAAAAAAGGTGCAGTCAAAAGGTTGGCAGATACGCTTAATTTTTGGGTTAATGTCACTCGAAAAGATGCTTTACAAATTCATCATAAAGGTTATGGATTTTGCATTACAACGCGATTGATTCACTCGTATTCGCGTTTAATGATTTTAGAAAAAACCGAAAATTGGGATACTGAACATTGGGGTTTGCCAATTAATTCGTGGGATATGATGGCGACCTATATTGGATTTTCGTTAGTGTTTTTACATGGACTGCAGAAGTTGGAGGTACAAATTACCGATGAAGACGAAGCTGGTTTGTTTCATCTTTGGAAATATATTGGTTATCTAATCGGAATCCCAAATGAAATTTTGCCAAACGACAAAAAAGAAGCTACGGAATTTTTCTATATGTGGACGGCAACGCAACCGCCTTCGGATGAAGATTCCAAGCATCTTGCAAAGTCTCTTTTGGATGAGAATCTAGAATCTCCAGGACTTAAATATCAATTCCAAAGAAGAAATCTACGCTATTTACATGTTGGACTCAACTGGTTTTTGTTGGATCACGACACTAACAAACGTCTCGGCATCGAAGAAGTGAATTTTCCGTATGCCTTTCCAAAGTTTTTAAAACTTAGGAATCGTTTGTTTTTCCGATTTGCAAGCCGCGAAAAGCAAATTAAAATTGGCGCAAGCTCGCAAGAAAAGGTACTCGCAGATTATTTAAAAACTGCACCGAGAAATATTCACCATTAGAGTTTTACATCAGTTTCTTAATCCAGCTTAATTTTTTATCGGAATAAGGTGGATATTTAAGGTCGGGTTCGCCCCAAGTTGCTCGTTTTAAAACAGATTTTTGATGTGTAAAAGCTTCAAAACCATATTTTCCGTGATAATTTCCAATTCCAGAATTTCCGACGCCACCAAAAGGTAGATTTTCGTTGGTTAAATGCATAACGACGTCGTTGATACAGCCACCGCCAAACGAAATGTTGTTACAGAATTTTTCTATTTCACTAGGATTATTACTGAAAAGATAAGCGGACAGAGGTTTGTCATGATTCTGGATTTGAGACAAGGCTTCATCGAAATTATCATAAACCAAAATAGGAAGTATTGGACCAAAGATTTCTTCTTGCATAATCTGGTCATTCCAATTAGCAGGATACAAAAGAGTCGGTTGAATGTAAAGCTTTTCTAAATCTGTTTTACCACCGAAAACAATTTTATTTTCATCAATTAAATTCGTTAATCTCGTAAAATGTTTTTCGTTGATAATCCTTGTAAAGTGCGAACTATTCGGCTGATAATTGTTTTTATCAACTTGATTTTTTAAAACCTCAATAAATTTGGATGCGACTTTTTTATCCACCAAAATATAATCTGGCGCAACACAAGTTTGTCCAGCATTTAAAAATTTTCCCCAAGTAATTCGTTTTGCAGCGATTTCTAGATTAGCATTTTCAGTAACCAAAGCAGGACTTTTTCCTCCCAATTCCAAAGTGACAGGCGTTAGATTTTTTGCGGCAGCTTCGTAAACGATTTTACCAACTTGTGGACTTCCTGTGAAGAATATCTTGTCAAATTTTAGTTTTAAAAGTTCTGTCGTTTCGGCTACGCCGCCTGTTTCGACATGTAAAACTTGCGGATCAAAATTTTCATTGAATAAATTTGCCATCAATTTCATGCTGTGCGCAGCAACTTCGCTTGGTTTCAGAATGCAGGTGTTTCCTGCTGCAATGGCAGAAATCATCGGACAAATCGAAAGTTGATAAGGATAGTTCCAAGCGCCAATTACCAAACTACAACCTAATGGATCTTGGTAGATTTTTGAAGAAGCAGGAAGATTTGGTAAGTTGGTTTTTGCCGATTTTGGCTTCATCAACGATTTTAGGTTTTTCAAATAATAATTGATTTCACCATAGATAATTGCTAATTCGGTGGTGTAAGTGTCGAATTGTGATTTTCCAAAATCCTTGTCAATAGCTTCGTAGAAAAGATTTTCGTTGTCGGAGATTATTTGTTTCAGCTTTTTTAATTGCGTTTTTCTAAAGTCTAAACTTTTTGTGCTTTGACTGGTAAAAAATGTACGTTGCTTTTGTAAGATATTTTGGATGGACATTTTATTCTTTTTTCGAATATAAATTTAAGGAAATAAGATTTCGGTTTTGTTGGTTTTAATTATATTTAATGAAAATAGAATTCACTTTATGAACTTCAATGGAAAAAAAGTTTTAATAACGGGTGGCGCTTCGGGAATTGGAAAAATTATGGGTCGTAAAGTTCTCGAAAGAGGCGCCGAAACTTTGGTGATTTGGGACATTAACGAAGCTGGAATTGAAGTTGTAAAACAAGAATTCAGCGCTTTGAAAGGAAATGTTGTAGGTTACAAGGTTGATGTTTCGAATGTCGAAAACTTGATTGAAGTTGCTGCAAAAACCAAACTGGAAGTTGACGCGATTGATGTGTTAATCAATAATGCGGGGATTGTCGTTGGCAAATATTTTCATGAACATTCGCACGAGAATATCAGCAAATCGATCGCGATAAATGCGGATGCGATTATGCACGCGACTTTGGAGTTTCTTCCTGAAATGATGCAACGTAATTCTGGTTCTATTTGTAATATTTGTTCATCTGCTGGTCTTATTTCGAATCCGAAAATGTCGGTTTACGCAGCTTCCAAATGGGCGGCAATTGGTTGGAGCGATAGTCTTCGACTAGAAATGGAGCAACTAAAAAAGAACATTTCCATAACCACCATAATGCCGTTCTATATTAATACGGGAATGTTTGATGGTGTTAAATCTAAACTTTTGCCGATTCTCGACCCCGAAAAAACGTCAGAAAGAATTATTCGTGCTATCGAAAAGCAAACCAAAATGTTAGCGATGCCGTTGCCATATTGGTTTATCCGACTAAGTCAAGGTATTCTGCCTTTAGGGCTTTTTGATTGGACGATGCGCAATGTGTTTGGGATTTATAATACAATGAAAGATTTCAAAGGACGCAATTAATGAGTAAAATAAGTCAGTTTTTTAAGAAATACGATTTAGGATTTGAAAATTTTCAGATTCTGAATTATTTTCTATCGGTATTTTTTTGTCTAAAAGTTTGGTTGGTTCCTAGTCAAAGTGATGCAACCTTCATTACCAATGGAATTCAGCTTTTTGTTGTCGAATTTTTGATGATGCATTCGGGCGTTTTTCTATCAGTTTTTGCGCGTTCCAAAAAGTTTTTTCTGATTGCTTTATTGTACGGATTGATGATTTATGGTTTGGCAAAATCGTTTCAGAACAATTATTACTTTTACCTGTATTTGCTGATTGTCATGAACCGAATGCGTGTTGGATTTTCTGCTAATCCTGTATTTTTTGTTCGAGGTATTGCGATGTCAATCGCAGGCGGTTTGTTCTTTCTTGTTGCAGGAATCAGCATGGCGATTTTGGAAAATTGGATTCCTCAATTTGGGTTGACAGAGACTTACTTGACGCAATCGGGCTTTCGTTGGCAAAATGCGCGAACAGGCGGAATGTTAGTGGATAAACCACAAACAGTGATGTATTTTTGGATTGTTTATTTCTCGCTCTGGATTTGGTTTGAGTTTTATATCCGAGATAAATTTAAGGACTTCGAAGATTTTGATGTTTCCGAAGTTTTTTGGTCTTTTACAAAAAGAGGTTTTTAATTTTTTTAATCCTAAGAAAGCTTTTAATTCGAAATAATGATGCTTGATTTTTTTCTTTTAAAATTAAATTTTATTTTAATAAAAAATATTTCTAATCCCAATTTTCGCCGGTTTATAAATTAAAATGACAATTGTTGTTAGCAAAGCAATCCAAAATAAAACAGTGAATATTTCCATGTTTGAAAGCAAAAGTGCTTGCGCAGAAATTTTAGATTTAAAACCTCCAATCGTTATACTGACAGCATCATTGTAAGTCAATTTGCTGAGATTGGTGTTGAAATTATTGTTCCATAAAGTACTGAAAATAGGATTGGTTGGTGAAAAATTAGTGCTTAATGAATCGGCGTGTTTTAAACTTAAATACAAAATAGCATTTTGCATAATCGAATAGCCAATTGCAGTCGTCCAAAATCTCACAGTTGTTCCCATTACGCCTCCATTAGAAACAAGATTTGGTGGTAATCCTGTGATAAGATACATAACCAAAGGCGTAAATAAAAGTCCTTGTCCGATACCTTGTATAAAAAGCGGAACGGCGATTGTTGATAAGGTGGTGTCCGGAAAGAAAACATAGGTGAACCACGCGCAATCGATAGCTAGAATTGCGAATCCTGAAGCGAATATTGTTCTTGATGAAACGGCTCGCATCAACATAATTCCAGAAATTATGATTCCCAAAATTGTTCCTGCTACATTAAAATATTGAATATTATTGATGTATTCCCAAGGCCACTTCCAAACATTTGCCATTATACTGTACACATTATTAAGGCCAGAACGGATGATGTAAAAAATGAAAAACAAAATGACGCCAACCAAAATATGTGTGTAAGAAAAGACTTCAAGATTGAATATCGGTCTTTTGCTGTATTTCTGTTTTAAGATAAATAAGCCCGACGAAATCATGAATAAGAAAATGCATAGAACAATTTGATTGGACTCTAGCCACATCAATCTTTTTCCGTAAATAAGGGCATAAGCGCCAGATTGCAAACTTAGCCAAAGTAAAAAGCAACTTACGTGGTCCAGTTGGTATAATGGAATTTTTGCAAAAAATCGGTTGGTATTAAATATTGAAAAAGCTACTACCAAAACAAAAATATGGAAGTAAACAATCATCAAAACCATGTGCTGAAAATTATAATTTTCAATACTTGTTTTTAACAAACTTGTTGTAATTGTGCCGCCAGTCAACATAATCGTGTAGAGAAAAAGATAGGCGACAATTTTTGCATGTTTGGTTTTTAATTCGGCGGTGATTAAAGGCAAAAAAATAGCACCTTCCAAAACGCCAAAAATTCCTTCTAGAAATCGCATTACCAAAATCACATGATAATCGTTGGTCATGGCAACAACATATAATATAATGATGGAAGCCGACGACATCAACAATACATAATATTTAACACTGAAATATGCTAGAAACCTTGGCAAAACCAAGAGCGTTACGACAATGGTGCCATACATCAACATCAAAAGATATTGCAAATCATCCGAATCAACATCCAAAAATGACGACGTAAATGCGCTGTTGGAATGAAACAATGACATCAACATCAAATGTGGAAACATCGCCATAATCAACAACGGAATTTTCAGCCATTGCGGAACCCATTTATGATATATTGTATTGTGTGCCAAGATTTTATTTTTTGAAATTCGAGATTTGAAATTTGATATTCGATGCTTAAAGTTTCGGGTTTTATGTTTCAAGCTAAACACTAAACACTAAACACTAAACACCAACAACCAAACACTATTCAAGCTTCTTTGCGCTTACCAAAACATTCATTCCAGAAAGGAGTTTGTCGTTGTTTTGATTATTTTCAAGAAGGATTTTCACGGGAAAGCGCTGTTCTATTTTTACGAAATTTCCAGTCGCATTGTCTGGTTTAACGAGCGAAAATTGCGAGCCTGCGGCTGGTGAAATACTTTCTATTTTTCCTTTAAATTCAATATTGGGAAAAGCATCGGCCGTTATTGTAACTTCCTTATTTTGGTCAATTTCTCCAAGCTGTGTTTCTTTGAAATTGGCGATAATCCATTTTTCTTTAGAAACGATTTGTACCAAAGCCTGACCTTCTTTTATCAATTGACCTTCCTGAATTGTTTTTTTGCCAACCCAACCGTCATACGGCGCAGTGACAATCGTGTAAGAAAGGAAAAGCTTCGCGTTATCAAGACTTGCAGAACCTTGCTTAATTTGGCTTTGCACTGGTGCAACTCTTGTCTGTTGCTCGTTAGCGCCTGCTTGTATCGCATTTTTTTGCTGTTGCAAAGCGAGAAGATTGGCTTTTGCCTGCTCGTAAGACGCTTTTATATTTTCGAATTGTTGTTCTGTTGCAGCATTTTGCTCAAGAAGATTTTTGTAACGATTATAATCTTGTTCGGTTTTCCAGATGTCAATTTTTGCAGAAGCAATTTTTGCGTCAATAATTTTAGAATCGCTTTCCTTTGTATTCACGCCACTTTGCACGGTTTTAACAGTTTCGGTAGTCGCTTGTAGATTGGCTTCGGCAATGTTGACTTGGTTTCTAAACTCGCGGTTATCAATCACCAACAAAGTATCACCTTTTTTTACAAACTGATTTTCTTTAAATTTAATTTCTTTGATAAAACCAGATACTTTGCTGGAAACTGGTGTAATATATTGTTCAATTTGTGCATCATTGGTCGTCACATTTTTTCGGCTGAATAGATAAAAGCTCAACATTCCTGCAACGCCTGCAACAATGAGAATCCAAGCCAGAAGTGAAATACTTTTGTTGATTCTTTTTTCTCTTTTTGTAAGTTGTTTTGTTGCCATATTTTAAAGCTTTCCGATGATGTATTGAAGTTGATAATATTTGAGTTGTCTGTTAATTTTTACCGAAATGAGATTTGATTCCGCTTCTAGATAAGCGTTGTCTGCGTCGATTAATTCTGTTATCAAACTTAATTTGTTGGCGTATTTTGTTTTTACAATGCGGTAATTTTCTTCGGCTTGGGCAATGGCTTCTTGTGCGATATTTACTTTTTGTTCCGTTTCTTCATATTTTTTGTAAGCCTGAAAAATCTCGTGTTTTAGTTGTTCTTCTTGTTCTTCCAATTCGAGATTTGCCAAATCGATGTGTTGTTTGGCTTCCTCCATTTTGTATTTGTTTTTGTACAAATTTTCGATAGGATAGGTGAGCGTTACGCCCAACATACCAAGTCTGTATGCATAAGGTTCTGGAGGGAAAAACATCATATTCGGATATTTTAACCAATATTCGCCGCCCATTGTGATGTTCGGAAGATAATTGCCATTTATGATTTTCTTGTCGATTTCTGCCAAACGAATATTGTTTTTAGAGACTTCGATACTTTCATTTTCTCTAATGGCTTGAGAGTTCAAATCTTCCAAATTAGGAATTTTTACCTGTTCCGAAACCAATTCTGCAGTTTCGACATGCAATTCTTGGTCGTCGGGCAAAGACAAAAGTGTTTTGAGTTGATGTTCTGCAATTTGAATGTCATTATCCAATTCTGTCCAAGACATTTTGTGATTGGAAAGTTGCAAAGACGTTCTCAGGACTTCATTGTAAGTCACAACACCATTTTGTTTTAAGATTTTTGTTTCCTTAATATTCGCACTGTCTTCTTTTATTTTTTGTTGAATTAAAGACTGTTGCTCCTTCAAATGATGGATTTGGAGAAATGCGGTGATGATTTGCATTTTCAGTTGACGCTCATCTATCTGAATTTTTAACTTTGAATTTTCCGTATTAATTTTAGCTTTTCTTTCGTTATTTTTTATTTTACCACCAAGATAAAGCGGAATGGAAGCCGATAATGTAAAATCATACATGCCGTTAATAGCATCATATTTCGTGGATTTGTCGAAGATTCCGTTTTGATATTGATGTAGGTTGCTTACTTGTGTGTAGTTGGTATGGAACTCAATATCTGGCAATTTTTCCATTTTTAAATCCTTTTCTTTGGTTTCAGAAATCGAATTTTTTAGATGGCTGATTTGGATGCTTTTATTGTTTTGAAGTCCTATTTCTAAGGCTTCTTTTAAAGAAAGTTGATTGTAGTTTTGAGCTTTTATGTTTAAACTTAATAGAATTAAGGCAAAGCTTAAAAGTTGATATTTTCTGACGTGAAATATCATTTTCATAATTTTATAAATGTATTTTTAGGAATTCTTGTTTTAACCATGCAAAGTTACAACACGAAGTATATGACCGACTTTGTGAAAAATGAAAATGATTTGCGCAAATACGCCAAATTGATTTTTTTAGTAAATTTGTCAAATGGGACGAAATCATTATGAGGAGCTGGAAGATGGCGATGCCATCTATTATGTTTACCATCTTTTGACTGGTAAGGTCGAAACGAAAAAGCATTCGCATAGTTCGGCACAATTAATCTATGCAGAAGGCGGAATCATCCATATTTTTACAGAAGAAAAACATTGGTATTTGCCTGCACGCTGCTTTATGTGGATTCCGGCTGGGATTCCGCATTATATTTTGTCTTTTAGCTCTAATGTGAGTTTGTTTAATTTTTATTTTAAACCAGAAAACGAAGAGGATGATTTTTTTTCGGAAGTCAACATCTATTCCGTAAGTCATCTTTTGCGCGAAATGATTCTTTTTACCAAAAATTGGAGTGGCAAAATTACTGAAGCTGACCAACAGAAATTTTATTTCCTAAAAGCTATGAAATACATTTTGCCAACAGGGAAAGAAAGAAAACTGGCTTTTCCTGTTCAGCATCCTTTTCCTAAAGATGAAACGCTTTTGAAAATTGCCAGATTCTTAAATGCTAATTTGGAGAAGAACCTTGGCTTGGAAGAAGTCGCTAAAAATTTTGGTGTTAGTAGTCGAACCTTGTCGCGGAAGTTTAAAGAACAACTAGGCATGAATTATGTTAGATTTCTTCGTGCTTTACGCATTACGAAATCTTTGGAACTTATGGGAGAGGAGAAGTATAATATGTACGAAATCGCGATGCTTGTCGGTTACAATTCTTTGTCGTCTTTTAGCAATATCTTCAAACGCGTGACAGGAATTGCGCCAACAGATTATCAACAGCGATTAAAATCTAAATAACAAAAAAAACCTCCGAAGTCGGAGGTTTTATCTTTATAAAAGAAAAAATATTAAGCTTCTTCAGCTGGAGTTTCTTCTTCTTTTTTAGGAGCTGGAGCAGCTTTAGGAGCAGCTTCAACAGGAGCATCAGATACAACATCGAATTCGTAGTTGTACTCAACATTTCTGTGAAGTCTGATAAGTGCTTCGAACTTACCTGTTCTTTTGATAGTATTACCAGGGATTTTGATGTATTTTTTATCTACTTCAACACCTGCTTTAGCCAAAGCTTCAGAAAGGTTAATGTTGTTGATAGATCCAAATAATTTGTCTCCTGTACCAACTTTTGCAGCGATAGTTGTCGTTGTTTTTTTCAATTTGTCAACGATAGCGTTAGCAGCAGCGATTAATTTTGCTTCTTCTTCTTTTCTAGCTTCTAGAGTTTCTGCAAGGATAGCTTTGTTTTTAGGCGTTGCTAATACTGCGATACCTTGAGGCATTAGGAAGTTACGAGCGTAACCTGGTTTTACGTTTACTGTGTCGAACTCAAGTCCTAAGTTTTCAACGTCTTTTTTAAGGATAATTTCCATTTTGTTGTTGTCTTGTTTGGATTTTAGATTTACTTCATTTCTGAGCAATCTAAAAACAGTTAGAATTAATTATTTATTTATTCAGCAACTAAAAGCCAACAGCGAGAAGCTATTGGCTAGGAGCTTTTTATTTTAAAAGGTCTGCTACGTAAGGCATCAAAGCTAAGTGTCTAGCTCTTTTGATTGCTGCAGATACTTTTCTTTGATATTTAAGAGAAGTTCCTGTGTAACGTCTTGGTAAGATTTTACCTTGCTCGTTAACGAATTGTAATAAGAAATCAGCATCTTTATAATCTACATGCTTAATTCCGAATTTTTTGAATCTACAATATTTCTTTTCAGATTTTGTGTTGATATCAAGTGGTGTTAAGAATTTTACTTCAGATTCTCCACCAGCTGAGGCTTGTTTAGCCATATCATCTATTGCCATGTCTTTTTTGTTTTAAGGATTAATAATTAAGCTTTAGCAGCTTTAACTTTAGCTCTTCTAGTTACAGCGTAGTCAACAGCGTGCTTGTCCAATTTTGTAGTTAAATAACGGATAACTCTTTCGTCACGTTTGAAAGCTAATTCTAACTCAGCTACAACATCACCTTCACCTTTAAATTCGATTAAAGTGTAGAATCCATTCTTTTTTAATTGGATAGGGTAAGCTAATTTCTTAAGACCCCATTTTTCTTTAGCAACGATTTCACAACCTTTTTCTTTTAAAAGGCCTTCAAATTTTTGCACTGCTTCCTCCACCTGTGCATCAGATAGAACGGGAGTTAAAATGAAAACAGTTTCGTAATTGTTCATAATGATTAATTAATTGGTTAATTATTTCGAGTTGCAAAGATATAATTATTTTTCTAATTACACATTAATTAAATAAAAAAAGCTGCTCCATTTCTGGAGCAGCTCAATAGGTATTATTAAAATTGATTATTTTTTGATAACCTTAATAGTTTCTGAACCATTTTCTGTTTCAACAACTACTACATAAGAACCTGGCGTCATTCTAGCCATGTTAACTTCGTTAGCAGTGTTTTTAGCAGCTTGGTTAGTTACTAATTTGCCATTCATATCATAGATTTTGATAGATTTAGCATTAGAAGCGCTATTGATTTTTAATACATCAACAACTGGGTTAGGGAATACTTGTACTTTAGCTTTGCTAACATTGCTAACAGCCAAGTTGTTTGTTACATGTACTGTGTAATCTTCATATTCTCCGTAGCCTTCTGTCATACAAGGTCCGTCGTTATCTGGTCCTGCATTAACAAGAACACGCATTCTATAGTTACCAGTAGGTACAGTCGTTGGAATCGTGATGTTTCCAGATGTTACAACACCAACACCACCTTCTCCGATTTGACCAATGTATTCTCCTGCATCTTCGAATGAACCATTATTGTTGTAATCAATCCAAACGAATGCATGCTCCCACCATCCATCACCAACAGTGATTGAGATTGGATAAGTTTGTCCAGCATTAACTTGTGCTGGTGCAACAGAGCTAGAGAAGTCAGAATATCCATTAGTACCACACTCAGAATCGTTATTGATTCCAGCAAATGTTACATTCGTAATAGTGTCATCATCTGTACAATCCATTTCCACTTCACAATAAGTTACAGGTGGAGTAGAGCCAATAACCTTGAGGGTGTAGTCTTCAGCTTGTCCAAAAGTGCTGCCTATCACACAAGGGTCAACATAAGGGTTTGTACCAAAAGTTTTCTTAATTCTTAATCTCGTATTTCCTTCTGCGGCATCAGCTGGAATTGGGATGCTAATTGTTACATTTTTGCCATCTGCTCCTGTTGAGTTTTCCAAGGTACCTTCAACAACATAAGTTTCTTTTGTCGCATCAAATGTTCCGTCTTTGTTCCAGTCAGCAAATACAACAAATCTATTTTTGTAGTTTCCTCCAGTATAGCCCTCAAGTGTCATTGTATAGGTTTCACCTTTTTTAACTGTTGCAACCTTATTTAAGAATGCTTCGTGAGCTGGAGATGTTGTTGCAGCAGGTGAGCTATTTGTAAGATCAGCAAATGTTACTTTAGTGATTGGCTCAACATTAGTAAAGGCAAGTGGTCCGCAATATGGAGCAACTGGGTTGCTTCCAGTTGTTAGTTTGTATACAGGACAACTTGCAGCACTTGTACCATCAGTATTTACAGCTACTACTTTCCAGTAATATGTTGTGTCAAAGCTTGTGTTAGTAATGTTAACCGCAGTATTTGCTGTGTTTCCTATTTTTGCAATCGTTGCAGCATCTGTACCCCAATATACGTCGTAAGATACTGGTGCGCCGCCAGTTGTTGGTGCTGACCAAGATATTGGCGTTGTTACAGCAGGTACACCTGTTGCACCATCTGCTGGCGTTACAGTGGTTACGCAACCTGGAGGGTTTGCATTAAGCGTTTTGAAAGAGAATTCTGTACAACCGGTTGCAGAACCTACACTATTTTTAGGAACAACTTTCCAATAATATGTGGTTAGTGGAGAAAGACCTGTTGCGGCAGCTGTTGTCCCAGTGAAGTTGCCTAAAAGCGTAGTTGGGTTAGGGCTGGTACCCAGATATACATCATAACTACTTGCAGAGCCTCCAGTTGTTGAAGCTGTCCATGTTAAGTTTGGTGCTGGGTTTACAGCAACAGCTTGGTTACCATTGGTTGGTAGTGTTAATGTAGGGCATCCTGGTGCTTGTGTTTGTGCAGCTGAGCTAGTTACTTTGAAATCATCGACAGCAAATCCAAATTGATCGTTAGAAATACATTGTATAGCAATGTAGATTTTTTGACCAGCATATTGACTTAAGTCATAAGTGTATTTGTGCCAAGTAACATCTGCAGGTGAAGACACAGCGGTTGAGGTAATTGCTGTAAAGTTAGCAACATCTGTTCCTGTAGTTGAAACGTGAACTTTGAATTTCTCATCTCCATAAGTAGCATCACAAGATTTTCCCCAGAAACTTAGCTCTAATGTACCAGAGGTCATTTGGATTTGTGGGGAAATCATCCAGTCGTTATTGGTCGGTACTGTTGCAGCAAAACTTACCATCGCTTTGCTTCCAGTTCTTGCCGTCCAGTCAGATGTAGCGGATGGTGTCATTGGAGGTGTTGTAGTAGTTGAATTGAATACCTGGAACGATTTCTTAGCTCCAGTATTTGGAAATTGAACACCATTGAATCCGTAGGTTGCAGATTGGTCAACATCTGTTAAGGTCCAGTTTCCAACATTCGCAATTGCGAAATCTGTGTAAGTCTCGAAGCTATCCTCGAAGATTACTGTTTGTGCTGAAGCGATTGCTCCCCATGCGACAAAACATGATAGTAGAACTTTCTTCATAATAATTTTAATTTTTTGGTTTTGTGATTCTCAAATATATTAAAAAAAAATTAAAATGCAAATATTTTGTTAAAGAATTGTAATATGATTGTTATTTTGTAATAAATATGGATGTTTTGTTGGTTTTATTTTTGTTTTCTTTTATTGTGTTAAGGATTTGTTAATTATTAATTTTTGAGGTTTTATCAGTATTGCGCCTGGTTTTTGGAGTTTAAATCATAGTTTTTGAATTTAATTATGTTTTCTCAAATTTGAATAAAAAAAGCGCTACCTCAATTTGAAGTAGCGCTAATAGTTATTTGGAGTTAAAAGTTTACTTTTTGATCACCTTTATATTTTCAACTCCTGATTCTGTCTTAAGACTAATGATATAATTTCCAGACTTCAGTTTAGAAAGATTTAATTCTGTTTTGTTAGAGTTAGGATCTTCGCTAGAAATCAATTTTCCACTTAGGTCAAATACTTTAATGTTTTCAATTTTTGAATTTGCATTAATGCTTGCTATATCTTTAATTGGATTTGGATAAATTGATGCTTTGTTTTTCTGAACATCATTAACGGCAAGACTTCCTACATTAACTGTATAATCCTCTGCCTGACCAAATCTTCCGCCAATACAAGGATTTGTAAGATTTGGCATATCTTCTCCATCGCTAGCTGTGTCGTTAATGATTTTCTTAACACGCATTCTGGTGTTACCTGGAAGTGCAGTTGGTGGTACAACAATATTCTGGGTGATAGTGATACCGTCGGTTCCTGTAGAGTTGATTAAATCATCATTAATCACATAGACTTCACCAGCGTCATCTAATTTGCCATTTTGATTCCAATCGAAAAACACAACAAATTTGTTAGGGTAGTCTCCTCCTGTGTTTCCTCCAAGTTTAATCTTGTACGAATCACCAGCTTTTACATGGGCAACTTTGTTTAAGAATGCTTCATGTGCACTGCCAGCTCCAAGTTCATCTGATGAAGTGTTCACCATGTCTGCAAGTTCTACATAGGTAATAGGTTCGATGCCGCTGAGTGGAATTCCAAAAATTACGAAATCAAATGTTAATGGACCACAGTACGGATTAAATGGACTTGTCTCTGTTTTGAAGGATTGTACAGTACATCCTGTTGCTTCTCCAGCATCATTAATTGGTCTTACAGACCAATAATAAGTTTTATTATATTCTAAATTAGTGAGACTAGTAGCTGTTCCTGTTGTATAGCCAATAAATTGTAGGTCAGTTGCGGACGTGCCTAGGTAAAGATTATATGCGCTTACATTTTGCGATGATGGCGAAGCAGTCCAGCTAAAACTATTATTGCTTGTTGGTATGTTGTTTTGGTTATTGGTAGGCGTGAGAAGGTTAACACAATTTGGTAAAACTGGTGGGACAAAATCATTAACAACTTTAACATTGTCAACAGCAAGAATGTACTTGTCGTCAGAATTATTAACAAATGCAAATCTAATGTTTTTTCCGAGATAAGCTGATAGATCTGCGTTTCTTGTCGTCCAACTTGCATTTTCAGAAGATTTGCTAAATAGTTCGATTGTAAAATCAGCGATAGTATTGCCTCCATTTGGAGAAAGCATCACTTTGTATCCATCAGGAAATTGAGGATCTTCTGCTTTAGCTTGCCAAACAAGAGTGGGTTTGCTGCCTGAAATTGCTACACTTGGAGAGATTAACCACTCATTTGCAACACCCACAGGATTGAACCAAGAAGTACTCATTGCAGCGTTGTTTCCTGGTGGTTCTTGGAACTCTCCATCTGGTCCCGAACGATCGGCAACACTCCATCCATTGATATGTGAAACTGGGCTGGCAGGTGTATTACCACTTGCATGGATTACTGTCCAAGCGCTAATTCCTGGTCCATTACCATCAAAATCTTCTTGAAAAATTTGGCTGTAGCCTAATAGTGGAAGTGCACAGAAAGCTAGCTTTAGTAAATTTTTTGTCATAACGTTTTAAATTGTTTTGGTTTGGTTTCAAAACTATGAAAAAAATTTACAATTATATAATATTGCAGTTAAAATATTTTCAAAAATTATTTTTAAAAGTGTAAAATGTGTTTTTGAATGCCTTGTAAGCGAGGTTTTTTCTCTTAAAATTTTTAATTGTAGTATAAAATTAATTGTAAATCAATCTTTACTTCTTAAATCTTTTAAAAATCCAATTTTAAGTTCTTCGTATAAAGAATGGCGACTTACCAAAATTGATGCGATTGAAGACATCATACCTGCAAGCATAAGATAAAAAATAAGTGAATGTCTGTCAGTCATTTCCAAAACGATAATCGCCGCAGTGAAGGGTGCTCGTGTAATTCCTGTCAGAAAAGCCACCATGCCTGCAAGGATAACAACATTGGTTTCGTGTGGTGTTAAATGAATTAAACCCGAAATTACCGAACCTAAGCTAGCTCCCGCAGAAAGTGCGGGTGCGAAAATTCCGCCTGCGCCGCCAGATGTAAAGGCGAGGGCAGGTCCAATCATTCTGAGTAATGGCACGTACCAGTCTTCGTGTTTGTTATCAGTAAAAAGGACGCGTTCCATGATTTCTTTACCAGAACCTAAAACTTCGCGATTGATAAAAAAAGCGATGCTTGCAATGATTAAGGCTGTTGAAACTAAGAAAATTATATTTGCCTTATTGGTTTTAAGTCTTTTTTTCCAAGCGCTAATTTTTAGCATGATCACAGAAAGTTGACTAGCGCATATTCCTGAAATACAAGCCACTAAAATCACTGGAAAAATAACACTTAGTGAAATGTCGCTCGTTTTGGGGTAACCTAAATATAAGTAAGAACCAGCCAATGTTTGAGCGGTTAAACCTGCGATGATTACAGCGGTAAATAATGCTGTTTTGAAGTAGTTTATATGTGTTTTGGTTAATTCCTCAACTGCAAATACAATTCCGCCCAAAGGTGTGTTGAATGCCGCAGCTAAACCTGCTGCTGCACCTGTCATAATCATATTTTTCTTAGAAATCTTTGGATACCAAGAGGGCAGGTATTCATTGACTTTTCTGAAAATAGAACCTGCAATCTGGATTGTTGGTCCTTCGCGACCTACGGCACCACCGCCGATAACCAAAACGACTGAGGAAATAATTTTAAGAATGATGATTTTAATGCTTAGTAGATTTTTAATCTTTTTATGTTCTTTTGGATTCGCCATATCAATGGCTGCCATCACTTGCGGAATTCCCGATCCTTTGGAGTAGGGCGCAAATTCTTTAACCAGCCACCACGACAACACAAAACCAATTGGCGCGATAATGAAAATCATCCAGTCGTGCCAATTCATAATGAGTTCTAGTAGATGTTCTCCCCAAGCAAAAATTTTGGCATACATCACTGCGAAAAAACCAGTAATGACCGAACCTATCCAAAAAGGAATTGCTTGTAAAAGATTGTGTTTTAGTTGTTCATTTCGGATGTTGTCGAAAGAACGTTTTAACATGAGGCGAAGTGTCTCGAGCATCTTTTTCATGTTTTAAAATTTTAGCAATGCTGGTTCGTGGACTCTGAAAATTTTGGCACCTTTTTCGAAAAGTTGTTGGTGGATTTTTGCAACTTCTTCTTGAATTTCCAAAGGACTTTTTCCCAAGGGTTTGTAGATGAAAGATTTTCGCGAAATTCCAATTAAAATAGGAAATTCTCCAAAACCGATGTATTCTAGCTCATTAATAATTTGTAGTTGATTGTCTTGTGTTTTGGAAAATCCAAAACCTGGATCAAGAATAATATCCTTAATCCCAAGTTGATTAAGCTCGTTAACTTTTTTCGAAAAGAATTTATTTAATTCAATAATAATATCATCAGAATGTTCTTTGTGATGCATTTTGTCGTAATCGGAGTTGATGTGCATCAAAATGTATGGAAGTCCAGTTTTCGCAACTTCGTTTAACATTTGGTCATCAAATTGTCCTGCCGAAATATCATTAACAATGTCGATGCCTTCGTTGTAACCGAACTTTACAACTTCGCCATAAAAAGTGTCCAATGAAATTAAAGCTTCGGGAAATTCTTTTTTAATTAAAGAGATAGTATTTCCAATTCTATTGATTTCTTCTTTAGCAGAAATATGTTCGGCGTTTGGTCGTGTTGATTGTGCACCGATATCGATAATGCTTGCATTATCTTTCAGAAGTTGTTCGGCTTGAAGTAATGCATTTTTTTCAGAATTAAATTTTCCACCATCAGAAAAAGAGTCTGGTGTCAGGTTGAGAATTCCCATAATCTTGGGCTGGCTCAAATCGATTAATCGGCCATTGCAATTGATACTGAATTGTTTATCTGCTGAGAACGCTGAATTGGAAAACTTCATTTCACAAATTTACAATTTTAGATACTCAATTTTTCATTTTTAATAATTTTTTGAATTACAATTTTTAGAAGTATTTTTGCGAAATATCAAATTTATAAACTATGAAAATATTTTTATCTACTATTTTATTTATCTCAAGTCTTACAATAGCAAATGCGCAGGTTGTAAGTTTTCCCGATCCTGCATTTAAAGGATGTGTGAACTCGACTCCGCTAATTGATCTTAATAAAGACGGGCAAATACAAGTTTCTGAGGCTGAGTTATTCACTGGGAAGATTGACTGCTCTAGTCAAAACATTAAATCCATTGCGGGAATAGAAACTTTTAAGAATCTAAGTTCTTTAATCCTTAGAGATAATATGATTTCTGAAGTAGATTTTTCAAACAATGTTAATCTAGAGCATTTAGTTATCTCCAATAATAAAGTTACTAAATTGGATGTCTCTAAGAATTTGGCATTAACACTCCTTTTTGTAGAAAACAATAAATTAGATACTTTAGACGTCACGAAAAATAAAGCATTGACATCTCTTTGGATTGGTTACAACAACATTGAGAATATTGATTTAAGCCAAAACCTTAATTTAGATAGTTTCTATGCATATGGTAATTTATTTAAAACTATAGATTTAAGTAAAAATATTAATTTAAGTTATTTGTATCTTAACAAATGTTCTCTAGAGTCTTTAGATCTAAGCAATAATAAAAAATTGTATCTTGCAATTGTTGGTAATAATAAATTAACATCCCTGAATATTAAAAATTCTAATAATACACTGATAAAAAGCAACGGATTTGATTCATCAAGTAATCCAGAATTAAAGTGTATTGAGGTTGATGATGTTAATTACTCCAATTCTACTTGGCTTAATAAAAATCCAGAATCACGTTACAGTACAGATTGTAAGTTGGCAACTTCTGAGAGTAAACTTTCTGAAATATCAGTTTTTCCAAATCCAGCAACAAATGTTTTGAATTTTTCAAAATTATCAAATGTTGAATTGTATAATGTGACAGGACAAAAATTGCTAAATCAAACTAATATCAAAACACTTGATGTTTCTAATTTGAATAAAGGTGTTTACTTTGTTGTTATCAAAGATAATGATGGCATAACAATTCAAAAAACGAAAGTTATCAAAGAATAGAAGTTGATAAGCATCATCTATTAATAAGTTACTAATTTTAGTATCTTTGACCAATAACTCACTTTTATGGCGAATACATCGATGCAGTTTGATGAGGTTATCAAAAGCTGCCGAGATCTTTTTCAGAAAAAACTTATCGATTATGGTTCGGCTTGGCGTATTTTGAGACCGAGCTCTATTACCGATCAAATTTACATTAAAGTCAATCGCATTCGTACTTTGCAGATGACAGATGTCAAAATGGTTGACGAAGACGAAAAAGACGAATTCGTGGCAATTGTCAATTATTCCATCATTGGATTGATTCAATTGGAGAAAGGTTTTTCAGACGATCTTAATGCTGATCCTACAGAAATCATGAGTTTGTACGACAAATATGCAAACGAAGCTAAAGCTTTGATGGAGCGCAAAAATCACGATTACGGTGAAGCTTGGCGCGAAATGAGAATCAGTTCTATTACTGATTTAATTTTTCAAAAAGTTTTAAGAACCAAACAGATTGAAGATAATCAAGGTAAGACTTTGGTGTCCGAAGGTTTGGATGCTAACTATTTTGATATGCTTAATTACGCCGTTTTTTGCTTGATAAAATACACATCTTAAATTCAATAAAATATGATCAAAAGACTTTTACGTTATATTATCGCGATAATTTTTATTGCTTCAGGTTTTGTAAAAGCCGTTGATTTGAAAGGCTTTTCTTTTAAGCTGGAAGAATATTTTTCGCCTTCGGTTTTTAATATGCCTTTTTTTGAGCAATATGCTTTGGCGCTCGCAACCATTGTTGTGGTTTTGGAGTTGTCTTTAGGTTTTATGCTCTTGATGAAGATTAAATTAAAAGCTACACTCGTTGCGTTAATTGCGCTTTGCGTATTTTTTGGATTTCTGACATTTTATTCGGCTTATTATAATGTTGTAACCGATTGTGGATGCTTTGGTGATGCGATGAAGATGACGCCATGGCAATCCTTTTGGAAAGATATCGCGCTACTTGTAGGTTTGTTGGTTTTATTATTGTTGAATAAAAACTATAAGGAAAAAACGGATTTAGGTTGTGTTAAACTTCCTGTTCTGGGAGTTTTTGTTGTGGTGATGATTTTCGTGATGTATCGTGGTATCAAGCACGAGCCTTTAATTGATTTCAGAGCTTATAAAATCGGAACTGATCTCAATGCTGAACGTCAAAAAATCGAAAAAGATCCTTCTGTTTACAAAACTTTTTATTCGCTTAAAAATTCTAAAACTGGAGAAGTAAAGAAAATTGACCAAGACGAATATATCAATAAGAATTATTGGAAAGAAGAAACTTGGCAAATCGAAGATGGAAAAACAACTTCCGAAATTGTTAAAAAAGGATACGAGTCCGAAATTAAAAAATTCAAGCTAGAGTCGCCAACTGGCGAAGACAAAACTGCAGAAATCCTTAACGAGCCAAAAGCAATTTTGGTATTCGTTTATAAACCAAAAGAAGCGTCGACGCAATTGGTTGCAGAAATCCAAAATATGTTGATGCATGACCGTTCTGCAAAAGTATACGGCGTATCGACGCAACAGGATTTCTTTAACAAAATTCCGAACCTTGCAATGGACGAAATCGCTATTAAAACCATTGCCAGAAGTAATCCTTTTGTGATGGTTTTAGAAAAAGGAAAAATAGTTGAAAAACTGAGTGCTAAAGATTATTTAGAAAAATATCAAAAGTAAAACTATGCAAAAATCAAATAAATCAATTGCAGGATATCACATGCTGATGTTGTTGTCAGCTGTCGATTACAAATTTAGTCCTGAAGAAGAAAAAGTTATCTTAGAGTATTTGGCGGAAGAATTTCCGTTTCGCTTGAATTTGGATAACGAGTTGGATGTCATTGCAAGTTTGCAGCCGAGCGATTGGAAAGATCATTTCGAATTTCATGCGAGATGTTTCTATGACGATTCGACGCCAGCAGAGCGTGAAGAATTCCGTGTTTTTGCAAAGAAATTGATTAAGGCGGATCATGAAGTAACGCGTGTAGAACATCAATATTACACGATGATGAAGACTATCTGGAAAATGGATTAATATTAAATTTAATAAAAATAAAATGAGAAAAAACATTGTTGCAGGAAACTGGAAAATGAACAAAAACTTTGCGGATGCAGAAGCTTTAATGTTCCAACTTTTAGAATACAAAAAGAACAACAAAACAAACTGCGAAGTTTACATCGCGCCGCCGGCTTTGTATTTGCCGATGGGAAAAGATATTTTCAAAAACGGTGAAGTTGAAGTTTTTGCACAAGATGTATCAGAATATCAAAGTGGTGCATACACTGGCGAGATATCGGTTGATATGATCAATTCTATTGGCGTTAACGGAAGTTTGGTGTCGCACTCAGAGCGTCGTCAATATCATGGTGAGACTGACAGTCACGCAAATAGAAAGGTGAAAGCGCTTCTCGATGCTGGTCTTACGCCGATCTATTGCAATGGCGAAACTTTGGAGCAACGTAAAGCTGGTCAACATTTCGAAGTGGTAAAAAACCAAACTGAAGTGGCGCTTTTCACGCTTTCTGAAGACGAAATCAAAAAAGTGGTTATCGCTTACGAGCCTGTTTGGGCGATCGGAACGGGCGAGACTGCAACGCCAGAGCAAGCGCAGGAGATCCACGCGCATATCAGAAGTCTTATCGCTGCCAAATACGGTCAAGATGTGGCGAACGAAATTTCTATTTTATATGGTGGATCTGTAAAGCCAGACAATGCGAAAGAAATCTTCTCTCAGCCAGACATCGATGGTGGATTAATTGGTGGAGCAGCACTTAAAATCGAAGATTTTTCAAAAATTATAGAAGGATTTAATCCATAAAATACTTAAACTTTGGGCGTGTCCCTCAGTTTTTGCCTTTGCCAAACCTCATAGGTTTTTAGAAACCTATGAGGTTTTCTTTTGCCCAAACTTCGGGTCGGTCTTCGACCAGTCGCTGTTTTTATACTTCGGACACTGAGAGGAGCCGAAAAAAGGTTACTGAGCGGAGTCGAAGTAACGCTTCGACTCCGCTCAGCGTCCTTCGTAAAAAACGAGCTCCAACAATGCGCTTCGCCTTCACGCAGATGGGGGATAATTAGAAGTTTTGGAAAAAAATAGAGATTCAAATCAATAAATTTGACTTATTCGAGAATTGGTGATATGTATTTTTGATACTATTCTGGCGGTTGTTTTAGTGGTGAAATACCGGCGGAGCTGTATTGGTGACGTAAATGTCGTATGCTTTATAAACTAAAAATAAAAGAAAAATAGTATTTAAAAATAAACAAGATATTAAAACTCTATTCTTGTATTCTAATTCGATGTATTTCAAAATACTAATAATTATTGAAAATATTATAATACTTAAAATAACAGTAAAAAATGTTTTCCAGTGGATATATAAAAACCATAGTGAGACCTCTCCAAGCTCTGATTCGATATAGTAACTGCCTGTTATAAAAGTAACTAATTGTAATAAAATTAAAATTATGTTTAACAACAAATATTTACGGACAGGTGTTTTGCTGAGAGCTGTGTTCAAATTTTTTTTTGTTTACAAGGTTTTTATTATGATGTCGTATTTTTACCACAATTTTTTCAAAAAGCCATATAGGTGAAAAATTAGACAATAATTAATTTTGAAGCGGGAACGACAAAGTCGTCCCCGCTTCAAAATTATTTAAAAATATTTAAAATTTAAATTTTAAGAAAAACTTATTTAGACGGGTATTTTAGCATTAAAGCTTGCAAAATAGCCCAAGTCTCCAAATCCATAATTCCGTCCGATTTTTCAGGTCTAAAATGATATTGGAAAGCCTCTATCGTTTGCTTTGTTGGTTTGTCCCAAGCTGTGGTGTTTTCAAGCTTGTATCCAAATTTTCCCAAAGCCGCTTGAATTTTATAGATAAACTGAGGTGTATTGTATTGTGCGGCAAAATCTTCAGGCGTCATAGCGTTCAAAAACGAAGCTTTACTGGCGTCATCATACCACATTCCGATTTGATAGTCGGTGTACAGACGCTTCCATGGGAACATAGGTCCTGGATCTTGTTTTCTTGTTGGCGCGATGTCGGAGTGTGCTAAGATGTTGGTAGGAGGAATGTTGTAGCGTGTAGCAATATCTTTTACCAAACTCGCAACTTTTTTAACTTGCTCATCAGGAAAACCAGGGAAGTTTTTTGTTCCGGTAGAATTTTGTTCCCAACCACCATTCACGATTTCAATACCGATAGAGATGTCGTTTAGGTTTTGATCATTTCTCCAATTGCTAACACCAGCGTGATAAGCACGTTTGTTTTCGTCTACCAAAAGATAGATTTCATTATCGTCATAAGAATTTACAAGATAATGAGCACTTACGGCTTGTTGTGTTAATACCATAACAGATTTGTCATTGTCCAAAGCGGTGTAGTGCAAAATAATATAACGTTGACGAAAATTTTGTGCTACAGCAGGAAAATAATTTTTGACAACTTTATAATTATTAAGTTTTGCAGATACAATTGATCCGTAACTTATCGTATTATCATTCTTAGTTGGGTCAGCAATATTCACTTTATAGAAGTCAGCTTCTTCTTGTTTTACTGGTGGCTTTACCACAGGAGTTGTTGGGTTGACGGGCGTTGTTTTTGTAGTAGGCTTCGGAGTTGCCACAACTTTTTTTGAATTATTTTGAGAACCACAAGAAATTAAAGTGATTCCTAATCCTATGACATATAGGGAATTACGCATATAATGGGCTTTTATTGTGTTTTAACGTGTCAAAAATATGAAAAAAAATCACAAAAATAATTTGGTAGATATTAAAAAGTGTTCTATATTTGCACTCGCAATTCAGCAGTTAAACGATCATTAAAATTAAATAAAAGTAAGGAGGGTTGCCGGAGTGGTTAACGGAGCAGTTTGCTAAACTGTCGACCCGAAAGGGTCGCGTGGGTTCGAATCCCACACCCTCCGCACTTATATTATATTTCGGGGCGTAGCGTAGTCCGGTCATCGCGCCTGGTTTGGGACCAGGAGGTCGCAGGTTCGAATCCTGCCGCCCCGACTTTTAAAAATAATGAGAGTAATCTCTGGAAGGGTGCGTAGCTCAGCTGGATAGAGCATCTGCCTTCTAAGCAGACGGTCACAGGTTCGAATCCTGTCGCGCTCACAAAAAACTCACAACTTGTTTGTGAGTTTTTTTATTAAAGTTTCGTTGACCTCGGGGCGTAGCGTAGTCCGGTCATCGCGCCTGGTTTGGGACCAGGAGGTCGCAGGTTCGAATCCTGCCGCCCCGACGGAAAAGCCACTTCAATTTTGAAGTGGCTTTTTTATTTCCTTCTCATGGCGTAAATCAAATAAAACAAAAAAGGTAGGATGAATAAGGAGCCAATTAAAAGCGCCCAAGCCAATGCATTTATTGTTGCTTCTGGAGCGGCGTGTTCTAATAAAGAATAATGGTTACCGTTTCCTAATAAAACAATATCTGGATAATGTTGATACGTGGCTGCAATCAAAATTAAAACCACTTGCAATCCCGCAAATAATCGAATTGGAAGGAGTTTTCGGATTTTCATACAATAGAAAATTAAACCTAGCAAAATCGTTGCTACAACAACGGCTGCAATTCCTAAAGGTTTCGAAAATATCCACTGAAATAATGGGATTCCAGAATAATAAGCGGCACCAAAGACCATTGCGCCTGTCAAGACTACAAGAAGCATTGCTTTTTTAGATTTCCCAATCATCATCGTTACTTCGTCATCACTTCGGCTTTCTCGGATGGAAAGAATACACGCCAAATACGAACAAATTGCAATCGTAAAAAGTCCTACAGCGACGCCAAAAAGATTGAGCCAACTAAAAATATAGAGATCCAAAAAGTTGGTTGCATCAGGATTGATTGATGATGAAACGGTTGCTGCTGCAATAATGCCTAAAAAGAAAGGCGTCAACAAGCTTGCTATATAAAAAATTAGAGAATACAATACTTGCCATTCATCTTCTACTGCATCGTAATTTCTGAATGTAAAAGCCGTTCCACGCGCGATAAT
>NZ_JASLDS010000008.1 GCF_030151385.1 Soonwooa sp.
AGTATAAACTTGTGTTGATGCTAAGCTAGAATGTCCTAACAATTTTTTGACTTTAGAAATCTCAGCTCACTTATTTAAAACATGTGTGGCAAAACTATGTCGCAATATATGAGGGCTTTTCTTCGTCTTTGTTGTAACATAACTAAGGTACTTATTTACGACTAAATAGACAAACTTTTCTGTCAATTTTTTACCTTTTTTACTCACAAAGAAATAAAGATCAAACTCTGCCTGTGCTTTTCTTATAGCAATATAATTATTAAAATCTCTTATCAGTTTTGAAGACACCGGTACTATTCTCTCTTTATTACCCTTGCCTAGAATTTTCAGCTCCATCGTTGAGAAATCCACATTTTTAAATTGTAAATTACAAAGCTCCGACTTCCTCATTCCGGTTTGATATAATGTTTCAATAATTAATTTTTCCAAAAGTGTTATATCAGACTTCTTCTCTATCTCAGCTTCTAAAAGATTCATTTCGTCTTCCGAAAAAGGAATTTGCTTTTCAGCATAAAATTTTAATGAAGCAATAGTCTCTAAGGGCGAAAAAGATATCTCACCAATCCTTAATAGATAGAGATAAAAACTGCGCAAGGATGAAAGTTTCCTATTAATACTCCTTTTACTAAGATTTTGGCTACCCAGATGGACAATAAAGTTTCGTACTATCTTCTTGTCTACTTTCTTAAAATCTATAGAAGCTTCAGTTTTTAAAATAAAGCATTCGAAATCCTCTAAGTCTTTTCGGTACGAAATTATAGTATTAACAGAATATCTCTTTTCAACAGTAATATAATCCAAAAATTTATCAAGCATATATTTTATTAAGGTATATCAATACAAAAATCACTCTCAAATATAATAATTTGAGAGTGATTTATATAAGTTTTAAAGTATAAACTTGGCTTAAGCCTGTTCTTCTTTACTTTGAATTCTTTGCTTATGAGCTGCTTTCTGTTTAGCCTGTCTGTCTACTACAGAAGGTTTGTTAAACTGTTGTCTTGATCTTAGTTTACGAACAACACCTGTTTTATCAAATTTTCTCTTATACTTTTTTAAAGCTCTATCGATAGACTCTCCGTCTTTTACTGGAATTATTAACATATTTTACATCTCATTTTGAGTTGCAAAAATAGAACTATTTTTTGAATCTGCAAATTTTATTTTCTTTTTTTGAATAATTTTTATCAAAACCACGAATCCCGCGTGAGCGATGATAGCGGAAATCCTTTGGGTGGACGCGAGGCGGCGGAGCGTAGCGGAGCCGTCCGAGCGTCCACCTAAAGATTGTAGCGGGCGTAGCGACCCGAGCGAGGAACTTGCGGTGCGAAGCGAGCACCAAAAGTTACCGAGCGAAGGGACACGCCATAAAAAAACTCCCAACAGAATCGGGAGTTAATTGTTTATGCTTTGATGTACATTGCTTTTTTGATTTCAGCTTTTACAGTTTCTAGTTTCGGGAACCATTCTGCAAATAATGCTGCTGAATATGGTGCTGGCGCATCTGGCGTTGTAATTCTCTTAATTGGCGCATCCAAATAATCGAAAGCTTTCTGCTGAACCATATAGGTAATTTCTGAAGCTACAGAACCAAACGGCCAAGCTTCTTCCAAAATCACCAATCTGTTTGTCTTTTTAACAGATGTCAAAACTGTGTCATAATCTAAAGGACGAACTGTTCTAAGGTCGATAACCTCCACAGAAATACCTTCTGCTTCTAATTCTGCCGCAGCTTGCATCGCCAACTTCATGATTTTACCGAAAGAAACCAAAGTTACATCTTTACCTTCTTTTTTGATATCGGCTTTCCCAATTGGAATATAATATTCTTCTTCTGGAATTTCCATTTTGTCACCATACATTTGCTCTGACTCCATGAAAATAACTGGATCGTTATCCTGAATTGCAGTTTTCAAAAGTCCTTTTGCATCGTAAGGATTCGACGGAACAACTACTTTAAGTCCTGGACAGTTAGCATACCAACTTTCGAAAGCTTGCGAGTGTGTCGCTCCTAACTGACCTGCAGAAGCTGTTGGTCCACGGAAAACGATTGGAATATTCCATTGTCCACCTGTCATCTGGAACATTTTTGCAGCGTTGTTGATGATTTGGTCAATTGCTACCATCGAGAAGTTAAAGGTCATGAATTCTACAATTGGGCGATTCCCATTCATAGCTGCACCTACAGAAATACCAGCAAAACCTAGCTCAGCAATTGGTGCATCGATGATTCTTTTTGCTCCAAACTCATCTAGCATTCCTTTAGAAGCTTTGTAAGCTCCATTGTATTCTGCAACCTCCTCTCCTATTAGATATATGGACTCGTCCTTGCGCATCTCCTCACTCATAGCTTGAGCAATGACTTCACGAAAAGTATATTCTTTCATTATTGAAAATTTTAGACTACAAAAATAAGTTTTTTTTATTACTTACATAACATAAAAAGCAAGCTCCAAAGAACTTGCTCTATTTTGATATTATAATTTGCTAATTATTAGTCGGCTTTTTGCCAAGTTTGGGTTCTTCCGATAAGAGAAATTCCCATGTAACCTCTTACGTTAAGTTTGTCTCCATCCCTTGTTACGGTACACTTGTACGTTTTTCCGTTTTTTGGATCGGTGATTGTTCCGCCAGTAAATTCGTTACCGTCTTTTGATAATCCACGAATAACTTCCATTCCCAAAATTGGTTTTCCTTTACGGTCATCTTTACAACCTGTACAGTTAGGATCTTCTGGTTTAATCAACAACTGAACAACTTTTCCGTAATATTTACCATCCGACTTTTTAAAAATCTCAACATAAGATTTTGCTTTTCCTGTTTCGTCGTCGATAGTCTTCCATTTTCCCTCGATTTGAGCGAAAGACATAGCACTAATGAATATTGTTGCAAATGCAAGCATGAATTTTTTCATAATCTAAAATTTATTAACAATGTTATGATATAAAGAACTTGTTAAAGTTAAATTAACATAGGATAAAAATAACTAAATAATCGATACCAACAAGCTTTTTTCAATTAATGATTCAAAAAGTAATATGCAGCTAATACAACTTTTTGTTAATCACACGATTCATATAATCTTGATACCAAGCTTTTACCTTGAGCATATCCAAATCCTGCTGTTTGGATTTTGGTTTATTAATCAGGTTTTGCGTTAGTCCGAGATCAGTTTTATCATAGATTCCCGTTACATCTTTTCCATTAAAAGTGTAAATAAAATCGCCGATAATCATTTGTTCTTGGATAGAATCAGAATTTACAATAATGCTCGGCTCATTCTTATCTGAAACCAAACTTCTTCCCCAACTTCGGATTGGCTTATTGTAACCCATCAAATCAGCCAAAGTTGGATAGATGTCAATTTGTTGCGCCAAATCTTTATTGACACCTTGGAGATTGTATTTTGGATTTGGAGAATAAAACATAATCGGAATAGCAAATCGATTCATCGCTTTTTGATATTCGGGATAATATGTCATATTGGTATGATCTGCCGTAATCACAAAAATCGTGTTTTGGTACCAAGGTTTTTTGGAAGCGGTTTCAAAGAATTTTTTGAGCGACATATCTGTATATTGGATAGGTTCGTGGATTGCCAAAGGTCCTTTTTTGAATTTACCCTCATACTTTTCTGGAATCTTAAATGGATCATGCGAGGATGCCGTAAAAATCGTCGCTAAAAAAGGTTGCTGCTTGCCAATGTTATTTGCGAAATACTGAAAAAACGGTTCATCCCAGATCGCCCAAATTCCATCGAAATCTTTATCATTATTATATTCGTCTTTTCCGAAATAATGTTTGAAACCCAAAATATTTCCAAAGCCCAAAAAGCCCATCGAACCATTTGGTGCACCATGATAAAAACTGGTATCATAACCCAAATCATTAGCAACAGAAACAATCGACTGAATTTTCTGATTAGAATACGGCGATGATGTAAAAGCGTCTGTCAAACTCGGAATACCAGCCAAAACAGAACTCATCCCATGAATCGACTGACGTCCATTGGCATAAGCATTGGTAAATATTAAACTATGCTGCGCCAAACTATCTACAAAAGGCGTGTACGATACAAAGTTCTTAATATTGGTATCTTTATTAAAAGCACCAGAATACTCTTTACCGAAACTTTCTACAATAAAAATGACAACATTCGGTTTTGAATCCTCTACTCTATCATACTCTTTGTAAGGTTTAATCTCCTCATCGATAAATTTTTGATCAACAAAATGAACTTCTTTAAAATTATTGGTATCAATGGTTCTAAAAAATGAGAAAACACTATTAAGAACAACATTGGCTAAAGTTGGATTCTTAACATGTTTGTTAGCATCCACCAAATTAATTGGTCGCGTAGAATGTTTGAAGTCGCCGCGAATACCACCAACAACCAAAACCGTCGTTCCACACAATATCAGAATGCTCGACACAAAATACACAATTAAATTCTGAGGCTTCCGATATTGGACTTTAACACGTTTATACAAAAACACCCAAAGCACCATACAAACAACAAAACTTATTGGGACCAAAGGATTTTGAATCATGGCATTTAGAAAAACTTTGGAAAGATTGTTTTCGTGTTCTACAACAGAAAGGACAGAAGATGTCAAACGCGATTGACTGAATCTGAAATAGACAATATCACCAAAATTAAAAGAATAGGTTATTCCGTTTGTGATAAAATACCACCAAAACAAAAACTTCTGATAACCTGCTTTTGAATTGATAATAATTGGAACCAAACTCAGCAAAATAAAAACTGAATTAACATACAGAATCGCGGTCGTGTCAAATGCCGTCCCATGAAATGCCAAACCGAAATAATCGCCAATACTGTCAACTTTCAGCAAGTCTTGGTTAAAAAACCAAAACAACAATCTTGCAATTTGATAAAAAAAGTAAACCAAAAATAGGCGATACATCAGGACCAAAAACTCCTGCCATCTTATTTCTTTCATCTTACAAAAATACATTTTTTACAAGTTCAGAATAACAATCCTTATTTTTCTTTCAGGAATAATTAGATGCCCGACATCAATATTTTGTATTTTTGCTCTATGAACTTTATTAAGAATAATCTTGCCAACGCCTTTACGCTTGGCAACTTGTTTTCCGGCTGTGTCGGAATCATCCATTTGTTGAATAACGATTACAAGACAACTGCGATCTGCATCATCATTTCGTTGGTTTTGGATTTCTTCGATGGTTTTGTAGCACGCGCACTCAAATCCAATAGCGACCTTGGTGTTCAATTGGATTCTTTGGCAGACATGGTAAGTTTTGGATTTTTGCCAGGCGTTGTTCTTTACAAATTTTTAGAAGCTTATGGCAGCTCAGCATTTGGAATCGATTTCCCTTTTGAATTAAAATATTTAGGCTTTTTTGTAACTTTATTTTCGTGTTTAAGATTGGCGATTTTCAATTTGGATGAAGACCAAAAGTACTATTTCAAAGGTCTTAACACACCAACCAATACCGTTTTCTTGTTTGGCTTGTATTACATCGCTCAACAACATTCGACCACAGGATTTTTTAACGCAGAACAATTAAATAGTATTTTATCACCAGCGGTTTTATTAATATTAACAGCACTTTGTAGCTGGCTTTTGATAAGTCCTATTAAAATGATTTCGATGAAATTTAAATCGATGAAACTGGAGGACAACTATCCAAAAGTCGCATTATTAATCGGAGGTATTATTCTGCTAATCGCTTTAGGAGTCAATGCTATTCCGCTTTTGGTTGTATATTATATTTTGATTTCGTTGGTATTTCAGAAACAGCTTAAATAGTTATTAGTGTTTAGGTTATAGTTTTTAGTATTTGGTTTTAAAAAACATAATTCATAATTCATAATTCATAATTCATAATTCATAATTCATAATTCATAATTCATAATTCATAATTCATAATTCATAATTCATAATTCAATAAAAAAATGAATTTAAAACTGCATAAACCGCTTTGTGTTTTCGATTTAGAAACAACGGGCACCAACGTATCAACAGACAGAATTGTAGAAATTTCGATTCTGAAAGTTAACCCAGACGCATCCAAAGAAACTAAAACTTGGCTTGTTAATCCAGGCATGCCGATTCCTGAAGGAGCAAGTTTGGTACACGGCATCTATGATAAAGATGTTATGAATGCACCAATTTTCAAAGATATCGCGCCCAAAGTTTTGGAGATGATAAAAGATTCTGACTTGGGAGGATTCAACTCCAATCGTTTTGACATTCCTGTTCTAGCAGAAGAATTACTTCGCGCTGGGATGGATTTCGATTTATCAAAACATAAATTTGTTGATGCACAAACAATATTCTTTAAAAAAGAACCTCGTAATCTTGGCGCTGCTTACCAATTTTATTGTGGTAAAACCTTAGAAAATGCGCACTCTGCAGAAGCTGATACTTTGGCAACTTTCGAAGTTTTGGATGCACAAATTGGAAAATACGATGATCTTCCGAATGATATTTTAGGACTAAGTGAATATTCTTACCATCAAAAAAACGCGGATTTAGCAGGTTTTATCAGTTACAATGATAAGAATGAAGAAATCTTCAACTTCGGAAAATACAAAGGTCAAACCGTGAAAAGTGTTTTCCAAAAAGACCACGGCTATTATGGTTGGCTCCAAAACGCCGACTTCCCGTTGTACACAAAGAAAATTTGGACAAAAATTCAATTAATGAGCAAGTTTTAATCTTGCTTTTTTATTTTAATTAAACTTAAAATCAAGACATGAAAATCATTTGCATAGGTCGCAACTATTCCGAACACGCCAAAGAACTCGGCAACGAAGTTCCTGAGAATCCAGTAATTTTTATAAAACCTGACACAGCGGTTTTGAAAAAAGATTCCGACTTCTACATCCCAGAATTTAGTCAGGATGTTCATTATGAATTGGAAGTTATTGTGAAAATCTCAAAAGGTGGTAAATACATCCAAAAGGAAAATGCGAACAAACATTATGACGAAATTGGTTTGGGCATTGACTTCACAGCCCGCGATTTACAAAGTGAACTAAAAGCAAAAGGTCTACCTTGGGAACTTGCAAAAGGATTTGATGGTTCTGCTGTCATTACAGATTTCGTTAACAAAAACGATTATAATTTATCATCTCTTAATTTTTCTCTCACCAAAAACGGCGAAAAAGTACAAAATGGAAATACAGCAGATATGATTTTTGATATTGATAGTATTATTGCATTTGCCTCGCAATATTTCACACTAAGAGTCGGCGATTTAATATTTACAGGAACACCAAAAGGCGTTGGCAAGGTTGAAGAAAATGATATTCTTGAGGGCTTTTTGGAAGATAAAAGACTTTTATCATTACGCATTCAATAAAACTTTAATTTAGAATTCTTACCTTTATAAGAAGAAAAAACATTGGTTTCGCCTTAATTTTTAAGTTAAAAATTTCCGAAATCAATATTTAGTAAAAATCAATATTAACCTGAAAATATGTAGTCATGAAAAATATTATTCTTCCAATCGACTTCTCTGATAGCACAGAAAAACTTGTAGATTATGCGATTTCTTTTGCTAAAGATGTGAACGCAAAAATCCACCTTATCCACGTAAGTCCTACTGACATTGGATTTGTAATAAGCGATATGGGATATCAGTACTTTCCAGAAGTTGAAGAAAACGAATTAAAATACGAGCTAAAAGAACTTAACAGATTAGAACAACATATTATTGCTCACGATGTTGAAGCTGATCACATTTTGAAACAAGGTAATGCTTCGGAAGTTATTATGGATTATGTTGCCGAAAAAGCTGGCGATTATATTGTGATGGGATCACACGGTAGAAGCGGTATTTACGATGTTTTTGTAGGTTCTCTAACCAAAGATCTTACTAAAATCTCTAATGTGCCAGTTGTGGTTGTCCCTTGTAGAAAGGAAAAATAAGGCCTAAAATCTTATATAAAATAAAGCCCACATTGTAATAATGTGGGCTTATATTTATTATAATCAATTTATTTAACCTTCGTTTTTGTATAATTTTGGATCATAGTAAGGGAATTTACCTTCAGTTTCAGAATGGTATTCTTTATCCTTATCACCTCCTAAAGTTACTACCAACACGTAGCACCAATAAATGAAAAATCCTGCAGCTACAAAAAATAGCACCCAGTTTAGGAAATCACCTGCAAAATCAAAGAACCCGAAAGTCCACTTGAAAACACTACCTAAGAACAACCAGAAAGATGTCATTGCTTTTCTTTTTTTAAATTAACTTTGCACAAATTTATAAAAAATGTTTCGATTACTTTCTAAAGAAAGCAATATTTTTTCAATTCCTGTTTACATTGGGTTTTTACTACTGATCATCATTGCATTTAACGCAATGGATATCAATAGATTGGACGCAATATCCGCTGTTATAACATTTGCAGGGATTGCTTTGGGATATTTTTTATTTAACAAGTTGGCACTCAACTACCAAACGCATCTTCCGCTTTTCCTATACACATTTTTTGTATTTGCTTTTTATCCAGGAGACCTCAGCATTGGACTTGCTGTAACACTGTTGATTAACTCAATTTTACTTTTAATATTAACCTCAACGAGTGACAAACTTAGGAAAGGCTCCTATATGTTGGTTGGCGCATTACTGTGTATCAATTACCTATTCTCACCCGTTTTTTGGCCATTAATTTTCTTTGTAATTGTCCATATTTTTGTGACTTCAGGAAAAGTGCTTGCTAATCTATTTAGACTAATTTTTGGAGCATTATTAATTTTAATAGTTTATTTCAGTGTTATGTATTGGGTGGGTTATACAAGTTGGAATCCTAACTATTTGCCATTTACAAAACATTTTAAACTGGTTGATAAATTCACGCATTTGATTATTATAAGTCCAATTGTACTCATGTTGATCTATGGCATAATGGATCACTTCAAACATTTTAACGAGAAAAGCCCAACTAGTAAATACAAATACACATTTTTGCTGCTTTTTTCTTTGGCATTGTTAATATCCGTAATTTTGTACATGGGAACTAATTACGAAATGCTTTTGGTTTTAGCACTTCCCGTAACCATTATCCTAAGCCGAATGCTGAAGTTTTTACCAAAATATTGGATGCAAGAAGCAGGACTTTGGTTAATAATAATTTCGCTGTTTATTTTTAAAATAGCACCTTTTATATTTCATATTTAGACATGATTCAGTTAGAAGATAAATTAATTTCTGAAGATATTTTTTCTGAGGAATTTGTATGCAACCTTTCAAAGTGTAAAGGTGCATGTTGTGTTGATGGTGATACTGGCGCGCCTCTAGATGAGGACGAACTTGCAATACTTGACGAAATTTTCCCAAAAATAAAACCTTATCTAAGACCAGAAGGCATTAAGGCTATTGAAGAACAAGGCACGTATGTAACTGATAGCGAAGGCGATTTGGTAACAACTTTGGTTAACAATTCTGAGTGCGCTTATGTTATTTTTGATGAAAAAGGTTGGACAAAATGCGGTATCGAAAAAGCTTATGAAGATGGTGCCATCGATTGGAAAAAGCCAATTTCTTGTCACCTTTACCCAATTCGTGTTACCAATTACAGAACCTTTACAGCGCTTAACTACCACGAGTGGCCAATTTGTGATGATGCTTGTACTTTAGGAAAAGAATTAAAAGTAAAAATCTACCAATTCTTAAAAGAGCCATTAACAAGAAAGTACGGTGCGGAGTTCTATCAAGATCTTAGCAATGCTGCCGAAGAATGGGAAAGAGAATATAATTCGTAAAGAATTTTAAAATAAAAGAAGTGCTATAAGCCGGATTCTGTGCCCTCCTAGGAGGGCGCTTGTTATTTATCTGATTTGCAAATTGCTCTGCAACTTTAGCTGCTTACCCCTCGCCAACGACCGAGCCGACCTTAACTGGCGATATACTTAGCATTGCACCGCATAGAGTTTACCTGGTTTCACTACAGCCGAACTGTACTTGCTTTCTGTTGCACTTGTCCTACGCTCGCGCGTGACGGATGTTATCCGCTATGCTGCTCTTTGGTGTCCGGACTTTCCTACTTTCTCGAAAGAAAATCAACAAGCCGCACTTCTTTTATGCTGCAAAATTATCATTTTCTGAAACAAGTTCAGATATTTTCTTAAATAAATAACATTGCCAAGGCTAATACCAAGCCAATTGCTGTAAAAATTATCCCGCGCTTGAAGGCTTTGGTCTTAGGATTAAACATCCAAAAACTCGAAATAACAAAGAAGAACAGTGAAATCCCAAAGAAAGTATTAAGCGGCGACAAAGTGTCTTTGGATTGCGATTTGTGAAGTTTTGTCATTTTATCCAATACAAAAGGCAACTCTTTTTTAGAATATTTAGCCTCACCTGTTACGATATTATAAGTCCCTTGTTTGAAGTACATGATGCCGTTTTCGGTTTTATCAACTTCAAATCCTTTAATTTTGATTTCTTTACCAAGTGCTTTTTCGTCGAGGTTAGCATCAAATTTCTTTTCGTATTTAATTTCTTTTTTAAGAAAATCGGTATCGCGATAGACCAATAAGATTCCGCTAATAGCATACACCGCCATGATTCCTGCTAAAAAATAGCCCAAATAACGGTGTACAATTCGCATAAAAGTTTTTGTGTTTTTAATATTGTCCATTCTGTATTTATTTTTTATTTGGAAACCCAAAAAGTGGAAGCTAATAAGCCTCCACTTTTGATATGAAAAATTTAATTCTAGTAGATATTATTATAATTTGTATGTCAAAGTAACATAATAATTTCTTGGTGCAATAGGATTAACCGAATAATTCTCATGAACATTATAGTTAACCGTATCGAATAAGTTGTTAACTTTCGCTTGAATCATGAATTTCTTCCACTCATAACCCGCAGAAAAAGATACTGTTGTGTAATCTTTAAGATCAAATGTTCTTGTGATTCCATTTCTAGTGATCATAGTTGCCTTTGTATCATTCCATCCTGCAAGACGATCTCCGATGAAATAAGCGCCAGCACCAAGTTTAAGTCCTTTAAGAACATCTGTAAACTTATAGAAGACAGATAGATTAGCCGTTGTTGCAGGCGTTCTTACCAATCTTTGATTCTCAACATAACCAGTTTCTGCAGGTGTATCTAAGTAAACTGAATTGTTATATGAAAATCCACCGATTACAGAAATATTAGGCGTTGGATTACCAGTAATATCTAACTCCACACCACGGCTTCGCATTTTACCAGCAAATTCCTTAATTGTCGTATCAGTATTTGGAGTAACACCATCAGCCAAAAATGTTGACGTTTGGTAATAATTCTGATAAATGATTTGATATAATGAAAGGTTAACAGCCACAGCATTATTCCAAAGATTCTTTTTAGCACCTAATTCGTATTGATCAATATTAGTAGGTTTTAAGCTATTGTCATAAACATCTCTACCTGTATTTGCAGCAAAAGAATTTGTATATGTTGCAAAAACAGACAAGTTATCATTAGGCATATAGACAATTCCTAATTTTGGAGATAAGGCATTATCAGAAGTTTTAGAATTTGCCACAGCATCTTTAGTTGCAGGTTTTGCACTTGTTGCATAAGTTGTTTTGTAAGATGGCATATTTTCTAAATAGGACCATCTAAGACCTGCAATAACTTTGAACTCTTTAGTTAAGCTCACAAAATCTTGAACATATACACCAGCTCTTCGTGCAGTTGCTCTTGTCATTGATAGATCCGTAGAAGCAGGCTTTGCAAGGCTTCCATTATTCCACGTTGATGGATCATCTAAAAAAAGAATGCTAGTCGGCGACTTCAAAGCATACGCATAAGCGTCGGCTTGTCCGTAATCAGCATCAGCACCTACTAATACTTTGTGTCCAATTCTACCAGTGTTAAACTCACCATTTAGATTCGCTTGGATAGAACCATAATTTTGCTCATTATAAGTTTTATTAAACGGCGTTGTCCAATTGTAACGATCTAATGCCTTTTGATAAGTCCACTGCACTCTTTCTGTCGAAAAATAATCCTTAACATAGTTTTGATAAGAACCAATAACATTCAATGTCCATTTGTCACTCAACTGAGAGTTAAATGTAATATTCGTAGAGGTCTGCTGAACGTTTTGGTATTGCCAATCTGTTCCGAAAAATGTATTACGAGGTAACCAATCTACCAATCTAAAACTACCATCACCTGTCGTTAAAGCACCAATACCAAAATCTGGCGTCGAATTGTTTTTAAGATAATCTCCCTCAACAATTAATTGAGATTTTTCACCTAAATTAATAATGAAAGATGGATTAAAATAATATTTTTCTGAGTGAACAACATCTCTAAAACTATCAGCATACTCATAAGCACCATTAGCACGGAAAGCAACGGTCTTTGACAAAGGTCCATAAACATCAAAAGTTGGCTTGTAAGAGTTCCAGCTTCCAACATTAAGCGTCGCACTTCCACCAAAATGGAAACGTGGTTTTTTTGTAATTAAGTTAATAACACCACCAGCAGCCGTGTTACCGAACATCATCGCATTAGCACCTTTTAGTACCTCAACTCTTTCTAAACCGCTAACTTCTGGGAAAACTCCACTGTTAATTCTAGTTCCGTTTTTGAAAATATTATCGTTACCTAAAGAAAAACCTCGACCTCCAAAGCTATCTTGCGAATTCCCACGAGATGATGTCACATAGACACCATTCACATTTTGCAAAACGTCGCTTAATTGTTTAGCTTGTTGCTCTTCGATAATCTCATGTGTTACAATTGCAACAGGTTGTGGTGTTTCCATCATCGTCAAGTTCGATTTTGACGATAAAGGTTTTGCTTTGTTTGGATTACCAGTTTTATGAAGAAGCACGTCTTCAATCTGTTGAATCTTTACTGTATCACTAACCGCTTCATATTTCATTTGGCTAAATGCAAATCCAGAAATCGCGATTAATCCGAGGCTAAATATTTTCTTGTTCACGTTATATTTATTTAGAAAGATTTAAAATAACGCTGCGAATTTATAAATAATTAACATTTCTGCAAATTTATTTTTAATAATTCTAAATAAATTCAAAAATAAAAAAGCTTAACTAATTGAATTAGTTAAGCTTATGGAAATATGACAGTTCTCAATTTATTAACAATTGAGAAAAAAAATTAAGATTTAGTTTCTGAAATCTTTCATATCAAGTTTCAAAGAGAAAAAATTCGAATAGAAATTAGAACCACCAATTCCAGAATTCGTAATTGCGTAGTCCAAAGTAAGTCCTTTGTACTTAATACCAATTCCCGCACTTGGTTGGAAAGACACTTTGCGCTTTAGACTTTCAATATCTGTAATATTGCTAAATTGGTTAACACCCAATCGCACAAATATCATATCTTGGAAGGTTAGCTCGGCACCAGCGTAAGGTGTAATACTCGCAAAATCTGTTGAAATTAAAGATGGTGTTTTAGCAAAATCAACATTAATACCAGCTTCAGGAAGAAGTTTTAAATCACGATTAATTTCGAACAATCTACTTGCCCCAACATTAAGCTTTGGCATTGTGATTTCCATTTTATCTTTTGGCGCTGGGTTAAACTCTTCCCCATTAACAACCGTCGATAATTCTTTTTGGTTAACCGTCCAGAAGTTAACTGTTGTTGTTGCATCGCGTAACATCGCACCATAGTTCCAACCTGATTCGCTTTTATAAATTGCACCTAAGTCAAAGCCAAAACCATAACCACTTGCAAATTTTCCAACATTACGATAGACTACTTTCGCGTTAACACCGAGATTAAGACGATGATTACCAGCTGGATAAAAAGCATAAGACAAAATCGCCGCATAATCTGCCGTCGAAAAAGAAGATATTTTATCATAATCAATATTTCCGTCTTGGTCAATCATTTGGGTAGTGTTAAGAATGTTATCAACACCCAAACGCACCAATGAAACACCGAACACCCCATTTTCCACAGATTTTGCAAAAGCAACATAATCATATTTAGCGATGGATTCAAAATACTCCGCATGCATTGCTGCAGCTTGCCAATCGGTTTCGATACCGTTAAGTCCTGCAGGATTCCACATTGGCGCATAGACGTCTTCTTGGTTAGAGATAACCGCGCCGCCCATACCAAGACCACGTGCTCCTGCACCGATATTCAGAAATTCGTTGGAATATTTTCTGATAATTTGTGCCTCTGTCAAACTTAACATACAAAGGCAAATAAAAAATAAATATTTCTTCATTAATCTATGATCTTACTGGACTCCATCAGCTCTGCCGACTTCCTCCTTTTAGATTTAATCAAACCATTAACAATAATGGACAATATCATGACAGCCGAGGCGATATAAAATATCGGACTCATATGTTCTGAAGCTCCAAAGATAAAAAAAGCTAATATAATCCCATACACTGGCTCTAGATTAACCGTTAATATCAATGTAAAAGGTGAAATATACTTCATCAACTTTATACTTTCGAACATTGGATAGGCTGTAAAAACACTAGCCAATAAAATTACTAACGCATAATCCTTCAAACTTATTTCATGGAAGAGTGATAATTGTCCTGTTAACATAAAAAAGATTGTAATCATCGCCCATCCACCAAATATTTCATAAAAAATAATATTTCCTGAGGACGTTTTGCCATACATTTTTCCATTAAGGACAGAAAAAATAGTTCCACAAAGCGCACAAAGAATGCCATAGAAGATTCCTAATTTATATTTAAACTCTGCATTGAAAATCAATAAAATACAAGCTACAATAACAACACCAATAAGAATCTCGACCCAGTCTATTTTTCTTCTAAAAACAATAGGCTCAATAAAAGCAGCAAATAAAGTCGACAGTGACAAACATGATAACGCAATCGAGACATTCGAGACTTTAATGGACTCAAAAAAGAAAAACCAATGCGCCGCCATGACACTTCCAATGCCAACAAGTCGAAACAATGTTTTTTTGTCAACTCGAAGATTTTCTTTTTTAATAAATCTTAAATAGATAAACAAAAAAAATGCTGTGAAAAGCATTCTGTAAAAAACCAAAGATGCGGCATCTACCTGAATCAACTTTCCTAAAATTGCGGTAAATCCCCACAAAAAAACGATTAAATGTAATCTAACCAAGTGCGAGCTCAACATTGTATAACGGCTTGTAAAATTTAATGCAAAACTAGCGATAATAAAGTTATTTTTGCAAAAATAAAAGAATGGAAATTTTACAAATATTCAGCTCGGTGGACGCTATCATCGCGCTTCTCACTCTGACCTTTTTGGAGATAATCCTTGGGATTGACAATATTATCTTTATCTCGATAGTTACTGGTAAATTACATCCTGACCAACGCAAAAAAGCAACAAGAATTGGACTTTTCCTTGCCATGTTTATGAGAATAGGTTTGCTATTTGGTATCACTTGGCTAATCGCGATGAAGGCCTCTCTCTTTGGAATAGATTGGGGATGGTTCCGCGCCGACTTTACAGGACAAGCTTTGATTCTATTAGCTGGAGGTATTTTCTTGATATATAAAAGTACTAAAGAAATCCACGAAAAGGTGGACAACAAAGGCGAACACGAAAAGGAACTGTCTACAGGCTCTGGAGCAAAATCTTTTGGAAATATTATTTTTCAAATTCTATTAATTGACTTGGTATTCTCTGTTGACAGTATCTTAACCGCTGTTGGTATGACGAATGGCGTCCATGGTGCGCTTCCAATTATGATAACAGCCGTTGTTATTTCGGTTGGTGTGATGATGTTATTTGCGGTTCCTGTTGGAAATTTTGTCAATCAAAATCCATCAATTCAGATTCTTGGGTTGGCATTTTTAATCCTTATTGGTTTTATGCTAATCACAGAAAGTATGCACTTGTCAGGCGCTGTACTTGGTGGACAAGAAGTTGGTGCTGTGCCAAAAGGCTACCTGTATTTCGCAATTTTCTTCTCGTTAGTTGTAGAATTCCTGAATATGAGAATGCGCAAAAAGAAAGCTTAAGTTGATATAAACAAAATCCCCACTTCGATTGATGCGGGGATTTTTGGTTAATTAGTTAAAAAAAAAATACTTTTTTTTCTTAAAAATGAGATTATCAAAGATCAAATTTTGTCCGTATCTATAAAAACGAGTATTTTTAGACTCTAAGAAAAATTACAAAATGGATTTAGAATTCAACAAGCGTGAAGATCAAAACAAACTGAAACTTTCAGAAATAAATAGACTCTATAACCAAATAAAAAAAGGTGGCGGCGACAAAGCTTTACAGAAGCAACACGGCCAAGGCAAGCTAACGGCTCGCGAACGTATCGACTATCTTCTAGACAAAAATTCGGAAAGCATCGAAGTTGGCGCTTTTGCAGGATTCGACATGTACGAAGAACACGGTGGTTGTCCTTCTGGTGGCGTTGTAGTCGTTATTGGATATGTTTCTGGAAAACAATGTATTGTTGTTGCTAATGATGCTACAGTAAAAGCTGGCGCTTGGTTCCCGATTACAGGTAAGAAAAATCTACGTGCACAAGAAATCGCGATGGAAAACAGACTTCCGATTATTTACTTGGTAGATTCTGCTGGTGTATATCTTCCAATGCAAGACGAAATTTTCCCTGATAAAGAAATGTTCGGACGTATTTTCCGAAACAATGCAAAAATGAGTTCAGCTGGAATCGTTCAGATTTCTGCGATTATGGGAAGTTGCGTTGCTGGTGGCGCTTATCTGCCAATTATGAGCGATGAAGCGATGATTGTTGACGGAACTGGAAGTATTTTCCTTGCAGGAAGTTATCTTGTAAAAGCGGCAATCGGCGAATCTATCGATAACGAAACTTTAGGCGGTGCAACAACGCATTGTTCTATTTCGGGTGTTACAGATTATAAAGCTAAAAACGATAAAGATGCTTTGGATCGTATCAAAACAATTATGAAGTCCATCGGAAGTTATGACAAAGCTGGATTTGACCGCATCGAAAGTGCTCCACCAAAAGAAAGTCCAGAAAACATTTTCGGAATTATGCCAGTTGGCCGTTCGGAGCAATATGACACATTTGATATTATTAAATGTCTTGTCGACAATTCGGAATACGAAGAATACAAGCCAGACTACGGAAAAAGTATCATTTGCTGTACTGCACGTATCGATGGCTGGAGTGTTGGGATTGTTGCCAACCAAAGAAAATTAGTAAAAAGCGGAAAAGGCGAAATGCAATTCGGAGGTGTTATTTACTCGGATTCTGCTGATAAAGCGACGCGTTTTATCGCAAATTGCAACCAAAGAAAAATCCCATTGGTATTTTTACAAGACGTAACTGGCTTTATGGTTGGTTCTAAATCCGAGCATGGTGGCATCATCAAAGACGGTGCAAAAATGGTAAATGCTGTTTCTAACTCTGTTGTTCCGAAATTCACAGTTATCACAGGTAACTCTTATGGTGCCGGAAACTACGCCATGTGTGGAAAAGCTTACGATCCGAGATTAATCGTGGCTTGGCCTTGGGCAGAACTTGCCGTAATGGGCGGCCAACAAGCAGGAACTGTTTTATTACAAATTCAGGAATCTGCGCTTAAAAAGCAAGGTAAACAAATTAGCGAGGAAGAACGTAAAGAAATTTTAGATAAAATTGTAGCGAATTACAACAAGCAAATCGACCCTAAATATGCAGCCGCAAGACTTTGGACAGATGCCATTATCAATCCAGTCGACACTAGAAAATGGATAAGCATGGGAATTGAGGCTGCCGATCACGCTCCAATTACAGAGAAATTTAATCTTGGTGTTATTCAAGTTTAATTATATAAGAAGCTAAAAGTAAAAACGCAAAATGAAAAATATTTTAAGTTTATTGTTCATTAATGTGACGATTGCAGCATTTGCACAATGTCACATTAGTGGACCATCAACAATTTCGGTTAATGAGAACACGAAGTTTAGTATAGAAAAAGACAACGCGCAATGTGCAGAGTGTTATCAATGGTCGATTAAAGGCAAAGAAAATTTTATCGAAAATGATAATCGTGCAAATTTTGTATATGTCAATCCACAAAAAGCTGGCAAGCTAACATTGTCTTTGACAACGCTTACCAATAAAGGCACAGAAACGTGCTCAAAACAAGTTAATGTTACTGAAGCAAATAAGGACGAGCCAAGTTATCAGCATGTTTCAACTGAAACCAAGGATTGTATCATTAACACGATGACTTACAAAGAGTACAAATATGAAGATGGAAAATTGGTTTTGATACCCGAACAAGACAGCAATGATATTTCGTACAGATGGACTGCCATTTTTAAAAATGGAAGCAAAGTAGAATCTAAAGATAAGATTGCGCAATTCAGATATAGTATTGAGAATCCTATTGACAAGATTAATCTTATAATGTCCACCAATAATTGTACAAAAATATCCGTCCGAACCTATCAAGAAGATTTTTGGAAATAAAATCCTAGCAATTAATAATAAGCCTTTCCTTGTGAGAGGTTTTTTTATGGCTTGAATTAAACAAAATCAAATCATATTTAAAATAATTTTAAATTTTATTAAAATTATTTTTAACTTTATCAAAAATAATTTCAAAATAATGAAACTTCCGATCTTTTGTCCAAGCTGCGAATCGACTTTGCGCGTCAGTCAAATGACTTGTGGCAATTGCAGCACTGTCGTCAACGGTGATTATGACTTACCACTATACTTAAAGCTAAATCGTGATGAGCAAGACTTCATCTTAGAATTCTTCCTAAACAGCGGCAGCATCAAAGAAATGGCAAAACAGGCAGAACTCTCCTACCCGACCATGCGCAACAAAATGGATGACCTCATCGAAAAAATTAAAAACTTAAAATCATAAATTATGAATTGGACCTATATTTTTAATCCACTTGCCAAAATACCGTCAAAGGCATTCCTTCTAATTGGTATTATAACCGCCGTTGCTGGATCTTTTATATCATATTTTAACAAGACTATTTATGATGGCATTCTCGATGCACATTCTTTTCCGTTAATAACCTATACACAAGCTATTACAGCCAACATCATTGATATTGTTTTGCCATGTATTTTGCTTTTTATATTGGGAAGAATCATCAATCCAAAAACCCGAATGATTGACATTCTTAACACATCTTTTTTGTACAGAATTCCCATCTATATCTTTCCTTTGCTAAACAACATCCCAGCAATGCAAAGCATTGAAGCAAAAATCAATGATCCTTCTGTCGGCATTAGAAATATCCAGTTTTCCCCAGATGAAACTTTTAATCTTATTTGGATTTCTTGCCTTGCTTTAGGAATAATTGCTTATGCGATTTGTCTGATGGTTTTCGGTTTCAAAACAGCTACCAATGCGAAGAAAACTTGGCATTATGGCGCTTTTGCCGCGATTTTCATTTTTTCCGAAATTATTACTAAATATATTGTATACACAATCTTATAAATTTCAAATCATGAAAAAATACTTTTTAGTTTTAAGTTTTTTATTCGCAATCCTTATGAATGCACAAAATATTATTGGAAGCTGGCAAGGCGAACTCGAATTTTCTGGTCAGACACTCCCATTGATTATCAACCTTAGTGGCACTTCAGAAAATCCTACAGCAACTATGGACAGCCCCAAACAAGGCGCCAAAGGCATTCCGATTGAAAAAGCTAGTTTTATTAACAATCAACTCAATCTAAATTCAGAGAAGTTACACATCACTTTTGTTGGCACTTATAAGGATAACAAAATTTCAGGAAAGTTTATGCAAAACGGTTTGAGCTTCGATATGACTTTAACACCATATTCCGGAAATGAAAGTTCGGTACTTGTCCGCCCGCAAACTCCAAAGCCGCCTTTCGACTATCCTACCGAAAATATTAGTTTTAAAAATCAAAAAGACGGCAACACTTTAGCTGGAACAATTAGCCTTCCGAAAGACAAAAAGAATTTTCCCATTGTCATTTTAATTACTGGATCTGGCGCACAAAATCGAGATGAAGAAATTGCAGGCCACAAACCTTTTGCTGTTATCGCCGACGATTTTGCGAAAAAAGGAATTGCAACTTTACGACTGGATGATCGCGGTATGGGAGAATCTTCCGTTGGTTCGCGCAATGACACCTCCGAAAACTTCACTGGAGATATCGATGCAGCGGTAGATTTTTTATCAAAACGTGGCTACAAAAATATTGGACTTCTTGGTCACAGCGAGGGCGGCATGATTGCACCAATGGTCGCTGTTAAAAATCCAAATGTTAAATTTATCATTTCCCTAGCAGGTCCTGGCGTTGCGATAAACCAACTGATGTACCGTCAAAACGAGGATATTTTGAAACATGCAGGATTACCTGAAGATGTTGTTAAAAAAGATTTGGAGCAAAAAAAAGCAATATTCAACTATATCGCCGATTACAAAGGAAAAAATATTGCCGTTGACTTTTCTAATTTCTTGACAAAAAATTTCCCAAATCTAAATCCGCAGGAAAAATCGGCATATTCACAATTGACCGAGCCTTGGATGACTTATTTCTTACAATACAAACCAGCTGATAATTGGTCAAAAATTAAAATCCCCGTTTTAGCACTTAACGGAAGTTTAGATTCGCAAGTTGCAGCGAAACCAAATCTAGAAGCCATTAAAATGGCTCTGACAAAAGCAGGAAACAAGAATTTCAAAACAGAAGAAATCGCTGGAGTAAACCATCTTTTCCAAACAGCTACAACAGGAAGTCCTGATGAATACGGAGAAATCACCGAAACTATTTCACCGAAAGTTTTAGATATAGCTTCGAGTTGGATTTTGGGCTTAAAAAATTAATTTTCAGTACTTTTGCGTCAAGTAAAAATGAAAGAAAAATGAGTTTAAAAGCCGTATTATTTGATATGGATGGTGTCATCGTAGACACAGAACCGCTTCACCGTAAAGCCTATTTCGGAATGTTTGCACATTATGGGATGGACGTTACTGAAGACCTTTTCAAAACCTTTACAGGGCGCACAACCGACAGCGTTTGTTTAGAATTAATTGACAAGTATAAGCTCGATGCCAAAAAGGAAGAATTGGTAAAAAAGAAGCGTGAAATCTTCAAAGAACTTTTTGACAACGACCCAGAATTTGATTTGCTTCCTGGAGTTAAAAGTTTAATTCAACATTATTTTGACAACAACATCAAATTGGTTTTAGCATCTTCGGCTTCCAATACAACCATTGAAATGGTTTTTAAAAAATTTCAATTGGATCCATTTTTTATTGGAAAAATAAGTGGTGCTGACCTTAAAGAATCAAAACCTCATCCAGAAATATTTCTTCGCGCTGCAGAAATTGCTGACGAAGCCATCGAACATTGTATGGTAATTGAAGATTCTACCAACGGAATTTTGGCATCGCATCGCGCTGGCATATTTTGCGCCGCCTACAAAAGCGAACATACTCTAGGACAAGATTACACTTTGGCAAATACACTGGTCAACGATTACGCAGAATTGGAACTTCCAAAGATTACCAAATATTTTAATTAAAAATCAGCCTTGCGAAATATCTCTTTGATTTGATTAATCTCGGCAAGATTGCGAGGCTTTTTTCGAGTTCCAAAATAAAGCGTGTTTTCAATTTTGTTGATGCCATCCCAAGCGATTTCGATTTTATCGTCGTCAATATGATTTTTGCACAAGAAATCAGGTACAATTGCAAAACCGTCACCAATACTCAAACATCTGATAATTGAGCAAATATTTGGAACAATGTAATTGGGTTTAAAATCTGGATGCCTGTTGAAATTAGCCTGCCAAAAACGATGCAAATGTTCCATATCAGCAGCCGTGCTGTACCAAATTTGTTGTTTTAGCCAATCTTCGGCTTCTTCAATTCTGTTTTGTAAAAGCAGTTTTTCTAAAAGCTTTGTCTCCGTATTCTTTCCATTAATCAAAACAATTTTTTCTTGCGAAAAAGGCTCAAACTCCAATGTTCTTAAATTGGTTTTTTGAGGGGTTATTATCAAATCCAACAAACCTTTATCCAAATCTGAAAACATCTGTTCGTACAATCCAAAACGAATGATGACATTAAAATCAAAGGTCGGAATATACTTCTCTAAGGTAAATTGAAAAGTCTCAAAGCACATTCCAATACTTAAAGTTGGGCGTTCAGTTTTGGTCGTTTTATGAAAAGCTTGTTCGGCAGTTTCTAACTTTAGAAGAGGTTCTACCGTAAAATTATACAACATCTGCGCTTTTTCGGTCGGAACCAATTTCTTTCCAACTCTATCAAACAAAGCATAACCAACGTAAGCTTCTAACGAACTGATGTGCAAACTAACACCAGGTTGCGAAACAAACAAATTACGTGCAGCAACCGTAAAGGACTGCGTTTCGTAAACGGATTTAAAAGTTCGAAGCCATTCCAAATTAAGCATAATCATTATTTTAATGATACAAATGTATAAATTAAATTATTTTTATAATACATAAAACTCCCCGAACTTTGCAGAACAATTTAGAAAACAATAAAATAATGAAAGTATTTATCATTAACGGCGGACAAAAATTCGCCCATTCAGGAGGAGCATTTAACAATACTTTGAGTCAATGGACTTCCAATTTCTTAGAACAAAATAATATTGAATTTCGCATGACCAATATCAATGACGATTTTGATCCGTTTTTAGAAGTTGAACATTTCAAATGGGCAGATTTAATAATTTATCATTTTCCTGTTTGGTGGTTCCAAGTTCCAAATCGTTTAAAATTATATATTGACGAAGTTTTCACCGCAGGACACAACAACGGTATCTATGCTAATGATGGACGTTCTAGCAAAAATCCAGCAATTAATTATGGTAGAGGCGGACTAATGCACGGAAAAAAATATATGGTTACAACAAGTTGGAATGCGCCAGATACTGCCTTTACCATGAAAGGTGAGTTTTTTGACCAACACCCAATTGACGATTCTATTCTATTCGGATTTCATAAAATGAATGAATTTGCAGGAATGACGAGAATGGAAGGTTTTCATTTTCATGATTTAGAAAAAAATGCAACGCCTGAGCGAATTGAGAATTATCACAAGGAATATCTCCAACATTTAGAAATAATATTTAATCAAAAAAGCATTCAAAAAGAGGATTGTTTAGCCAATTAAGAATCAAAATATAGTTAAACAAAATTTAATATGCTTGCAACAATGCTAATCACATCCATCAAACATTAAAATTTTAACACTACAAAGTATTGATGTTCAGTTATTTTCCGTAAATTAGGATTAACCAAATCACAAAGCTATGTATGTTGATAGAAAAATTTTAGAACAGAAAAATGATAAAGAGTTAGAACTTTACATTTCTCCAAATGACCGCTATGTTTCGGAATCGATAGAATATGCTTTTAATATTTTAAAGAATAGAGGTCGACAGTTTAGTTCGCAAGAAGAGGCGCAAATCCTTCATTTAATAGATGATAAGAGAAAAGCTGAGCAAATTATCATCCATCCCAATCATGTTAAAGCAGGAAATTTGGTGTATTTATCTGGTGCTATCGGAATCGGAATTTTCATCTGGAAATTTGACCAATTAGCCAATCCTTTGTACAATATTGTACCATTCTTGGCTTTGGTTGTAATTTTCATCATGGGATATCTGATGAAAAGAGGCGTCGATTGGATGAGATTTATTTTGTTAGGTTTTGTGGTTGTCGGGACGCTTGCAATGCCAATTATAGTAATGAACATTCTAAACGATCCGATATTAACCATCGCAAATGCTGTACAAGGTATTTTGCAAATTTGGGCACTTGTACTGATGTACAAAATCCCAGAAAATTGCCGAAATAAAGATTAAGTATACAAATTGCGCAAACTTCGTTTGCGCAATTTTTTATTCCAGCGGCAGCTTCGCTGCCGCTGGTGGATATTAATAATTAAGGCGGCCAATGGCCGCCTTAATTATTAATATCCTAAAAGTTTTAAAACATCTTCTGGTTGTTGCGCTTCTTGGAAAACTTTATACGTAAATTTTCCATCTTCATCTTGATCAATCAAAATATGCTTCGGCTGTGGAATCAAGCAATGGTGCACACCACCATAACCACTAATTGTATCTTGATAAGCACCAGTATGGAAAAAGCCTATGTACAAAGGCTTTGTATCATTATAAACAGGAAGATAGATTGCATTGGTATGCTGCTCTGAGTTGTAATAATCATCAGAGTCACAAGTCAATCCTCCAAGGAAAACTCTTTCGTAAGTGTCATCCCAACGGTTGAGTGGAAGCATAATAAAGTGACGAGAAATCGCCCAAGTGTCAGGCAAAGTTGTCATGAAAGATGAGTCGATCATATTCCATTTTTCTCTATCATTTTGACGCTTCTGAGAGACGATTCTATAAAGTGTAGCGCCACTTTCACCTACTGTAAAACTACCAAATTCGGTATAAATATTAGGTGCATCAACACCCTCCTCTTCACAGAATTTTTTGATTTGAGAAACGATTTCGTCAATCATATATTGATAATCGTAATCGAAATTTAGAGAAGTCTTAATTGGGAAACCGCCACCAATATTAAGTGAATCAACCTCAGGTGCAATCTTCTTAAGACGCGCATATACACGAAGACACTTGTACAATTCATTCCAATAATACGATGTATCTTTAATACCAGTATTAATGAAGAAATGCAACATCTTTAGTCTAGCATTCGGATGCTCAGCAATTTTTTGACTGTAATAAGGGATAATATCACGATAACCAATTCCTAAACGCGAAGTATAGAATTCAAACTTCGGTTCTTCCTCCGATGCAATACGGATTCCGATATTAAAAGTCGTATCAATCGATTCCGTCAGCTTATCCAACTCACGATAATTGTCCAAAATCGGTGTGATGTTTTCAAAACCAGAATTAATCATATCCGAAATTTTCGTCAAATAATCATCTGTTTTGAAACCGTTACAAATGACTTCAATATCTTTATCGAATTTTCCTTTCTCGTGGAGACTTTTAACAATATCCATATCAAAAGCCGATGAAGTCTCAATCGAAATATCATTCTTAATTGCTTCTTCCAAAACGAAAGCAAAATGACTCGACTTCGTACAATAACAGTAACGATAATTCTTTTGGTAATCGTGCTTTTCGAATGCTTCTTTGAACCAAGCTTTTGCACGTTGAATATTTTGTGAAATTTTCGGAAGATAATTGAGCTTTAGCGGTGTTCCGTATTTTTCAACAACATCCATCAAAGGTATATCATGAAAGGTCAACTTATTCTCCTCAACATTGAATTCTTGTGTGGGAAAATAAAGGGTCTGGTCAATTAACTCCGAATATTTTATTTTCATTTCTTAAATCCTGATTTTACAAATTATACAAATACAAAATTAAATAAAAAAAGATGCTAAATGCACCTTTTAATATTTTTTATGATAAAGTTAATGTCCAACAAAAATGAGAAGATTCCCTTTCTTATATTCTATGCTAACACTATCGTTTTCAGCGAGGTTCCGTGTTCCGATGCGTTCACCCATTTTAAGATTTTCTTTATACAAAGGCCATTTCAAACCTTTTGTTGTAATACTTTCGGCTTTTGGAAACGGAAAAAGTGAAATCATTTTGTCCTTAACATCCGAAATCGTGAAAGATTTTGGAATAAAATAATAACTTGAAAACTCATCAAAAAAACGAATATTCATTTCGGATTTCATAAAATCGGCAACACTCAAATTTCCTAAAAAGTGATCCATTTCTCCACCACTTGCGCCAAAAACATCTACATTTATAATTCCTTTTTCTAAAATAAGTTCTAAAGCTTTTTGGAAATCGGTTTTATTTTGATCGGGTGTTTCAATGAATTTTTCGTTGTTAAAATCATCAACAATATGCGAATCAAAATCCCCAGAAATGAAATCAAGCTTTAAAACAATCTCAGAATCAAATTTTAAAAGATAATCCAATGCGCCGTCTGTACAAGCTACCAAATCATATTTAGAAAAGTCAACTAAATTTTTCGGTGGCTCACCATTAATAAAAAGTAGGGCTTTTTTCATTTTTTCGGTGTTTTAATAATTCCTTTTTTAAAAAGTTCAAGAGTATTTTGCAAAATCTCTTCAATTAAATCAATTTGCAAATCTTCATTAGGATTGATAAGTAAAATTCCTGCACGTTTTCTATCTTCCATCAATAACCTGTCGTCATGCAAAAGATTAGCATCCATAATAGAAATATATGGCATTTTGAAAGATTTATGAAACCACAAATAGCACAACATTTTACCTTTATAATAAAAGAATGGAAGTTTGTATTTCCATTCTGGTGTGATGTTATCGTCCTGTTTGAGGATAATTTGCCTTAATACTAAATAAACTTCTCTAAGTTCAGGAGGTTCATTTTCGTAAAACTGCTCAAGCTCTGTCATTAGGATTCCAATATTCTTCTGGCTCGTTTTCGATTTTTGAAATATATCTGGACAATACAAAAAGATAATCCGAAAGACGATTTAGATATTTTATCAATTCTGGACGGACTTCTTCGGTTTCATTCAAGAAAACCATGCTTCTTTCGGCTCTTCTGCAAACCGTTCTTGCTACGTGAAAATGCGTCGCTGCTTTTCCACCTCCAGGTAAAATAAAATATTGAAGCGGTTCTAATTCTTCCTCGAAAGCATCAATCCAAGCTTCTAATTCTTCAATTTCCTTTTCAGAAATTACCAACGGTAAACGCGCTTTTCCGTTTGCTAAAAACAATTTATCAATTGGCGTCGCTGCTTCGGAACCAACTGTAAACAAGTCAAATTGAATTTTCTTTAATTGGTCCAAAACACGCAAATCCTTAACATAAGATTTCGCAACTCCAATAAAAGCGTTGAGTTCATCGATGTTTCCGTAAGACTCTACACGCGCACTTGCCTTAGAAATTCTTGTTCCGCCGTACAAACCAGTTTCGCCTTTGTCACCCGTTTTTGTATATACTTTGAATGTCATTTGTTAAAATTTAAAGTTTAAAATTACGCTTTTAAAACAGTTTAAGCATCAAAATATTTTATAACATTTCTCCACAAAAATATAACAAGCTTAAAAATTGTATATTTACTTTTGTACTGTAAATGAAAAAGATTCTTGCAATAGTATTTTCTGTTTTCTACTTCGGATTGTCTTCTGGAGCAGTTTTCAGTGTGCATTATTGCATGAATGAGTTGGCTTCTATCAATCAAACATTAGATGAAGCATGTGGAAAATGTGGAACAAAATCTAAAAATGATTGTTGTAAAACCGAGTTTAAAGTTTTAAAAACCGATACTTCTCAAAAATCCGAACTTTTACAATTGAGTTTTATTTCTTCAATTGCAGAAGTTGTTACGCATCATTTTGAGTTTCCCGATATTTCTTTTTCGGATTCAAAATTTTCATCAATACAAATCAACGCACCACCTGAATCGTGGTCTGTACCTATATTTATTCAACATTGTAATTTTCGAATTTAGAATTTTTGGATTGAAATTATTTTTCAGTTAAAACATTGTCTTTGTCATTCCGAATGAAACGAAGTGGAATGAGGAATCTCATCACTTGGAAGAAGATTTCTTCTTCGTAGAAATGACAAATCTTATAAAATTTAAATTCAAAAAAAAACCTTGATTCTTGGCTTCCCTTGTCATTTTGAGCGAAGTCGAAGGATTAAATCTTAAAATCAATTACAATGAAAAAATATATTCTAACATTCGCACTTTCTATATTCGCAATCATTTCAATTTCTGCTCAAAAGACGAGCAATGCGAACATTTCTAAACTTTACAATCAATACATCGCTATAAAAAATGCTTTGGCTTCGGATAAGTCCGACGAAACTTCAAAAGCTGCCTTGGATTTCATAAAAACAGCAGGAACTATCGATGTAAAATTAATTTCTGAAGGTAATATTACTTCCTTAAGAAAAGATGCTACAGCAATTGCCGAAGCGCGAAACATCCAAAAGCAAAGAGAATCTTTTTACAATCTTTCTGATAATATGATTGAGATTGCTAAAAAGTTCAAACTTTCGGATAAAAGTGTTTACGTTCAATATTGTCCGATGGCGGAAGGCAGCTGGTTGAGCAACGAAAACAAAATTGTAAATCCATACTATGGAAGCAAAATGTTGTCTTGCGGAAGCGTAAAATCTGAGATTAAAAATTAGCAAATAGTTTTTGGTTATTAGTATTTAGTTTTTAGACTAAAATTAGTATCTACAATACTTACTTGTAGAATATATGCTGAATAATGCTCCAGAGGAGCATTCTGTTAGTAGAAGATTTTTGATGATTTAATCTTAAGCTCCGCTAGGAGCGACCTGTTAGATTAACAGACCGCACCTACGGTGCTCTTTTAAGGATTTCATAAGATTTCTATTAACAGATTGTTCCTACGGAACTTTCAACTTATAATATAATAATGAATAAAATACGACTAAAATTCACACGAAATTAGTTAGTACTTTCTTACTTAATATGTACTTAACAATGCTCCAGAGGAGCATTCTGTTAGTAGAAGATTTTTGATGATTTAATCTTAAGCTCCGCTAGGAGCGGTCTGCAAAAATAACAAGCTGTACTACGGTGCTCTCTTGATAATTTCACTGATTTTCTATTAACAGTTCGTTCCTACGGAATTTAAATTAATTCGATGACAACTAAAATTTGAATTTTGTTAAAAAAAACTAACACTTAAATTACTTCTTACTTAAAAATTTAGAAAAAATGAAAAGACTACTAATTGTAATTTTAGTATCGTTTTTCGCATTCGGGTTTTCACAAAATCATCAACATACAGAGACTAAAACTGCCACAATTCAGCAAGGAAAATATGTTTGTCCGATGCATCCTGAAGTGGTTTCCGACAAACCTGGAAAATGTCCAAAGTGCGGAATGGAACTCGAGTTGGTGAAAACACTAAAATCTGAAAACAAACATCAAAACGATTCTAAAAATAATGATAAACTAAAACGAAATTTCGAAAACGGAAAGGTTTCTTTTGGTGGAAAAACTGTTCGATACGATTTGTATGTAAAAGACACGATTGTCAATTTTACAGGAAAAAACCGCCGCGCAATTGCGGTTAACGGAAAATTGCAAGCGCCAACTTTATACTTTACAGAAGGCGATACTGCAGAAATTTATCTTCATAATCAAATGAAAGAGAAAACGGGTTTCCATTGGCATGGCGTGATTTTGCCGAACGAGCAAGATGGCGTTCCGTATTTGACAACGAAACCTGTCATGCCGGGCGAAACACATTTATATAAATTTAAAATTTCGCAAAATGGAACTTATTGGTATCACTCACACCAAGGTATTCAGGAACAAATTGGGATGAATGGAATTTTGATTTTCAAAAAACGTGAAGGTCAAGAATTAAATCAAAATTACTCAGCGGAAATACCAGTTTTGTTGGGTGAATGGAGTGATGAAAATCCCAAAAACATCATGCGTCGTCTTCACATGGGAAATACAGATTGGTACGCAGTAAAGAAAAATGCGGTTCAATCTTATTGGGAAGCTATAAAAGCAAGTAGTTTCGGAACAAAATTACTCAATGAATGGAAACGTATGGAAGCGATGGATGTGAGTGACGTTTACTACGAAAAATTCTTAATTAATGGACAGCCAAGTTCGGATTATTCGAATCTTAAAGCGGGCGACAAAGTTCGATTACGAGTAGCCAACGGCGGTTCTTCAACTTATTTTTGGTTGAATTATGGCGGTGGAAAAATTACAGTTGTTGGAAATGATGGAAATGAAGTGAATCCCGTTGTCGTGGATAGACTAATTGTTGGTATTTCTGAAACTTACGATATTGAAGTTACGATTCCAGAAAATAAAAGTTTTGAATTTCGAGCAACGTCAGAAGACCGCTCTGGTCATGCTTCGTTGTGGCTTGGTTCGGGTGAAAAAGTAGAAGCGCCGAATCTCCCTCGTTTGATGCTTTTTGAAGGTATGAAAATGATGAACGGCATGATGAAAATGAGTGGCAACATGAAGCCGATGAACATGGAAATGGGCAACCAAATGATGGATATGAATGAAGTAATGTATCCCGAACTTTCGGAAGCTCAACGAAAAGCTTCGGCAAAGCACATGAACGAAATGATGGGCGTTAAAACAAAAGAAGAGCCATCAAAACATGAAGAGACAGACCATTCTAAACACTCGGAAATGAAGTTGGACGACAAACCTGAAATCAAACGTTTGTCGTACAATATGCTTTCGGCACCAGAAATTACAGAACTTCCATCAGATAATGTCAAGGAATTGAATTTCACTCTGGAAGGAAATATGTCACATTATTTGTGGACTTTGGATAACAAAACGGTTTTGGAAACGGATAAAATTTTGGTTAAGAAAGGTGAAGTTTTGCGTATCAAAATGTACAACAACTCGATGATGCGCCACCCAATGCATTTGCATGGTCACGATTTTAGATTAATTAATTCTAAAGGTGAATATTCACCCTTGAAAAATGTGATGGACATTACGCCGATGGAAACCAACACTATAGAATTTGCTGCCAATCAAGATGGCGATTGGTTTTTTCATTGTCATATTTTGTATCACATGATGGCGGGAATGGGACGAATTTTCTCTTATGAAAATTCAGCTCCAAATCCACAATTACCTAATAAAAAACAGGCTTGGAAAGATTTTAAACGAGATAATTCGATGATGAGTTCAATGGCGATGTTGGATGTTTCGAGCAATAGAATCCATGCAGAAACAATGACAATGTTCGGTCCTCGTTGGGTGAATGTGAATAATTTTCATTCGAACTGGGATTTTAACCACTTTGAAGGAAATGTAAAGGTTGGACGTTATCTCGGTAAATTCCAATGGGCGTTGCCTTATGTTGGATTCCGAACCCAGAAAAAGCATTTTGAACTTGACCATCATGGAATGCTCATGAATCCAAAGAAAACGTGGTTTGGGCAAAATGTAGCTCCGAAAAATAATAATGTTTTTATCGTTGGTATTCAGTACGTTTTGCCGTTTTTAGTTACTGCAGACGCAAGTGTCGACCACAACGGAAAAGCTGTATTGGAGTTTAGCAGAGAGGATATTCCGCTTTCGAGAAGGCTTCGCGGAAGTATTTCCGTAAACTCTGATAAGGAATTTAATACAGGCTTAAGTTACATCGTTAAAAAGTGGCTTTCTATTTCTGGAAATTATGATTCGGAAATGGGTTGGGGAGCTGGTTTGATGTTGACGTATTAGGATTGCGAGGTTCGTGTTTGGTGTATAGTTTTTAGTGTTTGGTGTTTGATGTCTTGCACCTTGAAGTTGAAGTTGAAGTTTCCAGCGGCGGCTTCGCCGCCACTGGAAACACTCTTTCTTAAAAAGTAACATTCGAGCTCAAAGTTGTATCAAGACCTTATTTTAAAAAAAATATTAGGCGCCTGTGGTGCCGAATATTTTTTTAGTACCTCCAAATTGTTAGAGCACAAAGTATAATCAATTTCTTTTTGTTCGAATAGCATACGAAATTTTAAAAATGTTCACTTAGTTTCCTTTGAAGCCGAAATCACGTGTGAGGGCGGAGCCGGAAATCCTTTTGCCAACACGAAGTGGAGGTAAAAGATTGTAGGCGTAGACCGACCGCCAGCTGAGGAGCGCGAGCGAAGCGAGCGCCAAAACGGCAAGCGGGCACACCCAAATAAAAAAACAAAAAAAACATCACTCAATACATTGATTTTATGTAATTTAATACTATAAAAACACAAAACCATGAAACCCAATTCTAACTTTATTTCCACAGCACGAAAATTCTGGAAAAACGTCGTCGACAAAGAAAAAAAGCACCATGCTTCCTCAACAAAAAAACAGATTGAAGTCTATAAACGCCTGCTTAATATTTTCCATATTGGCTCTTATTTTCATTATGTGGTAGATTTATCGGCATCGGAATTCGAAATGATAAGCGAAAACGTGAAAGATGTCCTAGGGTATGAAAGCCATGAAATGAATCTTAAGACTTTTTTGGACAATGTACATCCTGATGACAAAAAATATGTTGTGAATTTTGAGAAAAAAATTGACGCTTTTTTCAAAAAACTTCCTTACGAAAAGCTTGCCTTTTACAAAGCCCAATATGACTTTAGACTGAAAAAAAAAGATGGAACCTATGTAAGAATTCTGCATCAGACTGTTCAAATTGATTTTGATGAAACTCATTTTTACAAAACACTTTCTTTGGACACAGATATCACGCACATTAAGGAAGACGGACTTCCATGTCTGTCTCTAATTGGCCTTGATGATGAAATTTCTCATTACAATATTGAGGATCAGACTTGCGATCACTCTGCTTGTTTGTTTACAAAACGCGAATTAGAAATTATCAAGGGAATTGTGGAAAATAAAACGAGCCAACAAATTGCTGACGAGCTTTTCATAAGCCTTCACACCGTCAATACACATCGCCGCAATATTATTGAAAAAGCAAATGTAAAAACACCGCTCGAGCTTATCCAATGTGCTATAAAAGAAGCATGGATATAAAATAACCTAAACTAAAAAAAACTAAAAATCATGGAAAATTCTGACAAGCTGCTAAATGCAGCTAAAAAACTTTGGGATCGTAACATCCAAAACAAGTCTGATCGCAGTAATACTGCAAATTGGACTGAACAGATTGAACATTATAAAAAACTCCTGAGTATTTTTCACGCTGGTGATTACTACTACCTCCTTTTTGACTTGGTAAATGGCGGCGTTGCTAGCTCTAGTGAGGAATTGCAACAGGTTTTGGGATACGACCCAAAAAGCTTTGACTCAAAACTTTTATTTGAAATTATACATCCCGAAGATCGCTTTTTTGTAATCAACTTTGAGGAAATTATCACTGGCTTCCTCAATGCTTTGTCTTATGAGGAATATCCTTTCTATAAATTCCAATACGATGTACGCTTGAAAGCTAGCAATGGGAATTACAAGCGAATATTGGTACAATACTTAATGGTAGATTATGACAAAGACAATATTTTCCACAGTTTCCACATCCATACTGACATTTCCCATATAAAGCCAAAAGGAGAACCATCGGTATCAATTATTGGGATTGACGGGCGTCCATCCTACTACAACATCAAAGATTTTGTCCTCAAAAAATCTTTTGACATTTTTACAAAAAGAGAACGCGACATCCTAAAAGGAATTGTCGAAGGCAAAACGAGCCAACAAATTGCTGATGATTTATCAATTAAACTTTATACAGTCAACACACATCGGCGCAACATACTCGAAAAAGCCGATGTAAAATCACCTTTAGAATTGGTACAAAAAACGCTAAAAGAAGCGTGGATATAGAATGTAAAAATACCTAGCTCTAGGTATTTTTTTTTTCTACTACCCCACATAGCTTTGTGTTAAACAAAATACATAAGCCATGAAAATAAAAATTTTACTATTGAGTATTTTAATTCCCTTTACTTTTTGTTTTGGACAAAAAAACGGTGAAGGAAAAACAGATTGGGGAGCTTGGTCCACGATCTCTTGTTTCCCGAATTTACAATTTTCAATGAAATGTAATGGTTGGGCATCTTCAGTTAAAAAGTACGAATATCTTTTCAAAATTAGAAATACAGGCTCTAAGAACGTTCATTTTAGCACAAAGGGTGAATTATCAACAGGTGAACGTTTTTTTTCGGGACGATATGATATTAAAGCAGGTGCCATATATTTTAATGGAATGGAAGGAGGTTTTAGTAATAGTCCCCCAAGTCAAATTAGAAATTTTACATATACAGTGTATCGTTATATAGAAAACCAGAAAGATGATTGGGGAATACCCTCTTATACCTGTGAAGGAGGACAACGAGTCTGTGACAAAAATTGCAATAATAATCTCTCATCTAATTCCAGCAATCCAAAAGGAAATAACCATAATAATTCTAGTAATAAAACAGACTCTGGACTTAGCGCAGTTGAAGAATATGATAAATACTGGCGATTGAAAGAAGAAATATGCCAAAAAATTCCAGATCTAGATAAAAAAGCAAAGTATGTTCTTAGAAGTGATTATCCTTGTAATACACGCACCACAGTTACTGACAATGAAAAGAAAGTATTTGCAGTAGATGATTTGAAGAGAGATTATAAAAAACTTGAAGATATACTTGAAGATTTGCAAAACTCTTCAAATAAAGACAATGAAGAAAATCAACGCCTCGAGAAAGAAAAACAAGAAAAATATACTTCTGAAATTCAGCAAGGCGACAGCGCAATGCAGAGTGGCGATTATACTAACGCAATGACTCATTATCAGAATGCTCAAAATAACGCAACTACCGACGAAGAACGTGCAAATGCTCAGCAAAAGTACCAACAAGCCGTCGAAGCTAAAAAAACAGCAGAAAGAAAAGTAAGAGTTGAAGAACAAAAGAGAAGAGACGATGATGCAAAGCTCGCCTATGCAGGTATGACAGCTGCAGCGGTATCTGGCATGTCAATTTTGGAAGATAAGGCCAGTCCTGGTTTTACATCTGGCAAGATATACATGGGATTAAACATGGAGCAAATTCCGCTAGTTTCTAACAACATAAATTCTTACCATAGCAATAAATCCTATATAGAAAGTCCCAAAACTTTTGGTTTTGACCTAGGCTTTGTTTTCGGTATTGCAAATAATAAAATAGTATCGGCTTACCTCAGTCCCAAATACAGCCTCGGGATAAGTATTACGCCAGGTACAACTGCAACAATTACTGAATACGGTGGTACAGTTTTGCTTAGAGGAAGTTGGGATGTTGACTCACTACTAAAGTTTTATGCAGAAGGAGGCTATTTCAAAAGGAATGGAAACATACACTATGACGCAGATGCAGAAGCTTCTAGCCAGGGAGGAACATCCAGTACAGACGACGTAAGAGAAGGCGAATATAACTATTCTGTTTTACGTTATGGCGGAGGTATAATGTTACATAGAGTTGATGATGATGATGAGTTCATGGTAAAAGCTGGTGTATTTTTTGACAAACCGTCCTTCTATCCAAAAGACCTTAAACCGAACCTAGGCTTTACCTTAGTAGGAATGCAAAATTCAATAGGTAGTATTGAAATCTATTACTCTCCAAAATACTTTGTAGGCGGAAATGTATTATTCCCATCAAGCCTCGAAAAAACGGATGTATCTTATTTTGGAATAAAAATAACAAGAACCGGAAGACTGTGGTAACTCAAAAACTAAAGAAAAATGAAAAATAACATTTACGATTTAATGAAAATCTTGTTGGCAATATTAATATTTCAAGATTGCAGTGATAGAAGCGAAATCGAAGGACTTGTATTTAGCGATAAAGCAGAAGTTGTAATGCTAGGTGAAGAATTGACTAACTTCAATTATTCTACCCAAAGTTACATAGGTACTATAACAATCAACAACGTTGTCTATAATTACAATATTTTATATTCACGGAATGTCGATAATGCTGGTAACATAACGCAATGCACTATTTTTTTGTCAAGCATTCAACCACTAGGATTTTGCACTAGCAATGGCGGTGCGCTATATAACTTTCCAGAAAACTCCGAAATAGGAACAAACACAGGCTACTACCCTGGAAATTTTCCATTGTTTACGTATTACAATAACTCTAACACGGCTAGTAATACTGTGAAATTTGATATACCATGCTATCTAGGATTTAATATTGGAGGTAATTCAGAATTTGCTACTTACGGTTGGCTAAAACTACTTATTGAAAAAAACAAAATAACTATAGTGAGTTATGGATACAAAACTGGGCATACAATTAAAGCTGGGGAAAACTAAAAAAAACAATTAAACTTAAAGTCATGAAAACTCACATTCTTGTTGCCCTATTTATTTGCAATGTAACATTTCCTAAATCTCAAAATAAAGCTAGCACAGAGAATACACTTTACAGAACTAGTATTAACTATAAAAATAACACATACTACGTTTATGAACTGGACAAAACATGTCTTATTACTAAAATAAATCCAACATCCAATAAAGAAAAAGAACTTCCAATAGGCTCTGCCAACTTATATTTAGAGTATCTTCTTAGGGGAAAAGAAAGCAAAAAAGTCATATCACCTATTGTTGCAAAACAAAATATGGAAAACCCAGAAATGTTCGACAATTTTCTAAAATTATGTAGCAAATAATAGAAACAACTTAGATAGTTTTCGTCTGTTCTAAAAAACATAATCTAAAACGATGTAGTACCGAATGCAGGAAAGTAGAATAAAGAGTCTTAAACACCAGACTTTTAAAGACCTTACTCTTAATGATAATCTTATTAATTGAAAATTCAATTTAGATATAGATATTCATTAAGTAATAAAACCAATCATTTGACAAATTATTTCAAACGAAACAGCCTTCAACAATTTCTTATATTCCCCTTCTAGTTCACTCACAATTTATTAAACTCTAAAACATATACCTCTATCAAAAAAATACATTAAACAACTTAATATTGCAATCAAATAAAAATTTTTCTTTTCAAGATAGTCTTAGCATTTCTAAGGCTATCTTTTTTAAACCAAAATCCTGTGTGAGGGCGGAGCCGGAAATCCTTTTGCCGACACGAAGTGGAGGTAAAAGATTGCAGGCGTAGACCGACCGCAAGCTGTGGAGCGCGAGCGAAGCGAGCGCCAAAACGGCAAGCGGGCACTCCCAAATAATAAAAATTAATATTGATAATCAATGTATTACAATTTATTTTCATTTTTTTTGTAATAATTTGTAAGCTTCCTAATCTTATAATCAGAATATTCTAAAACTGAGTTTATAATTTAAAATTTAAGAAAATGGAAACTTTACATACAGCTTTTTGGACAATTATTGGTGCAATATTGATTTTGAAAATCTTTAAATCTCAAAAAATAAATATTTTTAAAGGACTTTTTACAATGGGAATTTTGATTGGCTCTATCTCCATGTTGAGCGCGCAATCGAAATACGATTTTGATGTAAAAATTGTGGGAAAAGGAACGCCGATTATTATGATTCCGGGTTTTAGCTCTAGTGGTGATGTGTGGAACGAAACTGCCGAACACGTGAAAAACAACTACGAATGTCATATTCTCACACTTCCTGGTTTTGCAGGTGTAAAGCCAGTTTCTGGCGATTTTCTTCTTAAAATGCGCGACGAAATTATTGCTTACACAAAAGAAAAACATCTGAAAAATCCAATTATCATGGGACATAGTTTGGGTGGTTTTCTAAGTGCTTCAATTGCAAGTACGGAACCTCAACTTTTCAAAAAAGTAATAATTGTAGATGGCGTTCCGTTTTATCCTGCTCTGCAAAATCCAGCGATTACCGAAGAACAAGCTAAGCAATTCATCAACAAAGATGCGTCGGTTAAGCAATTCACTTCAATGACAGACGACCAACTAAAAGCGTTTTCTGAAAAAGGTGCGACTGCTTTGGTTACCAATCCTGAAAAAATTAAATTGGTTGCTTCATGGGAAATGAAAAGCGATAGAACAACCTTAGGAACGGCTTTTTATGAGATGATGACTACCGATTTACGAGCTGATTTAACAAAGATTATTTGTCCGGTTTTGGTCTTAGGAAGTAATTACGGAACACTTAAACAATCTGAAACCATGCTTTCTGAACAATATAAAAATGTAAAAAACCTAACTTTACAAATTGCGGACGCCAAACATTTCATCATGTACGATAATCCGCAATGGTTTTACGATAATTTGGATAAATTCTTAAAAAATTAAGATGCCTTCACAAGAGTATTTCAACGAAATATACAAGGAGTTTGCGCCAGGAATCAGGAAGCTTTGCCTGAGTTATACAGGCGACACCGACAAGGCAAAAGATGTTTTGCAAGAGACTTTCATAGCGGTTTGGCAAAATCTGGAACAGTTCCGAAATGATGCAAAATTGAGCACATGGATTTACAGAATTGCAGTAAACAAATGTCTAATGAGCCTCGAAAAACAAAAGCGAACGGAAAGAATTTCTGACGCAAAACTCCCCAATATTGCAGACGAACCGAGCGATGACCGTCAACAAGACATCCAGATTCTTCACAAAAGTATTCACCAACTAAAGGAAGCCGACAGAATTATTATTTCTTTGGTTTTGGAAGAAAAACCTTACGAAGAAATTGCAGAGATTACAGGAATTACCGAAAATAATCTGCGCGTGAAAATTCATAGAATAAAAAAAGAACTTACCGAAATTTTTAAAGAAAATGCAAGACTTCAATGATATACAACAGCTTTGGAAATCGAACTCGGAGCCCGCTCCAGAACTAAAGTTTGATTTTTCTAAAATGACAAGCAGCCAGCAAAAAATGATTCGTAGAGAAAGAATAGGAAGCATTTTGCTAAGCTTAACGGCAATCTATATTTTAGGATTGGCTTATTTTATAGATTTTCGACATCCGAGTGTTACGCTTTATTTTGCCATGTTTGCGGTTGCTGCAATTTGCTTTTTACAAGCTTTTGTTTCTTTTGTGAATGCAAAAAAATTAAAAGAAATCGACGAAAATGCTGCGCCATCCCAATATCTACAGCAATGGCAAAGCTATAATGAATTTCGAAAAAAATTAGTCCGTTGGAATATTCCCTTATATTTTGTTTTGTTAAGTGCGGCTTTAGGACTTTATATGGTTGAAGTGCTGCAAGATGGTAGTTTACGGTTTAAAATCATCGCTTATGCATTGACTTTTGGATGGATTTTGTTTGCGTATTTTTATTTGGGTAAACGACAATTGAGAAAAACGGAAAATAGAATTAATTCTATTATTTCTGAACTACAGAATTTGGAAAGCCAGTTTAAGTAATGTTCGTTTAAGAGAAAACATTTTTATCTGCAACATTAGTTCATAATTTAACAACGTGTATCGGGAGTTTTTTTGCAAAAGTTCTCGATACGTTTTTTTTAATCTGTTTGAATAATTTTAAGGTCGCTCCTACGGAGCTCAGTTTCATTCATTTGCATTGCTATTAACAGGATGCTCCTACGGAGCATTTTCACGACACATTCTTTTCAAAATCTGGTTGAACGAATGGTTATTTTAATGTCACGAACTTAGGATAAATAATTTTCCTAAATGATTGAATTTAAAAATATCAACTTTCGTGAAACGTTTAGAAATTGTTTAAAATTCATAAGCTTAATTTACTTAAAAAAATAAACGAAGTTTATTCTTTATTAAACATTAAGAAACATTTAGGTTCGATGTAGTCAAATTTAGTACATCAATCTGTTTATTTAATTAAGAAATCAATAAATTGATTTTTGTTAAGGTTTTTAAGCTCATTTCTTTTAAATCTTAATTCCTTAATGTTAAAAAAAATCACAATAATATTTAAACAAGTACTTAGTTGCTATTGATTTTGAATTGGTTCCAATTTCAATCATATGTTGAATTTTTGTTCCGAAGACGAAATCCCGTGTGAGGGCGGAGCCGGAAATCCTTTTGCCGACACGAAGTGGAGGTAAAAGATTGCAGGCGTAGACCGACTGACCGCCAAGGAGCGCGAGCGAAGCGAGCGCCAAAACGGCAAGCGGGCACACCCAAAAAAGAAAAAGAAAATTTGTTTTCGCTACTGACAAACTGTTGTCAGAACCGCCTCGTAATTTTGTCGTAGAAATTAATTTTAAAACAAAAAGACATGACAGCAACAGCGCAAGTTCTTTCTAAAGAACAACTTTTGAAACATTGGCAAGGACACAGAAACTTGACCAGAAGAGTGATTGAGGCTTTTCCAGAAAAGGATTTATTGGAGTTTTCGATTGGAGGAATGAGACCTTTTTCAAAAATGGCAGTGGAAATGATTTCTATCGGAAGTCAAGCTTTGAAGGGAATTTTGAATGATAAAATGGATGCTTACAACGAAGATGCTTTTCAGCCAAAAACAAAACAGGAACTTTTGGACCGTTGGGATGAGGAAACGGTTTTGATAAACGATTATTATAATCAAATTCCTGCGGAAAGATTTGAGGAGAATTTTAATCTTTTTGGCGAGTACAAATTCCCAGTTTATGAAAATATTTTGTATTTCGTGGATAATGAAATTCATCACAGAGGGCAAGCTTACGTGTATTTACGAGCATTGGGAATTGAACCTCCATTTTTCTGGGAGCGATAGTTTTTGGATGAATATTTGACAACGACAGTTTAAACAATTTTGGGTTTCGGGCGCGGCTTTGCCGCGCCCGAAACTATTTATTAAAGTTTTTCATAAATCCTCTTCACCAGATTTTTGAAATTATCTTTTAAAGTTTCTGGATAAATAATTTCCAATTGGTCGCCGAAAGTAAGTAGCCAACGCGGAAAACCATCATCAATCCATTCCGTTTCAAAAGTCATCAGAATTCCGTTTTCGGTGTATTCTTCTTTTGTTAAACCATAAAATTTCTTGGAATTAACGATGTGCGCATTCAATTTTTCGGGAACTAAAATCTGAACTTCAACTTTTTCCTTTTGGGAACTCTTTTTGTAATCGGCAAGACTGCCATATTCCGTTTTAAAATCGGAATCCAGTTTCCTAATTCCTTGCATTCTGTCCATACGGAATTGCCGGAAATCCCTTCTCAGTGTGCAAAATGCCATCATATACCAAAAATTAAACTCGAAAAATATCCCGACAGCTTCTACAATTCTCTCTGTAACTTCGTTGTTGACGGCTTGGTAATTTAGTTTCAATTGTTTTTTCTCAGCAATGCTTTCCAAAATAATTGGGATGGCATTCTTGACAACATCTACCTCTTTTTGCGCATAATTGTAAACATCAATCTGTTTTTCAATATCCTGAATCATATTTTTATCGGAATATTTCAGAACAGATTTTACTTTATCCATCGCAGTTTGATAATGACTTCCTAAACTTTCATGTGAAAATTTGTGCATTAATTTTTCGGCGGTAATAAAACTCAAAACTTCTTCTTTGGTAAACATTACAGGCGGCAATTTGTAGCCCTCCATTAAAGAATAGCCATTTCCAGCTTCGCCAATAATGGGAATTCCTGCGCTTTCTAAAGTTTTAATATCGCGGTAAATCGTCCGAATGCTGACGTCAAATTTCGTCGCCAAATCCTGAGCACGCACCAAAGGTTTGCTCTGCAATTGCGTGAGAATAGCGGTTACGCGGTCTATTTTTTTGAGGTAATGTTCGGACACGAGAGTTTGGTTTTTAGTTTTTAGTTTTTAGTTTGAAAATTATATTTTTTTGAAATGATTGAAAAAAAATTTCAAATTAATTATTCATCATCTTTATACGTTTTCACCAACAAATCGAGGTTCAAACTTCGAGCGGACGCATCAAAAATTTCTTTGTAAGTTCCGTCTTGATGGTACAACTCGTCATGTGTTCCGTTTTCGACAACGCGACCTTTTTTCATCACATAAATTCTATCCGAATCGATAATTTGTGACAACGAATGCGAAATAATAACCACTGTTCTGCCTTTTTTAATAGCATCCAAAGAGTTTTTAATTTGTTCCGTGGCAATCGCGTCTAAACTTGCCGTCGGCTCGTCCAAGAAAATAATAGGTGGATTTTTCAAAAACAATCTTGCGATCGCAATTCGCTGTTGTTGACCACCAGAAAGCTGCGTCGCATCATGCTGATAAGCCAATGGTAAATCCATCACTTGCTCGTGCAGATATGCTTTTTTCGCCGCTTCAACAACGGCTTCAAAACTGGCGTTCATATCACCGTATCGAATATTATCTTCAATACTTCCTTTAAAAATGTGATTTTTTTGAAGCACCAAACCGATATCGTCTCTCAAAAAAGTATTGTCATAATCATTAAGATTGACGCCGTCCAGCAAAATTTCACCCGAATCTGGCAAATAAAATTTGCAAAGTAAATTGATAATTGTGGATTTCCCAGCGCCCGAAAGTCCTACCAACGCTGTAGTTTTTCCATGTTCTATCAACATATTAACATCGAAAAGCGCCTGCGTTCCGTTGGGATAAGAAAAATTAACGTGTTGAAGTTCAAAATTTCCTTTAATCTCTTTTTCAACAAAAGTTCCGCTCGGTTCTTCTTCATCATCAGCGTTTAAAATATCAAAATAACCTTCTGCATAAATCATTGCGTCATTCATATCGTCATAAATCCGGTGAAGCTGGCGAATAGGCGAAGAAACGTTGTTAAACAACATAATATGCAACATGATTGCACCAATCGTCATCTGTTGGTCGAGCACTAAATAAACGGTTAAAAGAATAATTAAAACGACACCAATTTGCTCGATAAATGTTTTTAATCCATCATAGAAAAAGTTCGTTTTACGTGTGTACAACTGGCTTTCCATCAATTGCATTTGGAGGTCGTATTGTTTTTTACCTTCAAAATCTTCGCGCACAAAACTTTTAATCACTAAAATCGAATTAATAAGATTCAGCAATCCCGATGTTTTTTGCTCACGTTGATTTCTTAAAGTTCGGCGTACACCAGCGAGTTTTTTAGCTTGAAGATTGCTCACCCAAAAGTAAATCGGAACGATAATCGTGGAAACCAAACCGACATACACATTCTGCATATACATCACGATAAGCGCAATAATGGAAGTCGTAAAAAGAGGTAAAATATCGATGAAAAAGTTCTGTACGAGCTTTGTTAAACTTTCAATTCCTCTATCGATGCGGGTTTGAAGTTTTCCAGATTCGTGGTTTTCATCATTAAAATAAGAAACTTTATAGGTCAGAATTTTATCAATTGCGCGCTGTGCCAACTCGGAACTAACGTTGATTCGGATTTTTTCACCGTAAAATTTCTGTCCGAAATTGATGAAGATATTCGCAATTTCCTTCACCAAAAGAATAATCGAAATAATGACCAAAACATGAACACCTTCCTGCATTGGATGTGGCAAATCAATCAACTTTTGAACCTCATCCACCGTATATTTCAGAACAATCGGGTTGACTTGCGCCGCCAAAGCGCCCAACAAAGTAAGCACCAAAGTCCAAAAAATCATTAGACGATAAGGCCTAATGAAAGGTTGAAGCTGCTTAAAAATTCCAAAAATTGTAATGGTTCGGTTGAAAGGGTTTTTCATATTTCAAATTACGAAGCATAAATGTAGGAAAAATATGAGTTAGGAGATGCGGGTTCCAGTTACGAGGTTCGAGGTTAGGGTTTCCAGTTATGAGTTATGAGGTTCGAGTTGCTGATTTTGAGGTTTAAGGCTTAAGGTTAAGCATATCATAAACTTATCAAATGTAGGATAAAAATAAACCTCGAATCTTACTTTACAAATCCCTTATCTCGGTACTCGTAACTCGTATCTCTAATGCGGCAACTTATCACGGAATTTACCATAAACCCAAGTTCCCAAAATAGCTGAAAGCAAGGTTACTATAACAACCAAAGCTCCAGTTCCGATTTGTGCAAATAATGGTCCTGGACAAGCGCCTGTAATCGCCCAGCCAAATCCGAAGATTAAACCACCGTAAATTTGACCTTTATTGAATTTTTTGTCAGCGATTTTTATAGGTTCGCCATCCAAAGATTTTATTTTGAATTTTTTGATTAACCAAACCGACAACATTCCCGTCACAACAGCACTTCCGATAACGCCGTACATGTGGAAAGATTGCAAACGGAACATTTCCTGAATTCTGAACCAACTGATGAGTTCCGCTTTTGTGATGACGATTCCGAAGAATATTCCGGCGACTAAAAATTTTATATAATCTGATGTTTTCATTTTTTTTGATTCGAGATGCGTGATTCGAGTTATGAGTTATGAGTTAAAAATTACAATTTTCCTCGCTATCGTTCTCCTTCCCAAACTTTAAACTTGATTCTTTTTACTTTTTCCTTCTAACTTTCTACTACTAACTTGGCTCTTTTAACTTTTTCCTTTTTCCTTTATTCTTACTAAAGAGACAAAATCCAAGGCATTACTAAATTAGCAACTATGAATCCGCCTAACATAAAACAAATAGTTGCAACTAATGACGGCCACTGAAGATTCGATAATCCCATGATGGAATGTCCGCTCGTACAACCACCTGCATAGCGCGTTCCGAATCCAACTAAAAATCCACCAACTACAAATAGAAAGAAACCTTTCAATGAAAATAAAGTTTCCCAATTCATAAAATCAGCTGGGATTAAACTTGAAAAATCTGTAATTCCGTAGCTTGCCAATTCGGTTTTAAGATTGGGGTTAACATCGACTGGTTGCCCATTTGAAAGGAAATTAAAAGCGATAAATCCACCAATTAAAATTCCGAAAACGAAAACTAAATTCCAGACTTCGCTTTTCCAATTGTATTTAAAAAACGGAATATTCGATGGTGCACAAGACGCACAAATGTGTCTTAACGATGAGGAAATTCCAAAAGTTTTGTTACCTAAAATAAGTAACATTGGGACAGTAAGCCCGATTAAAGGTCCCGCAACATACCACGGCCACGGATTTTTTATTAATTCTAACATAATTTTTGTTTCGAGGTTCGGGATGCGAGTTGCGAGATACGAGGTTTGAATTCCGAGTTTGAAAGTTTAAGGTTTGAATACTTTTTACTTGTTTCTTTTTACTTTTTACTTTTCCCTCAGCTCTTTTTACTTACACCTTTCCCTTGGCTCTTTTTACTTTTCACATATAACTTCCAACTCCACAAAAGCTTCACTTCCTTTTCTTGGTGGAATAGAATTATAACATTCTTCCATTTTTTTAATATTGAAAAAAGGCTCGAAAATCTTGTGATATTCTTCAATATTGCCACCATAAGGAGGACCTTGCTGTTCAAAAACAGTATTAAACATCACCCCAACAATTTTTCCGTTTGGTTGTAAAAGTTCAGCGGATTTCTTTGCATAATTTTCTCGCAATGCGACAGGTAACGCGCAGAAAAAAGTTTGCTCCAACATCAATTCATAGTTGGCGCTATGCTCAAAAAAATCACCTAAAACTACTTTTATTTGTGGGTCATTTCTGAATTTGTTTTGTAGAATTTCAACAGCTTTGGGTGCGATATCAATCAAAGTAATATTCTGAAATCCGTTTTTTAAAAGATATTCAGCTTCGTAGGCATTTCCACAACCGGGAATTAAAATTGAAATGTTTTTATCTTCAATTTTATCCATATAATCGGTTATCGCAGGTGTTGCATAACCAATATCCCAAGCGGTTTCTTGGTTTTCCCAACGATTGTCCCAGTAATTGGGATCAACTTGATTGGCGTTTGGTTGACTATTTTTGTTTTGTTCTGTATTCATTTTTTCAAGTTTAAAATTTTGTCGCAAGGACGGGAAAATTTTTAAGTTTAAAGTTGATGTATAATAATTTATTAAGAATTCAACTCTTTCAATTTATAAAATCAATTCTTTGTTAAATTTTTCATGTTTTGCAAAGAGCCACCATTAAAAACCTTTTCAAATCCAGCTTGTTTTAGAATTGATTGTGCTTGTTTACTTCGTATTCCACTTCGACAAAAAACCACAATATTTTCTTGATTTTTAAGCTTATTTTTCTGATTTTGAATTTCATTTAATGGAATATTCACTGCATTTTTAATACTTCCAGACGCAAATTCTCCTTTGGAACGAACGTCAATTAATACCGCTCCATTTTTAATAACTTCTACTAACTTTTTTGAATCTTCAAAACCCAAAATTTTCTTTAAGAAATTAATAATCATAATATCATTTTTTTAGATGGACAAACAAAATCGGTTTTAGGAATATCTGTTTTTGAAATTGCATTAAAACCGCCTTCAACTTCCGAAAAATTATGATAACCATGCGCTTGCAAAATACTCGCCGCCATCATACTTCTGTAACCTCCTGCACAATGAATATAAAAATGCTCTTTAGAATCTAGATCATTTATCCAATCATTAATGTACGCCAAAGGTCTGCTGTAAGCGTTTTCCACATGTTCGGCTTCGAATTCATTTTCCTTACGAACGTCCAGAATTTTTATATCTTCAAAATATTCTGAATCCAATTGTTCCGCTGAAATTCTGTTAATCATATCGATTGCTTTTCCTGAGCCTTTCCAAGTTTCAAAACCATTTTCAAGATGTCCTAAAATATTATCAAAACCCACACGACTCAATCTGGTAACGACTTCTTTTTCATTTCCTTTATCAGCTACTAACAAAATCGGTTGTCGAACATCTTTCACCAAAGCACCAACCCAAGGTGCAAAATCACCATTCAGTCCAATATTTATCGATTGCGGAATAAATCCTTTTGTAAAATCTGCTGCGGAACGTGTATCTAAAATCAAGGCTTCAGAATTTTCTGCAATTTCTTCAAATTCGTTGGCAGATAAAGCTTTTAGACCATTATTTAAAACCTTATCGAAATTATCGAAGCCATTTTTATTCATCGCCACATTCATTCCGAAATAAGCAGGAGCCGGTAACAATCCATCGGTAACTGCTTTTATAAAAGCCTCTTTGTTAGGTTGATTTAAAGCATAATTTGTCTTTTTTTGATTTCCTAAAGTATCGACCGTTTCTTTTTGCATATTTTTACCACAAGCCGAACCCGCTCCGTGAGCTGGATAAACAACAGTATCGTCCGCTAAAGGCATAATTTTGTTTTTCAAAGAATCATAAAGCAATCCAGCCAAATCTTCCTGCGTCATACCTGCAGCTTTTTGAGCTAAATCTGGACGACCAACATCACCTAAAAACAACGTATCTCCAGAGAAAATCGCGGTTTCCTTTGCATTTTCATCAATCAAAAGAAAAGTGCTGCTTTCCATCGTGTGACCAGGCGTGTGAAGAACTTTAATCTTGATATTTCCAATTTCGAAAACTTGCTCGTCTTTAGCAATAATTGCTTCAAAATCTGGATTTGCAGTTGGTCCATACACGATTTTAGCACCTGTTTTTTTGCTCAAATCAACGTGACCGCTTACAAAATCAGCATGAAAATGCGTTTCGAAAATATATTTTAATGTAACATTATCTTTTTGCAACCTCTCAATATAGGGTTGAGTTTCACGAAGAGGATCAATAATCGCTGCCTCGCCATTGGAAACGATATAATAAGCGCCCTGAGCCAAACAGTCTGTATAAATTTGTTCTATTTTCATATTCTTCAATTTAGTTGTACAAAGTTCTGAGTTTGAAAAATCCTACACCGCTACTTTTGTTACATAGGGATTTTTTGGTTGATGGTTGGCGGTTTTTGGTGTTAGTGTTTAGTGTTTAGTGTTTAGTGTTTAGTAAAAATAATTCATAATTCATAATTCATAATTCATAATTCATAATTCATAATTCATAATTCATAATTCATAATTCATAATTCATAATTCATAATTCATAATTCATAATTCATAATTCATAATTCATAATTCATAA
>NZ_JASLDS010000019.1 GCF_030151385.1 Soonwooa sp.
CGTAGTTGCTGCGTTGTCTAAATATACCTTTTCCATTTTTACTAAAAAATTTTAAAAAAAAATGAAGCGATGTGCCTCATTTATGTTGATACGAAATTAGTGAAAAAATTGATAAAAACTTTCATTTGCCCATTTTAACATTGGCTTATCTCCGGAAGTATCTCCAAAAGCTATGGTTTTATCGAACTTTTGACCATTAATTGCCTCTTTTATTCTAACCACTTTTTCTTCGCCGTTGCAATTCTTGCTTGCAAATTTTCCTGTAAATACGCCATTTTGATAATCAGCTTTGGTTGCTAACAATTGCATCCCAAATTTTTCGGCAAATGGTCGAACCCAAATATCTAGCGACGCTGTGACAATATAAGAATCCGTTTGTTCTTTTTTAATATTATCAATAAAATCTAACGCATTATCACGAATGAGCTTTGGGTATTGGTCTTTAAAAAATTGGTTCGCAACTTGGTTAAGTTTTGTTTCTGTTTGACCTTTTAGAATTGAAGCGATAAAGCTTTTCTTCACTGTTTCTGGATCCGCGAGTTTTAGTTTAACCAAAGCAAAAAGCGGTGCATGCTTCAAAAACTGAAATCTATACTTCGACGGGTTGAAATATTTAAGATACAAAAACATCGTGTCTTTGTAGGTTAGCGTTCCGTCAAAATCGAATACGTACAGTTTTTTCATTTTTAAAACAATTAAAGTTTTAATTTTTTAAATATAAACTCAGGAATGTTCCTGATGATCATCATTATTATACTCCAGATTGGCAAAACATAAGCTGTATTTTTTTTGCTTTTATAAGCTTTATAAATTGAGCTTGCCGCTTGATCTGGTGTTGCAGTCAAAGTCGGATTGAGTAGTAAACCTTCTGTCATTTTCGTAGCCATAAAACCAGGCTTAACTGTTAAAACATGAACTTTTTTATCGAACAAATAATTTCTTAATCCACTTAGATAAGCCGTAAGACCAGCTTTTGCACTTCCGTAAATAAAATTACTTTGACGCCCTCTATCTCCAGCAACTGATGATAGAACAATCATCGTTCCTTGTCTTTTGGACTCCATTTTTTTTGCAAAATGATTGAGAACTGGTACTAATTTAGAAAAATTAATATCAAGGATGCGTTCTGTATTTTTATCATCATAAAGACCTTCCTCAGTTCCTAAACCTAGATAACCACTCGCACAAAACAACAAATCCGAGTCAATTTGATCAAAATTTTTGTAGTCAATTTCTTTTAGAACGTCTAATTCTAAAACTTCGGTATGTTGAAGATATTTAACATTAATATGATTTGCAAACTTCTCCGAAGTCGCCGTATTTGAACTTAATAAATATAAAGTTTTAAATTTTTCACCTTTCTTTAAGCAGCATTCCACAAAAGCTTGCGCCACTTCCGAATTAGCACCTATTACTATCATTTTGTAGAATTAAGAGGGATTATGGATACGTTGATGTTGCATTGACATAAATTTGGAATTCTCAACATTTTTGAGATAATCCGTCAAGCTACTTTTGCTCATACTATCTTTGGTAAGATAAATTCGACCACCAAATTCTTCTACAATTTCGTCTAATTGCGCAATTAATTTTTTAAGTTTAGAATTAACTTTAAAATCCAAAGCCAAAGTATAACCTTCCTGCGGGAAAGAGTTGTAAGCTTGTGGATTGTCTTTACCAAATAACTTGAGTACCGCTAAGAATGAACCGTTCCCACTTTTGGCAATACATTCTAAAATACGTTTCATACCTTCTTTACCTTTCTCTTTTGGAATGACCATTTGGTATTGGATAAAACCTTTTTTACCATAGATTCTGTTCCAGTTTTTGATAGCATCCAAAGGATAGAAAAACGTCTCGTAATCTACAAATGAATTAACGTGCTTTGAGCGTTGTTTACTAAAGTAAAGCCAATTAAATAGTTTAATCGATAAACTGTTCAACACAAAACCAGGAAAATAAAAAGGCACATTCGGACTGAATTTCGGTTTTAAACGCAAAGGATTTTGACCTTTCGACTTAGTAACCTCAGCCTTTAATGCATGTTCTCCACGCATAAGAATAGAGCGTCCAATATTTTTACCCTTTTGTAAACAATCAATCCACGCAACATTATAAGTCCAATCTTCACTTTCGTCAAATAGCTGGAAAATCTGATCCAAATTATCCGCTTTTATGCTTTCTTGTCGAATGTAAGCTGTTTCAATATTTTTAAGTTTGATTTTGGCAGAAAGAATAATTCCTGTAAGTCCCATTCCGCCAATCGTTGCCCAAAACAAATCTGAGTTTTCTTCTCGAGAACATACTATAACTTCGGAGTTTTCATTAAGAATTTTAAACTCTATTACATACTCAGAAAAACAACCTTCTGCATGATGATTCTTACCATGAACATCTGATGCGATGGCTCCTCCAATGCTAACAAACTTGGTACCTGGTGTTACATAAAGAAAGTAACCTTGTGGGACAACAACGTCCAAAATATCTGATAATAAAACACCAGATTCACATTCGATAACACCATTAAGTCTATCAAATGCTAAAAACTTATTTAATCTTTTCGTTGAAAAAACATGCTTGCCTAAAGATGCATCTCCATAACAACGGCCATTACCTCTAGCAATAACTTCATTGCGATCTGCAACAAAATTTTTAATTTGTGAAAGCGAATCTTCAGATTTCATTTCAACTTCCACAATTGGATAATTTCCCCAATTGGAAACTTTTTGAACAAAGTTCGGTTTCATAATTATTTATAGTATATCTGCAACAAAAAAGTAAGAAGCCACATTACAAGTGTCACTTGAATATAGTGGTCTTTATAGACAATTTTTGTTGGTGATTCGGTTTTATTATAAACAAGAGTTTGCTGCAAGTATCTCAAAAAAGCAAAAATCACAAAAAACACTGTGTAGAATACACGTTCATGAAATCTATGTTGTACTTCTGGTGATAAGGTAAACATCAAATAACAAACAATCGCCAAAGTCACACAAATACAAAGTGCAATATCTGCAAATTGAATATTATAACCGTCTAAGGCTTTTCGAGTTCTTCCTGATACTTGTGCATTAATCAATTCTCCACGTCGTTTTCCAACTGCCAAAACCATTGCTAGAACAAAAGTCAATAGAATTGCCCACTGCGAAATCTTAAGTCCTGTAACATAACCTCCAGCTAGAACTCGAAGTACAAATCCAACTGCAATAATAGAAACATCAATAATTGCAACGTGTTTTAGTTTGAAGGTATACAGTAGATTCATTACAAAATAACCTCCAATAATCAAGGTAAATCTTGTAAGATCTTCATGGAAATATTGTGATCCAAAAACTATTAATAAAACATTTGTAATTATAAGTCCACAAAAGATTGTAATTGCAGTCGCTTTAGAAATAACACCACTTGCTAAAGGGCGATTTTTTTTCTCTGGATGTTTTTTGTCCGACTCAATATCCATATAATCATTAATGATGTAGATAGAGCTTGCAGTAAACGAAAAAACAATAAACGCAAAAACACTTTTTACAAATAAATCAACATTAGTAATATTTCCAGAGAAAAATAAAGGAAGGAAAACAAATAAGTTTTTGACCCATTGTTCTACTCGAATAAGTTTTAGATATTTTCCCATTTGTATTATTAGATCCCAAAATTAAGAATTATCTGATAATAAAAAAACCGCAACTTGCGGTTTTTCTATGTTTTATGTTTTTAATTCTTATTTACCTTGTGAGGCATCTTGAATCATTTTCTCATTTGCAGTAATTGCAAACTCAACTCTTCTGTTTTGCGCTCTACCAGCATCAGTATCATTAGATGCTACAGGACTTGTTTTACCCAACCCTTCAGTGAACATTCTTGATGCTGCAATACCGTGTGCTACAAAATAATTCTTAACTGCAGCAGCTCTTTGTTGAGAAATCTTCATATTAACAGCATCTGTACCAATACTGTCTGTATGTCCATAAATATTAATATTGGTATCAGGGTTGTTACTAAGAACGGTTACCAATTTATCTAAGTTTGACTTAGCTAAAGTTGTTAAATTAGAAGAGTTAAAGTCAAAGTTAACTGTGTTTTCGTGCAAAGTTACTTTAATACCTTCACCAACTCTTTCTACTTCAGCACCAGGAAGAACTTCTTTAATTTCTTTGGCTTGTTTGTCCATTTTGTTACCAATTACACCACCAGCAACACCACCAACAACACCACCAAGAACTGCTCCCAAAGGCGCATTACCTCCTTTACCAATATTATTACCAAGAATACCACCCAAAATCGCACCAGCGGCAGTACCAATTGCTGCACCTTTTTGAGTATTGTTAGCATTTTTTACACTTTCGCAACTTGTCAACATTAAAGTTGAACTAATAAATAAAGCTGCAATATTTGTTTTATTAAAGTATTTCATAATTTATTTTCTTGTTTATTGTACTCTTTGAAAATTGTAATATACCTTGATTGGACTTCCTTCAAAATTTACATTCTGAACTAAAGTAAAATTACTTTGAGATAGGTTCTGAAGCTCCATTACATAACCTGCGGTTACTTGCTTAGCTTTTTCACCCGTCATTACTTTTTTGAATTTAAACTCATTGAATTTAGTAACCTCAAAAGAAATTGGTTGCGTTACTGTTGGGCAAGCGCCACCACCATTAATTGTGTAGCTACCAGTGTAATTGTTAGGAATTAATTTCCATTGACTTCCCACAAAACATTGTGCATCTGCACCTTCATCAAAAGGTTTAATCTTATAAGACTTGTCATAGTCCACACTTGTAATTTCCCAAGTTCCTTTCATTTTCAAAGCTTCCGCTCTTCTTGTTTGTGCTTCTTTAGCCGAAACTGTATTAGAATCTGCTGCGTTAGCTGTCTTACATGAAGTTAAGAACAAACTCGTTCCTAAAACTCCTAATAAAAGTAAATTTTTCATAGTCAAAACAATTAGATGTTCTATAAGTATTAAAAACTATGCCAAAATCAGATTACAAAAAAAAATGTCAAAATAATTTTGACATTTTCTTAATTAAATGCTTATATATCAAAAAGTTTTATTTTTTAACACTTTTTTTTATTATTTTCTTAGTCGCCTTTACAGGTTGTTTTTGTGTAGATGTTTGATTTTTGCCATCATAAAAATGCGTATAAGCATATTCTGCTGCTTTTTTAACATCGATAACACCACCCGCAATAGATTGCTTAGCAAAATCATTGGCTGTACTTTTATTGACAGACTTCGTTAAAGATTCGATAACTTGTGCCGGTGTAAGATTTGGCATATATGCTAACAATACTGCCGCAGCACCAGCAACAACAGGCGAAGCCATTGATGTTCCTTGTTCGTATTTATAAGTAGAAGTCGGCACAGAAGAATAAATCTCTTCACCAGGTGCGAAAACATCTACCATTTTTTGATTGTAGTTAGAGAATCCTGCACGCAAAGCTGCATTATCATTAGTACTAGCACCTACAACAATCATATTGGTCACAAATGGTTTGTCGTCCGATTGAGATTTAAAATTAGTCGGAAAATAAGCATGCTCTTGTAGATTTTCATTATCATTACCAGCTGCTTTCACCATTAATACCCCTTTGCTTTCTGCATATTTCATAGCGTCCCAAACATGAGTTTTACCAGGTGATACAGGTTTTCCAAAACTCATATTCATTACTTTAGCACCGTTATCAACAGCATAACGAATAGCATTCGCAACATCTTTATCTCTCTCATCACCGTCTGGCACCGCACGTACTGTCATGATTTTAGCAACACGACTTGCCACACCATATTGAACTTCTTTACCTTGTGGTACGCCAGCAATAATACCAGCTACGTGTGTACCATGCAAAGCGTCAGGTCCTTGATAACGGTTGTTACCATAACTCTTTTCAGAATAATCATCGTAGTTGTCTCCAACCATTTCGGCACGAGGATCGTAGTCTAAGTTATATTGTTTTTCAGCTTGATTTTTAAAATAATCTAAAGCTTCTTTAATATCTTTTCTTAAAAAATCACCAACTTCCTTACCTGATTTCCCTTGCATATCTTTATTCTGAGCAAGTTGCGCTAGGACTTGCAAAGCCATAGCATCTTGTTGCGTTGTCGGCGTCAAAGTTGCTAATGTTGCAGCACTTAAAGTTTTTCCCTCCAAAAGTTTTTCAGCATTGGGAATAACTTGCTCAATCATCGAATAAGTTTGATAACCTTCTTTAGCCTCAGTACCTTTTTTAGTAAAAACATCCTTAGCCTTCATGTACATTGCGAAGTCTTCTGGCATTTTAGCTTGGTTCGCTTTATTCTGCGTAGAATCTGCACCTTCGAAAATAGGCTTGTATTTTTTAACAACTCTTGTTACTTCTAAATTATCTACATCAACATCTTTGGTTTTGTTTCCTAAGAAATTCCACCCGTAGACATCATCAACATAACCATTATTATCATCATCGATACCATTATTAGGAATTTCTTTTGGATTTTTCCACATATTTGGAGCTAAAGCAGGATGGTCAACTTGTACTCCGCTATCTAATACAGCAACAACTACCGTTTTGGGTTTCAGACCTTTAGACTCCAAATATTTATATGCATTCTGTGTATTAACTCCATAGACTTTCGTGGTTGCAAAATCCTTATGATACCATGTCATCAAATCTTTATCTTTATCTGTCAATGGCGTATTCTGAGCTAGCGCCCATCCGAATCCTGTTAAATAACAAATTGCAATTGCGATTTTTTTCATATTATATAAAGTTTATAAATTATTAATGTAAGCTCGGCTTTCTGGCCCGAGATTACATATCAAATCTAAGACCGAAAGATCTTTCAAAAAACCATCTTTATCCGAAAAGGTTTGATAATACTCTGGAAAACGCCCATCAGTTTCTTGCTTTGCAGAGAATCTACTTCTGAAATCATCATCTTTAGGCAAAACTTCATATTCTGTTGAAAGATTAAATTCCTTTTCAGTTTTTAAAATATCTAAAACAACTTTTAAACAATTCAAATTTAAGTCAAATAAAGTTAACGGCTGTTCTTTGAAAATTTTAGCCAACTTTAATTCGTAATATTCAAAATAAGGAGAAGCTTGATAAGCCGATGTCAAAGACTTCCAATGTTGCTTTTGCCAATCTTCAGCATAAGAAATCTTAACATCTTTATACAACTGTTTGCCTTTATGCTGAATTGGAATTATCAAAGATAACTTACCATTTGCCGCATAGATATTCGTTCGGTTACGATAAGTTTGTTTCGGGAAATTTTCAAATTGTTCTAAAACAACTTCATTATCCGCATTCAGAAATTCTTTAAACCAAGAAATTGGCGGAAAGTAAAACAGAGGTAATATAGTCTTCATCTTTCTTTATATTAAAGTAAAGGTTCAAAATCTTAGCTTTTATGCTTAAAATTTTGAACCTAAATTAGAGTCTGCTTTAAAATTTTCATCAAGATACCTTAATAATACTTTGAAACAGACTCTTAGAATTTATTTAGAAATTTTATTCGTCTTCTTTTTTCTTTTTAAACATCTTCATGATGTAATCCCATCCAAAGAACACCACCAAGATTACCACAGCAACCCACCAATAAGAAGTTTTGTTAGCTTCTCCAGTGTTAGCAGCTTTGAACATTCTGTCCCAACGGATTTTTTTGTCGGCTTGATAGCTAGAGTTAGCATCAGGGAAAAGTCCTTGCACGCTCAACCACGTAAACATTGGCTTTCCAACAATATTTTCTTCTGGAACAAAACCAAAGAAACGTGCATCCAACGACGCATCACGGTTATCACCAATCATAAAATAATAATCTTGTTGAACTGTATATTGGTTGGTTTCTTTACCATCGATAAAGAATTTTCCGTTTTTGTTTTCCAATTTATGATGTTCGTAAACACTGATTAATCTGTGGTATTCTGGATAATTGTCTTGATTAAGTGTAATAACATCACCTTTTTTAGGAATTGTAAGTGGACCATACCAATCCTGATTCCAAGCTTTGTTAATTGGGAAAATACTATTTGTCGAGTCTATTCTAGAAGCAGGCACTGGATAACCATTAGCATCACGCATATAATTTCCACTTGCATCTGTTGCATACTTGTAATAAGCAACCGAAGCCAAACCTTGCTTCATAACATCTTCTTCCACGCTTTCAACACCTGGAATTTGCTTGATTTCATTTCTGATTTTATCCGTTAAACCTTGGAATTGATAAATAAAACCTTTATCATCTTGACCTTCAACAACTGGTAAGAATCCGAAAGTTTTATACAAACCAGGAATATCCAATTGAGAAGAACTTCTAACCAAATATTTGTGCTGAATTTCTTGATCACCTTTTACAAATTCTGGTTTACCATTGATAAATAATCTACCAGCGCGGAATTCTACAACATCACCACCAACAGCCACACAACGCTTAACATAAGGATCTTTTCTGTCCGTTGCAACGTGTACAGAGTCATCTGGATAGTTGAAAACAACGATATCATTTTTCTCTGGTTTTTCCCAACCTGGCAATCTTAAGTATGGTAATTTAACGGCTTCCACATAAGATTTAGGGTCATCTTTTGGATTTCCTTTTTGCCCAGCATCAAAAATTGTCCCTTGCAAGAAAGGCAAAGCAACAGGACGCATTGGCATTCTGTAACCATAATTAAGTTTATTTACAAACAAGAAATCTCCAACAAGCAAGGTTCTTTCCATCGATCCTGTTGGAATCCCGAAAGGTTGCGTAATAAACGTGTGGATGATTGTTGCAAAAACAACTGCAAAAGTCACAGAACCAATGAAAGTTTCCTTCTTTTTGCCTTCTTCTTCAATATCTTCTTCTTCGATTTCTGGATCCTTAGAATAATTAACAGTAGCCATATAAATAAATGGCAGAATCACCGTCAATAAAGCATTTACAAAATTAGACTTTCCAAATTTTCTCATCAAGAAAATATGAAAAACCGACATCATAATCGGTCCAACAATTGGAAAATAAGCAAGCACAACCCACCATTTCGGATGTTTTGTTTCTTTTTGAATAATGAGATAATTATAAAATGGAATAAATGCAAAAAGCGGATTGTAGCCCATTTTCTTAAAAAGCTTCCATGTCGAAAGCCCCATCAGCACGCTAACAATCAAGACATAAATGCTATATTGTAAGATATAATCCATAGATTTTTATTTAATGATTTGATATTTTTTAATGATTAGTAAACAAATATAAAAAATGTTACAATTTTACGACAAACCTAAAACATCTTTCATGTCGAAGACGCCTTTTTTGCCAACAATCCATTCAGAAGCGATAACCGCACCCAGCGCGAATCCTTTTCTATTGAATGCTCTATGCTTTAATTCAATTTCGTCAACATTGGATTTGTAATAAACACTGTGTGTACCAGGAACTTCATCTTCGCGAATTGCAAAAATCCCTAACTCTTTTCCATGTGTTTCTTCCAACTTCCAAGATTCAAAATCAGAATTTTTAATAATCCCTTCCGTAATGGAAATCGCAGTTCCACTTGGCGCATCTTTTTTATGAATGTGATGAATTTCTTCTAACTGACAATTGTATTCGCTTTTGAATGGATGCATTAACTGCGCTAATTTTTCATTAATTGCAAAAAACAAATTAACCCCCAAACTAAAATTGGAACCATATATAAAAGCTGTACCTTGGTCAACAGCGATTTTTTCGATTTCAGGTTTTTTGTCCAACCATCCAGTTGTTCCACAAACGACAGGAATCTGTTGCTCTAGACAAAATTTAATATTCTTAAAAGCAGCTTCAGGATTAGAAAATTCAATAACAACGTCTGCATTGTTTAGTGTTCCCACAGTTGGCGTTTCTTTAAGTCGCGCAACAACTTCGTGGCCTCTTTGCTGAGCAATATCATCGATGATTTGCCCCATTTTTCCATATCCTACTAATGCAATTTTCATGTTTACTTTTTTAAAATCTGTAATTAAAACTTAGTCCAGCTTTGGATGGCTGAACGCTATATTGATCTGGAATTACAACTGGTGTAATTGCCAAATCTGGATCTTTGCGACCTTCGTACAAATGCGCATCAACAACGGCATCAACAATATTAAGAATATAGATAAGTCCTGCAATGCCGATGGCATAATCGCGCTGCCTTTTGTATTGGTCTTGGGCATTTCCTAAGACATTTTTGTCCACACCAGGAATATTCGAAAACTCGTGTGGTTGTCCGTTAAGTTCTGCTACAAAGGCATTTCTGTACCGATTGTAATTCTTTTGATTCCAAAGCGCAATACCAACACCCGTACCAACGGCTCCCCAAACGATTGGGATTTTCCAATATTTCTTATTGTAATATTGACCAAGTCCTGGCAAAACAGCAGAATACAGCCCTGCTTTCATAGGACTGTATTTGACAACGCCTTGTGTTGCGTTTTTTTGATTGATTTCATCAAGAATCTGAACATCCGATTTGTCGGATTTTTTAATTCCTGTGTTGGCTTTTACTGTATCTGTTCTGATGGTGTCGAACGTAATTTGAGCAAAGCTAAATCCCGAAAGCAACAACATCAAAAGCAAACAAATTCTATACTTCATCTATTTTTAATCTAGAAAGAATGAATTCTAATTCGTTTTCATTTTTAAAATCTAGAACGATTTTTCCTTTTTTTCCGTTTGCAGTAGATTTAATTTCCACTTCGGTTTCAAAAATATCTGACAAAGCTTTTTGAGCTTTTTTGATATGATTCGGAAGACTAACAACCTTCTCTACTTTTTCCTTTTTCTCAGGATTTTTAAGAAGTGTAGCCATCTTTTCTGCTTGACGAACATTAAGATGCTCTAACAAAATCTTGTCAAACAATTTCTTGCGATCGTCCTCAGATTCAACGCTAATAATAGCGCGACCATGTCCAGCAGAAATCTGCCCACTTCTAATCGCATTCTGGATATCTGGCGCCAAATTCAACAATCGGATTGCATTGGTAATCGTACTACGCTCTTTACCAACACGTTGACTTAATTTTTCTTGCGTCAATCCAATCTCTTCTAATAATCTTTGGTAAGTTAAAGCAACTTCTATTGCATCAAGATTCTCACGTTGGATATTCTCCACAAGCGCCATCTCTAGCAACTCTTGGTCATTTACTAAACGGATATATGCCGGAATACTTGTTAATCCGGCCAACTTTGACGCACGATAACGACGTTCACCAGAAATAATCTCGAATTTTTCGCCATCCTTACGCAACGTAATTGGTTGGATAACGCCAAGATTCGTGATAGATTGTGCCAACTCATTCAGAGCTTTTTCGTCAAAATAAGTTCTTGGTTGGTTGGCATTTGGGTAAATATCTTCGATAGCAACCTCAACAATACTTCCTACCAAATCTTCTGCACCAGCATCTTGCGCAGTATTGATAAGACTTTTGCTTTCGGCGTTGAGGATAGCTCCCAAACCTCTACCCATTGCTCTTTTTTTATCTTTCATATTTTAAATAAGATTTTGAGTCGGTCTAAAATTTTAGAAATAATAAACCAAACAAGCTCTTAGTAAAAAACTTTAATCACTAAGATTTTACTAATTTTTCATTTTTCAATAGAACTTCCTCAGCTAACTGAATGTACTGAATCGCCCCTTTGCTTTCTGCATCATATTTTAGGATGCTTTCCCCAAAACTTGGCGCCTCGCTCAATCTAACATTTCTGCTAATAATCGTTTCGAAAACCATTTCTGGAAAGTGCGAATTAACTTCTTCTACCACTTGGTTGGACAATCTCAAACGACTATCATACATTGTTAAAAGAAGACCTTCGATATCCAAATCAGGATTATGAATTTTTTGAACGTTTTTGATGGTATTCAATAATTTGCCCAAACCTTCCAATGCAAAATACTCACATTGAATCGGAATAATCACAGAATCAGACGCTGTTAAGGCATTAATTGTAATTAAACCTAAACTTGGTGCACAGTCGATAATGATGTAATCATAATCTTTTTTAACCGATTCCAAAGCTTTACGCATCATGTATTCACGGTTTTCGCGATCTACTAATTCGATTTCGGCAGCTACCAAATCGATATGCGATGGGATAATATCAACGTTAGGCGAACTTGTTGGCAAAATACACTTTCTAGCTTCAGCACTATGTTCTAGCAAGTTATAAGTCGAGGAATTAACTTCTTCGATTCCTAAACCCGAGGTTGCATTCGCCTGTGGATCCGCATCAATAATGAGGATTCTCTTTTCTAAAACACCTAAAGCTGATGCTAAGTTAACAGCAGTTGTTGTTTTACCAACACCACCTTTTTGATTCGCTACACCTATAATCTTTGCCATAAAATTCAATTAATTTTCAAAAATACACTTTTTTAAAATGTCATTTCCACAAGGATGTTTTCAGAATCCTTAATTAATTAAATTTCAGCTAGATAGACATAAAAAAAAATTATCCACATTTTGAAATTAATGTGGATAAATATATCGAGCCCGTTTAAATAATTAAAAAAGAGGGAATTATTCAATCTGGATAGAAATCGGAATTTTAAAATAAGATCTCACGAACTCACCATCTAATTTTGCTGGTGTCCATTTTGTTTTAATATTCTTAATAGCACGTTCTGCCTCTTTGTTAAAATCAGCATCTGTACCTTTTGCTTTCACATTAGAAATAGTACCATCTCGCTCTACGATAAAGGTAACAACAGCACTTACCACACCAGTTTGATCAACAGCATTCGTATTAACGTTTTCGCCAACAGCTTTTCGGAAAGCATCCAAACCTCCTTTGAAGCTCGCTTCAAAATCAACTTTTTTCGGGATTTCATTAACATCTTTAACAATCGGCACTTGCGGCACAGGTACCGTTACTGGTACATGACTAGGAATAATATTTGGTGGCACAATCGGAACGTAAGGCGTCGGTGATACTGGACCTTCATGAGTCTGCAAGCCAATCGCAGCATTATCTAAGTCTTTTTTTGAAGCCAAAGTTTTCTCATGTTTAACCTCTCGTGTTGGTGTTGGTACAATATGCTCAACTGTTTTTACTGTTGGTTGCGCTTGTGGTGTTGCCGCAGGCGGTGGTGGAACAACCTCAGGTTGGCTTACGTCTCTTAAGATTGTAGGGCCAGTTGGCGGCAAAACATCAGCAACTTGTTCTGTTTTAAAAGAATTAATAATAAACGGAAGAGCAGCTACACTGATAAATAATCCAATCCCGAAAAACATTGCTTTCGACAAATTGTGACTGTAGTCGTGTCTTAATTGATAAGCACCATAAGCTTTGTTTCGGTTTTCGAAAACCACTTCATCTAATCCTAAACTTCTTTTTTGAAGTTCCTTTAATAAATTTTCCATTTCATAAAATTTAATTGTTAGTAATATTTAAAAATTAATCCACTCTTCAATAATATTTAATATTAATTACTAGCAAACCAAAAAGAATACCATTTAACAAATAAATAATCAACAAAATCAAATTTTAACAATTCGATTCATAATAAAATACAAATCAATCAAATTAACACCAATTCAACATTTCATAAATAATATTAAATATAAAAAGCGATTTTCAATAAATAATTAGTATTTTAACATCATGAAATCCTTTATTACATTTGTATTTTTAAATATTCAGATTTTGCTATTTGCGCAAAGTGGATTTCAATTCTATGATTCCAAAGTTGATAAAGTCGAAATAAAATTCGTCAACGTCAACAACCTTATTATCATCCCAATCAATATCAACAGCGTTCCGCTAAATTTTTTGGTTGATACAGGCGTTTCGGAAACAGTTTTATTTAGCCTTGATAATAAAAAAGTAAATTTTAATAATGTTGAAAAAATAAAATTCTCTGGACTTGGTGAAAACATCGACATCGAAGCTCTAAAATCCATCAACAACATTTTTAACATCGATGACAAATTCATTGACCGTGGACACAAACTTAATATCATCCTAAACGAAGATTTTAATATTTCTCCAAGTCTTGGCTATTCTGTTAATGGGATTATTGGCTATGAACTTTTCAAAAACTATCCCATCGAAATTGATTATGTCTCTCAAAAACTAATCATCTACAACAGTCAAAAAAAGTTTAACAATAGAATTAAAAAATTCGAGGATTTTGACCTTAGCATCGAGTTAAACAAACCTTATATGTTTGCAGATGTCGAAATGACGCACGAAAAGAAAAGCTCTAAACTACTTTTAGATTCTGGAAACGCGGATTCTGTTTGGCTTTTCCCAACATTAATTCCGGGATTCAATTACAATCGACCAAATATTGATGATTATTTGGGTGCTGGGTTTAGTGGTGATATTTATGGTAAACGAAGTAGGATTCACGGTTTATATTTTGGAAACTTTGAATTCAAAACACCTTTAGTTGCGATGCCAGATCCAACTTCAATTGCACATTTACAATTGGTTCCGAACCGAAAAGGCTCCATCGGCGCAGAAATCATCAGGAGATTTAATACAATTTTTGACTACAGCAATAAGAAAGTTTATTTCAAAAAAAACAAATACTACGATGATCCTTTTTTATTTGATCTCAGCGGTATCGAAGTTAGACAAGACGGCATGTCTTGGGAGCAAGACCTTGTGAAAGTGGAAACCAAGAAGCAAACAGGAGCGTCCGATGACAATATTTCTGGCAGAACATTAGCATACAAAGCACAAGATGATTTTCAGTACAAATTTACTTTAAAACCGAAATTCGTGATTGCTGGTACTCGAAAAGATTCACCAGCGCAACTTGCAGGATTACAAAAAGCTGATGTTTTGGTAAAAATTGATAACCAACTAACATCAAATATGACTTTATCTAAAATTAATAAAATCCTAAAATCACAAGAGGGCAAAGACATCAAAATCGAAATATTAAGAAATGAATTACCAATGACTTTCAATATTAAACTAAAAGACCCAATCCCTTACGAAGAGCAATAATATGGAAGAGATAGACACGCTTACAAGTATCCGAACGAGAGTTAGATTCAAGCTAAAAACTAAGCTGACACCCGAAGAATACACGCAAAATATAAAGGATTATCTAAAGGAAAACAACGACGAATTCACAGGAAATATCAATCGTGAAGTGGCTACCATTTTTGTAAAAAACGATAATCATAATTATTGGAAACCGAACTTAGCCTTAAGAACCGAAATAGAGGATGAACAAACTTACATTCGCGGCATATTTGGTCCAAGTCCCGCTGTATGGACATTCTTCATGTTTTTGTATTTTATATTTTCGATTCTCTGGATGACTTTCTTCACTATATATTATGTTGAAAAACAGATTAAAGGCAGTGATTTCCCTTGGGCATTGTCAGCTTCGTTTGTTGCCTTAGCTTTAATATTAGGAACATACATTGCCGCACAAATTGGACAACGCCTTTCTAAAGATGAAATGAAAAAATTGAGAAAATTTGCGGAAGAATCAACCTACCCACACGAAAGCAAACCTAGCGAGGAAGCTGCGATTTAGCATAAGAATGTCTTAATTTAAGACCTAAATTCAAGACAAAATATTGTAAAGGTTTTTGCTTTTTGTAATACTTTTCGATGAAAATTTGCATTGCGCCATAAAACCTCTGAAGATAAACTTCGTCTTTCATCGTGCTTTCGCCTTTGTAGTGCAGGATAGAATACTTTCCGTAATAAAAATTTTGATAGCCGTGTTGCGCAATCGTGTAACACAAATCAATATCCTCGCCGTACATAAAGTAAGCTTCATCAAAACCGCCAACCTCTTGATAAACCGCTTTTTTTACAATTAAAAAAGCACCTGTAAAAACCTCACATTCAGCAATATCAAATTCGCCAATATCGTTTCGATAGTAAGATTTAGTTTTTGAATTTTTAGAAAAAGGCGTGAATAACTTCTCAAAAGAATTGCGCATATCTGGCACAGAACGTTTGCTTTCTGGTAAAAAAACACCCTGTTTATCGTGCATTCTTACCCCAAGACAACCAAACTTTGGTTTAGAATCTGCAAAATCTAAAAGTTCTTTAATGTAGAAACCTTCGATTTCAGTATCAGGATTTAAGATTAAAACATATTCGCCTTTTGCATGTTCGACACCAATATTATTCGCAATCGAGAAACCATGATTTTTTTGAGAAGCGATAAAATTAACTTGCGGAAATTCTTGAATTAAATTCTTCCAATCATCATTTGGAGACAGATTATCAACAACAACGACTTCGAAATTAACATCTGCAAAGTATTTATTAATCGACAGAATGCAATTGCGAAGCAAATCCGCAACATTATAATGAACAATAACAACACTTATTTTTACCATCAAATTCCTCTTCTATAGTTTTTCGTTGTAAGGCAAACGATTAACAATCGACCTTCCCAACGATATTTCGTCAGCATATTCTAACTCATCACCAACGGAAATTCCGCGTGCAATACTCGAAAACTGAACATTAAAATGTTTAAACTTTTTATAAATATAATAAGCCGTCGTGTCACCTTCCATTGTTGCACTCAAAGCAAAAATCAACTCTGTAACTTCGCCAGTTTCTAGTTTTTTTTCGATGCTATCGATATGCAATTGCGCAGGGCCAACACTTTCCATTGGCGAAATTTTACCACCAAGCACCAAATACTTCCCTTTGAATTTTGAGGTATTTTCTATCGCCATCACATCGCGAACATCTTCTACAACACAAAGGACTTCAGTATTTCTTTTGTCATCTGCACAGATTTCGCAAATATCACTATCCGAAAAATTATGGCAATCTTTACAATATTTAATATCGGTTACCAAATTCTGAATTGCACTTCCCAAAGCAATACCTTGCGAACTTGGCTGCCTTAGAAGATGCAAAGCCAAACGCAATGCTGACTTTTTCCCAATGCCGGGAAGTCCAGAAATCTCATCAACCGCTTTAGCCAAAACTTTACTTGGATAATCCATCTACTTACTAAGACTTTCCTTTCTTTCGTAGGTTACAAAACAATAATCGAAAGCATTTTTTTCATCTTTGCTATGGCATTCTCTTTTGGTTTCAGCCCAAATTTTAGAATCGATTTTAGGAAAGAAAACATCAGCATCCATTTCGCCATCAACAATTGTCACTTCCAACTTGTTTACCAAATCAATTGTCTGTGCATAAATATTACCACCACCAATAACAAAAACCTCGCTATCGATTTTTTTCGCATGCTTCAAAGCCTCCTTTAGACTTGGTACAATCAAAATCCCTTCTTCGAACCAATCATCCTTTCTACTAACAACAATATTAGTTCGGTTAGGAAGTGGTCGGCCAATACTTTCATAAGTTTTGCGTCCCATAATAATAGGATGACCAGAAGTTAGATTTTTAAAATGTTTTAGGTCTTCAGGAAGATGCCAAAGAAGTTGATTATCCTTTCCAATGGCATTATTTTTTCCCATCGCCACAACAATACTTACCATGCTGAAAAAATTGCTTATTTTACAAAATTACGTCTTCTACAGTTTTAAAAAAAATTTATACAACTTAGTTTTTTAATTTTTGTAATTTTGATGTTTAAAAATTTATAAAATTCGAATATGAAAAAATATTTCATCCTTTCGGCAGTTACTTTCATGATGTTGGTATCATGTAATAAGGACAAAGAAATACTTAACACACTTAACGATTACAATATCTCTATGGAAAGCAAAGGTTATCATTTTGGTGATAAGCTTACTATTCCGCAAGAGGTTCTAGATAACGCAGAAAGCATTAGCATTAATTTCGGAGAAAAGGAAACCACTAATTTGGTTATCGATCCTAAATTTTTCAGCTTAGGTGACAATGCGGTTACATTTAACATTAAAAAGAAAGATGGTCAAGTTTTAACACAAGACGCGACCATTAATGTTTATGCTAAAAATCCAGAATCCAGCATTAGTTACGACATTGTTGCAGATTATCCGCACAATCCACAAAACTTCGTACAAGGTTTCCAAATTGATGGTAACACAATCTACGAAAGCGATGGGCAAAACGGCGCTTCTCAAATCCTGAAATATACACTTGGCTCAACAACGCCGCTTGTAGCAACTAAAAATACACCAGACGTTTTTGCAGAGGGAAGTACAATTCTTGGCGACAAAGTCTATCAATTGACATGGAAGAATAAAAAAGGTTTTATTTATGATAAAGCTAGTCTTAAACTTATTTCAGAATTTGAATATCCATCAGAAATTGCAGAAGGTTGGGGTTTAACTTATGATGGACAATATTTAATCCTTTCTGATGGAAGTAAGAATATTTATTTTATTGATCCAAAAGACACCACTAAAATCGTTCGCGAAATTGCCGTTGCTGGAAATACCGAAACCTACGACCAACTTAATGAGCTAGAGTACCACGATGGTTATATCTATGCTAACGTTTGGATGAAACCTTACATTCTAAAAATCGATCCAAAAACTGGTGAAGTTATAGGTAAAATGGATTTCACAACTATCGCTAAAGAAAACACCACAGGAACCGACAATGTGTTAAACGGAATCGCCTTTAAAGGTGAAAACATGTTGGTAACTGGGAAAAATTGGCCAAAAATCTACGAAGTAAAAATCAAATAATTTTTTGATACAATATATTTAATATAGTCCAAGGTAATGCTTGGACTTTTTTATTTATTTTTGAATCAGAAATCGCTAATCTTATTTATGATTAAATGAAAAACTTATTGTTTTTGTTTTGCCTGCTGCCTTTTTGGATGTTTAGCCAAAAGGAAATAAAATCCGACAGTCTCGACCTAAAAGACAGTCAAGGTATCTATTTTGACGATTATGACAACATCTATCTATACAACAAAAAAAATCTTAGTTTCACAAAATACGATAGTCTTGGCAAGAAAAACGCTCAACTCATGTTAGCACGTCCTTATCGAGCACAATCGATTAGCAATCCGCTTAATATTGTTTTTTTCTCAGAAAACACACAAGAAATCAAACTAACAGATGCTAACCTTAATGACATACAAAACATTCGTTTGTCTAACAATTTCAATTTTGTAAGAAGTGCTTATGTAGAAGATTTGCAAAGCCTGTGGCTTCTTGATGATAGTTCGAAAAAACTAATACAGTACAATTACCGAACTAATACGACTGTCAATAGTTTTCCTTTCTATTATAATATGGAAGATGTTTTGGATATGTTGGTTTACGAAAACAAAGTCTATGTATTAAAGAAAGATTCTTTTTTAGTTTTAAACCTAAGAGGCGAAATTTTAGATAAAATCGAACTGAACCAACCGACAAAATTAAAGCGCGATAATGAAACGATTTTAGTTTTTACAAAACCTGAACTCATCCAATATTCTACCAATAAAAAAGTTAAAAAACTAAGTTATAAACAAGACTCAGAAATTGTGGATAAAAACAAGTCAGGATTTTTGGTTCGCAGCAAAAACAAACTCTATCTTTACAAGCCTGAGTCAGAAAACACTCAGCCTTAATAATCAATAACTTAGAAGAAAATAACAATCATGCATATTGCTGTAACTGGAAATATTGGCGCTGGAAAAACAACTTTAACAAGAATGCTTTCTAAACATTATGAGTGGGAAGCGCAATTCGAAGACGTTGACCACAACCCATATTTGGACGATTTCTATAGCGATATGTCAAAGTGGTCGTTTGCTTTGCAAATCTATTTTTTAGGAAGTAGATTTCGTCAAGTTAAAGAAATCCGTGATAGCGGAAAGAATGTTATCCAAGATAGAACCATCTATGAAGATGCTCATATATTTGCAGAAAATCTTGCTGAGATGAATCTACTTTCAGAGCGCGATTACAAAAATTATTTATCAGTTTTTAACCTGATGAAGGACTTTGTTTCGGCACCAGATTTGCTGATTTATTTAAAAGCCGAAATACCAACTTTGGTGCGTCAAATTGCAAAAAGAGGACGCGAATATGAGACCAGTATCAGCATTGATTACTTGTCAAAACTTAACCAAAAATACGACAGTTGGATTTCTAATTATAAAGAAGGAAAGCTTCTTGTTATCGAAGTTGACAACTTAGATTTCGTGGAAAAACCAGAAGATTTCGGTTCAATTTTAGAAAGAATTGACAGTCAACTTAACGGTTTGTTCTAGAATCTATTTCGGCAAGTTGAAGGATATGGCTAGCTGCCAAAAATGAAGATTGACACTTTATTGTTTCAAAAAAATCCTTAAAAAACCTTATTATGTTAGAGGTTATATACAACAGCAATTGCCCAAAATCTAGAGCTATTCTCGCTTACTTGGACGAGCATAATATCAAGTTTCAATTAATTGATCTAAAAACGCATCCACTAAGTGTTTTGGAGCTTAAGAATTTAGTTAAAAAACTAAACATAAAGCCTCAATATTTCCTTGATAGAATCAATACTTGGAAAGAAAAAATTGGCGCCAAAATCGAAGCGCTTACAGATGACAACATCTTTGAAACTTTGCACCAAACGCCAGACCTTATAGAAAGTCCGATTTTAATAAAAGGTTCTATCGCAATGCTCGGAACACCAATCGATAATGTGAAATTCTTTGTTGAAAACTAGCATTATATAGAGCTTGACAAAAGCTTGGAAAAAATTAACATAGAATATTCTATTTATTTTTAAAAAGATTTGTCAATGCGAAAAAAAATTCGTTATTTTGCAACCTCAAATATCATATAGTAAAAAGAACATCGAGATATGTCAAGAATTTGCCAAATAACAGGTAAGCGTGCAATGGTAGGAAACAATGTTTCTCACGCAAACAACAAAACGAAAAGACGTTTTGAGATTAATTTATTAGAGAAGAAATTTTATCTTCCTGAGCATGATAAGCATGTAACTTTAAGAGTTTCTGCTCACGGATTAAGAGTAATCAACAAGATTGGAATCGAAGAAGCTATTGAAAGAGCTGTAAGAAACGGATTTATTAAATAATTTTAAGCAATGGCAAAAAAAGGTAACAGAGTTCAAGTAATTCTAGAGTGCACAGAGCACAAAGAAACAGGTATGGCTGGTATGTCAAGATACATCACTACCAAAAACAAAAAGAACACTACTGAAAGATTGGAGCTTAAAAAATTTAACCCAGTTCTTAAGAAGTACACTCTACACAAAGAAATCAAGTAATCTAATCCATTAAAGATATTTTAAAATGGCAAAGAAAGTTGTAGCAACCCTTAAAGATGGTTCATCTAAAAAGATGACTAAAGTTGTGAAAATGGTAAAATCTCCAAAATCAGGAGCTTACGTTTTCGAAGAAAAAGTAATGAATGCAGACGACGTAGACGCTTATTTGAAAAAATAATTCTACAAGATTTGTAATTGTATAAATTAACTACTCAATTTTTGGGTAGTTTTTTTATTATCTTTGGTGAAAAGATTTTGCAAAACAAATAATGGACATTCTTTTCCAAGATTGTTAAATGTAAAAATCTAAAATCAAAATTTTAAAATTCGCAATTTTCAGAAATGAGTTGGTTCAAAAAAATTTTTAAAAAAGAAGAAAAAGAAAGTCTTGACAAAGGACTTGAAAAATCTAGAGAAGGATTTTTTGATAAAATTTCTCGTGCAGTCGTTGGTAAAAGTACTGTGGATGACGAAGTCCTTGACAATCTTGAAGAGGTGTTAATCGCCTCTGATGTTGGTGCCGAAACGACCATCAAAGTTATCAAAAGAATTGAAGATCGTGTTGCCCGTGACAAATATGTTAACGTTGCAGAATTGGACCAAATTCTTCGTGAAGAGATTTCAGCTCTATTACTAGATAATCCCCACGCCGGAACCGACAATATTGATGCAACCAAAAAACCTTACGTTATTATGGTTGTAGGTGTTAATGGTGTTGGTAAAACGACAACTATCGGAAAACTTGCACATCAGTTTAAATCTCAAGGTTTAAAAGTTGTTCTTGGCGCAGCGGATACTTTCCGTGCTGCAGCCGTTGACCAATTGGTTATCTGGAGCGAACGTGTTGGTGTACCAATCGTAAAACAAGCAATGGGATCTGATCCTGCCTCTGTTGCTTTTGATACTGTACAATCGGCAGTTGCACAAGATGCGGATGTCGTTATTATCGATACTGCTGGAAGACTTCACAACAAAGTTAATTTAATGAACGAGCTTTCTAAAATTAAACGTGTTATGCAAAAGGTTATTCCAGATGCGCCACACGAAGTTTTATTAGTGTTGGATGGTTCTACTGGACAGAATGCTTTTGAGCAAGCAAAACAATTTACTGCTGCAACCGAAGTTAATGCTTTAGCTGTTACCAAGCTTGATGGCACAGCGAAAGGCGGTGTTGTCATTGGTATTTCTGACCAATTTCAGATTCCTGTTAAGTACATTGGTGTTGGTGAAAAAATGCATGACCTGCAATTATTTAATGGTATAGAATTTGTTGATTCGTTTTTCAAGAAGAAATAATCTTTCTTTCTACAAAACACACAATCATTAAATTATTAACTAAAAAAAATTAAATTATGAGCTGGTTAGGATGGATAATTTTCGGGCTTATTGCCGGAGCTATCGCAAAAATGTTAAGACCTGGTGCTGACCCTTCTGGTTGGTTAATCACAATTATTATCGGTATACTGGGAAGTATGCTGGGCGGTTTTATCGCAGGACTTATTGGATTCGCGAAACCTGATAGTTTTTGGAGTTTTTCGAATTGGGTATTTTCAATTGTGGGTGCGGTCATACTACTATTCGTATATAGTAAGTTAACCACGAAAAGATAAATTAATTCTTTAAGGATAAAATCAAAACGTTTAGAGCTTCTAAGCGTTTTTTTATTTTTTTTTAATATATGTTAAAAAAATATTAGTATTTTAGTTGCATTAATAATATCACTAAATAAAAGTTTATGAAAAAAATCTTTACTAGTATTTTAGCTTGCGGACTTTTCACTACAGCATTTGCACAATGGAGTCCTACTTCTATGCAAGGTGAAAAGCTACGCTCAGAAGTTAATGCCAAGCATTATTATTCATTAGACCTAAACCTATTACGTTCTCAACTGAAAGGGGCGCAAGAAATGGGTAAAGGAGCAAAGCCTGTTATTGTGTCATTACCAACTTTAGATGGTAAGATGGAAAAATTTGCAGTTTATAGTCTACCTGTGGTAGTACAATCTATAGCTGATAAATATGAGTTAGGATCTTACAGTGGCGTTGGCGTTGACGATCCAACCAAGTATGTAAGATTTAGTACAGCACCAAATGACTTCCAGTCGATGCTTTACCAAAACGGACAGTATTCGTTTATTGAGCCACAAAATGCTGCAAAAACAATATATGGGGTTTTCCCAAAGACTCAAAAGAATTCAACAGAGAAAGCTTTTGAATGTAAAGTAAATGAGTCTTTTGCATCAAAACAAGATCTTGAAAAATTAGCGAAAAACTCTGATTTCAGTAATCAACTAGGAGATTTCTCGAAAGCAAGTGACAAAAAATACCGTACTTATAGATTAGCTATTTCTGTTACTGGCGAATACACACAATATTTTGGAGGAGTTCCACAAGCGTTAACTGCCATTAATGCAACGATGACACGTGTTAATGGTGTTTTCGAAAGAGATTTTGCCATTCACTTAAATCTTCAAGATTTTCCGCAACTCATCTATACAGACCCCAATACTGATCCTTACTCCCCTGCCTCATCAGGAGCAGGACTCCAAAGTCTTTGGAATAAAGAACTTCAAACAAACCTAACCAATACCATTGGTAATGCAGCTTATGACATAGGTCATTTATTTGGTAGATCAGGTGGAGGTGGATCTGCAGGCGACATTGGTAATGTTTGTCGTGATGCAGCTCCTGCGAATGATAGCACCTCAAAAGGCTCTGCATATACATCTCCAGGAACAGGAGGTCCTGAAGGCGATAATTTCGATATTGATTTTGTAGCACACGAAATGGGGCATCAATTTGGTGCTTGGCATACATTCGCGCATGGTATCCATGCAGGAAGCGTAGCACACATGGAACCTGGATCTGGATCTACAATTATGGGCTATGCAGGTATCGTAGCAGGTGCAAATGTGCAAATGCATTCTGACCCATACTTCCACGCAATTAGTGTTAAGCAGGTACAAGATTACGTCAATACACAAGCTTGCGATGTTAACTCTCCAATTACGAACAATCCTCCTGTAGTTGCTGCAATGCCAGATGTTACAATTCCTAAAGGTACAGCCTTTGTGTTAAAAGCTTCTGCAACTGATGCAGAAAATGATGCATTAACTTACACATGGGAACAATATGACGCAGCGACTGCAGTTGTTACGTCTGTTACTGGCGATAATATTCAAGGACCAAAATTCCGTTCAATCACAGGAACTTCAAGTCCTACAAGATATTTCCCGAAAGAATCTATGGTACTTGCAGGATCTTTGAGTAGTGCTACAGAATGGGAAGCTGTATCAAATGTTGCAAGACCAATGAACTTCCGAGTTACAGTTAGAGACAACAATCCAGACGTTAAGCAACAACAAACACAATTTGGTGCGCAAAAAGTAACTGTAGGTAATGACGGTCCTTTTAAAGTTAATACAACTAAAGCGTACATAAATGGATCATCTCCTATCATATGGGATGTTGTTAATACAAGCGCAGCACCATATAATGTTGCAAATGTAAAAATTGACTTTACAAAAGACAATGGTACAACTTGGACAACATTGCTTGCTTCAACGCCAAATACAGGATCAGCAAATGTCTTCTTTCCGAACTTAGCATTAGCATCGGGAGATAACATTAAGATAAGAGTATCTGCATTAGGAAACGTTTTCTACGCAGTATCTAGTGCAACCGTTGCTTTAATGGCTGGATGCGATGAGACTGCTCCAGCAGGTCTTGCAGCAACTGGTATCACACAGACAAGTGCACAAACGGCTTGGGAACCAATTTCTGGAGCAACTTACAACTTCAAGTATAAAAAATCTGCAGATACTAACTGGACAGAAGCTAATGGTCTAACATCAGCTACCTATCTGATGAATCAATTAACACTTGATACTTCTTATGACATAAGTGTTGCGGCAGTATGTAGTGGTACAGTTGGCGCATTTGCCAATGCTACTTTTAAGACAAAAGGAATAGAATATTGCTCTGCTTCTGCAACTAATGCATCATACGAAAAGATTGACAATGTAACTTTTGCTGATATTAATAAATCTTCTACAGCAGCAGTTGGATATGAAGACTTTACTTCTGTCGTGGGTAATGTTGCAAAAGGACAATCTTATACATTTACTGCAACTGGAGCAACATCTTATGCTACTGACCAAGTACTTGTTTGGATTGATTTTGATGGTAATGGTAGCTTTGACGATGCCGGCGAACAAGTATTAGTCACTACTAAGAAGAAATCACCTTGGACTGGTGAAATCACAATTCCAGCAAGTGCTAAAACTGGTAAAACAAGAATGAGAGTAAGAGTACATGATACGTCTTCTGGTCCAAACGCAACACCTTGTGGAACGTCTACTTATGGACAAGTTGAGGACTACTCCCTTAACATCGGAACTTTAGCTGTTAACGATGTACAAACTAATAACAAGTTACAAGTATATCCTAACCCAGCATCTGATGTTATTAACATCTCAAACATTACTTCAAAATCGACTTACCAAATCGTTAACATGGCTGGTCAAGTTGTAGCAAACGGTGCGACTGACGGAAAAGTTCAGGTTTCTAAATTAGATAAAGGTGTATACATCATCACTATTGAGTCTAATGGTCAAAAATCTCAAACTAAATTTATCAAGAACTAATAATTAGTTTTTATCAATAAATTAAGCCCTTTCAGTATTGAAAGGGCTTTTTTATACTTTGATCTGGAAAATAGATTTTAAATCGCGTTTAGCTTAACAAGAAAATCCTTTGTTGCAATCTCTAAATCTTTAAAATTCGAATTGTTATAAATTACGAAATCTGCTTTTTTTATTTTTTCGCGCTCTGGCATTTGTTTTTCGATGACCTTTTCGACTTCGCGGTATGTTTTACCATCACGATCCATCACGCGTTTTATCCTTGTATTTTCGTCAGCCGTCACCAAAAGACTTTTAAAACATTTTTTGTGAAGTCCAAGCTCAAACAATAAAGCTGTTTCTTTAAACAAGAATCGTGCGTCATGATTTATAACCCAGTTTTCAAAATCAATAGCTACCGCAGGATGTATCAAATGATTTAGCTGCTCCAGTTTTAACTTATCATTAAAAACAATATCCGCAACATGCTTCCGATTATAAACGCCGTCAACATAAGCCTCCTCTCCTAGTAATTCTTTTATTTTTTGAATTAAAACTTCATCTTCATTAACAATATCTTTTGCGCGATCGTCGGAATAGTAAACCGCAAAACCTTCTTTCTCAAGAATCTCTGCAACACTACTCTTTCCCGATCCGATACCACCAGTCAGTCCAATAATATTCCTTGTCCTCTGCTCTTCCATCTAGTATCCAAAAACTTCGTTGAAAGAATATGTTTGATCCAATCGTACTCCTTTTTCAGTCATTTTAAGACTAGCCAACTCGTTGTGTGCGTCATGTTCAAAAAACAAAAGATAGTCATTGTCCACACATTGTTTTAAAAACTTTTCCTTCTCCGCAACCGTCAATAAAGGTCTTGTATCATAACCCATAACATAGACCAACGGAATATGTCCAGCTGTTGCAATAAGATCAGCCGCAAAAACAATCGTTTTTTCTTGGTATTGAATAACAGGCAACATTTGCTTTTCCGTATGCCCATCAACAAAAATAACATCCATCTTTAGATCTGGCGCAAATCCGTAATTTCCAGTTTTTGGAATTGGTAAAAAATTAAGTTGTCCACTTTCTTGGATTGGCAAAATATTCTCTTTTAAGAAACTCGCCTTTTCTCTAGGATTCGGATTAACCGCCCAATCCCAATGGTTTTCATTAGTCCAAAAATGTGCATTTTTAAAAGCCGAACGATAACCAGTTTTGTCATTATTCCATTCGATTGCACCGCCACAATGGTCAAAATGCAAATGTGTTAAAAATACATCTGTAATATCCTCTCTTACAAAACCATATCTTGAAAGGTTTTTATCCAAATTATCGTCACCCCAAAGCGAATAATGACCAAAGAATTTATCATCTTGTTTATTCCCAAGACCGCAATCAATTAAGATTAATTTTTTACCATCTTCAACCAGCAGAGAGCGCGTGCCGAGTTCGATAAGATTTTTTTCATCAGCAGGATTGGTTTTGTTCCAAATTGATTTTGGGACAACGCCAAACATTGCGCCACCATCTAGCTTGAATTTTCCACATTGTATGGGATATAACTTCATAGTTCTAACTTTTTTTATTTAGCGTCATTTGATTAGCAATTTCTTTTGCTTTAGCATCATTTGACTGTTGTAGTTCTTTTATAATATTATTGTAATCTTGGTCGTTTCTATTTTGGCTAAGCTTATTTGCAATATATATTTTATCAGGAATAATAAATATTCCAAAAGCACCTTTCATTTCTTTTCTTACAAAATCGTCACCCATATTTTTAACCAACATCGGACATTTTTGAGAAGTTTCATACTTGTTAGTTAATCGATCCAAATGTTGATAAAGCTCATCATCATTCATTAATTTTATCCTTCCGCGAATCTGAACGGCTTGATAATTCCAAGTTGACACATTCGTCTTTTCGTACCATGATGAAGAAATATAGGTATGTGCACCTAAAAAATCACATAACACTTCATCGCCATCTTTCAAAAGTTTCGCTTGTGGATTTGCTCTAGAAATATGACTTTCCAGCAAAAAATTTTCAGCATCTCCATGCATCATAAACATAGCGTGCGTCGCCAACAATTGCTCCTTACTAGAAATCAAAAGTCCAAAAGCATTGTTTGATATAATTTGTTGCAGTAAAGAAAAATCTTCACTTCTATAATTTTTAGGTATAAACACTTTTTAGCTTTTTCTATCTATTATTTTTAAAAACACAAAAGTCGCTCTGGTTTTCATCATCTTAAAACAAAGTATCTGGTTTGCGTGGCACCGAAAGATTAAGATGCTTGTAGGCTTTTTCGGTTACTTCTCTACCTCGCGGTGTTCTGATAATAAAACCTTCCTGAATTAAATAAGGCTCATAAACTTCCTCCAAAGTTTCGGGATTTTCTCCAATGGAAGTCGCCAAAGCACTGATGCCAACTGGTTTTGCTTTAAAATTCTGAATCATCGTCAACAAAATCTTATTGTCCATTTCGTCCAATCCAAATTCGTCAACATTTAGAGAGTCCAAAGCATATTTTGTAATCTTAATTTCGATTTCGCCATTACCTTTTATCTCTGCAAAATCGCGGACGCGACGCAGCAAAGCATTCGCAATTCTTGGTGTACCGCGGCTGCGTCTTGCAATTTCTATCGCTGCATCTTCATAGATTTTAATCCCCAAAACACGGGCACTTCTAATAATAATCGTCGACAACAACTCGATATTATAATATTCTAAACGCGATTGAATCCCGAATCTCGCCAACAAAGGCTTTGTCAACATACCAGATCTTGTCGTTGCACCAACCAAAGTGAAAGGATTTAACCCAATCTGTACACTTCTCGCGTTGGGACCAGTTTCTAACATGATATCGATTTTGAAATCCTCCATCGCCGAATACAAGTATTCTTCTACAACTGGCGAAAGTCTATGGATTTCATCGATGAACAAAACATCATTCTCTTCCAAATTGGTTAACAAACCAGCGAGACTTCCAGGTTTGTCAAGCACAGGTCCAGAAGTAATTTTGCAACCTACACCCAACTCATTTGCAATAATATGCGATAGCGTCGTTTTACCAAGACCTGGAGGTCCATGTAAAAGTACGTGATCCAATGCAGCACCTCTATTTTTGGCTGCTGCGACAAAGATTTCTAGATTTTCTAAAGTCTTACGTTGTCCCGCAAAATCTTGAAACGACTGGGGACGTATCTGCTCCTCACTCATCAACTCTTCAGGCGAATAATTGTCTTTATCGGGATGAAGAAACTCCGGCATTTTGTAATTTTATTTTTGTTGATACTCAAAGATAAGATTTTCTAATGGGAAAAAAAATGTAGTTAGCGACTATTAAAAAATAATTTAAAAATTAGCTTTAATATAATTTTGTAAAGCTCTGAATTAAAAGTAAATTTGTAGAAATCTAATAAAAAAAGTAAAAATATATGTCAACTTACGTAGTTGTAGGTCTCCAATACGGAGATGAAGGAAAAGGAAAAATAACCGACGTTTTATCAGCAAAATCGGACTATGTTGTGCGCTTCCAAGGTGGTGACAACGCTGGTCATACGGTATATGTTGGTGACGAAAAGTTCGTATTACAATTATTACCATCGGGTGTTTTACAATGCCGCGGAAAATGCTTTTTAGCAAATGGTGTTGTGGTAAATCCTAAATCCTTTTTGCGTGAAATAAAACAAATCGAAGACAAAGGTCAAAAAACTGATCATGTTTTTATCAGCCGTAGAGCGCATGTTATCATGCCTTACCACATTTTGCTTGATACTTATCGTGAGGAAGAGTTGTCTGGCGAAAATCAAATTGGTACAACTAAAAAAGGGATTGGACCTTGTTACGAGGACAAAATCTCAAGAGTTGGCATCCGTATGATTGACCTTTTGAATCCAGAGATTCTTGCTGAAAAAATCAAAGCTAACCTAAAGGTTAAAAACAGTCTTTTCGAGAAATATTTCGACAAACCGACTTTATCTTTTGACGAAATCTACAACGAGTTTTTAGAACTTGGTGAAAAATTAAAAGATAGAATCGTTGACACAGAATTAGAACTTAACGAAGCCATCAAAGAAGGTAAAAATGTATTATTTGAAGGTGCACAAGCATTAATGCTAGATATCGACTTTGGAACTTATCCTTATGTAACTTCGTCGTCGCCATCAACTGGTGGTGTTTGTACAGGTGCAGGTGTTCCACCAACTGCTTTGGAGAACCTAATTGGTGTTGCAAAAGCTTATTGTACCCGTGTTGGTAATGGACCTTTCCCAACAGAATTGGATAACGAACTTGGTGCTGAAATTCAAAAAATTGGTGGTGAGTTCGGTGCGGTTACTGGTAGACCAAGAAGAACTGGTTGGTTAGATTTGGTTTCTTTGAAGCATGCTTGTATGATTAACGGAATCAACAACCTTGTCATTACAAAACTTGATGTTCTTACTGGTCTTGGCAAATTAAAAATTGCAACGCATTACAAAACTGAAGATGGAAAAATCATCGACTATTTCACTTCTTCGACAACTAAGTTGTACAACTACGAGCCAATCTACAAAGAACTTGACGGTTGGGACGAAGACATTACAAAGGTAAGAAGTTATGATGAGCTTCCACAAACTGCTCAACGCTACATCGAATTTATCGAAGAATATTTGGGCATCAATGTTTATCTTGTTTCTGTTGGTCCAGAACGCTCGCAAAACATTATCAGAAAAGAGTTATTCTAAAAAATACAATACTCAAAAAAGCTCCGAAATTTCGGAGCTTTTTTTATTTTTATTAACAAAATTTAAGATTTTTAACATTTCTTTTAACCTCTTTGGAATCGTAATTGTCTTACTAAAGACGATAAACAAAATTATTCCGTTATTAATATTAAAGGAGTAATTATAAAAGGAGATTGTTATGAAAAAGATATTTTTAAGCGGATTCGCAGCGTTAATGTTAGTCGTGTCTTGTAATAAAGACGATAAGAAAGTTGAAGCTTCACTAGAACAACAAAAGATAGAATATCAAGCTCGACAATTGGACATTGAAAAACAAAAATTAGCTATCGAAAAAGAAAAAATGGAATTCGAGAAAACCAAAATGAAAGATAGCATCGCCAAAGCAGATGACAACAAAAAAGCTTTGGTACAAAATACAGCAGTAGCACCTAAGACGAAAACCAAAACAAAAAGAAGCTATGGTTCTTCTGGTTATAGCAATAATGGTTATGCTAGCACTTCTGGGAACTCAAATGCTGGCGCATCTTCTGGTACAACAACCACTGCTCCACAGAAAAAAGGAATGAGCTCTGCAGCTAAAGGTACTATTATTGGGACTATTGGTGGTGCAGTAGCAGGTGCAGTTATTTCTAGAAAAAACCCAGGTCTTGGCGCTGTAATTGGTGGTGTTGCTGGTGGTGCAACAGGTTATGCCATCGGTAGATCCGAAGACAGAAAATCTGGTCGTGTACAAAGAAAGTAGTAGTTAGTTATATATTTTTATGAAAAGATTGTCTAATTTTAGGCAATCTTTTTTTATGCTGTATCTTCTACTGACAACAACTTTGCTGTTTATAATCACTTATGGATTAGGAAATCTGTATCAAAAATTGTTGCCATTTTATGAAGAAAAAATTAGCACTACAATTTTAATTGGTCTGTCGATTACAGCAATTATTTGGACTGCTATCGCATTCTTTTTTCCTATTAATAAATTTGTAGAAATTACATTTTCAGCTTTAGGAATACTAAGTTTTATATACTTTAAATCCTATCATCGTTGTCGTTCATTTTTAAAAAGACAGTCGCGTTTTTTTTATTTCTGTTTAGTAACTATTGTACTTGTAGGGTGCTATTACCCTTTCATTCTCGATCACTTTGGATATTATGTCCCGACCATCAAATGGATTCAGGAATATGGTTTGGTAAAAGGCATTTCTAATCTCGATATGCTTTTGGGACAATATTCGCCTTGGCATATTTTGCAAACAGGCTTTTCAAATTTTGTTGATCCTTATTTAAGGTTAAATACTTTTCTACTGTTTGTTTTTTTAATCTATGTATTCGAAACCCGCGCTTGGATTGGTTTACTATTTATGCCAATATTTTTTCTATTCGCGCAATCTCCGAGTCCAGATTTACCAACATTAGTATTAAGCTTTATCATTGTTAAAGAAGTTTTGAACCAATCGCGACATGCAAAATTTTTGCTTATGTTGTCGTGTTTTGCATTTAGTATAAAACCAACTTCCTTTTGGCTAGTCATATTTTGCTTCATTTATTTTTGGTTAATTAAAAGAAATAAACTTCTCGCTTTACTACCAGCAGTTTGCTTTTTATCTATTTATTTAATTAAAAATATTTGGGTTTTTGGACATCCATTTTTCCCAATTGGTTTTCCAGATCTTGGATTAGCTTGGCAACCGAATTACCAGTTATTAGAACTTTCTAAACAAACCAGCACCGAGTTAAGCTATGATTTAGAATACAAGTACCAAGAAATACAGAAATTTAGTTGCGCAGATTACATTATTAATTGGATCAATCTTGATGGCATCAAAGGTGTTATTCACAAATTATTTGTTTTAACTTTAATCGTGTTGGGCGTTTTTGCTTTTTTAAAAAAGAAAAAAATCATCAGTCTTTTAGTAATTTGTATTTTCATCAAAAGCTTTTTGATTCTGGTATTCTCAGCGCAATACCGATTATTTTTGGATGTATTTTTAGTAACAGGGATTTTATTATTTTCAAAAACTTGGTATCCATTTGCAAAACTAGGTTTTGTAGGACTTTCTGCGATAATCTTAGTTTTCTTGACATTTCCTAAAAGTTTACAAAGCAGCATTCCGAGTTTTAATCTGGGTAATATGATGATGGGTTGGGAAAAGTTGCAGTTTCTACGACCAGCAAATTTTAATTTAAACAAATACAAAACTTATCAAATCGGGAATCTGAAATTCAATATTGTAAAAGATTATCCATTTTCTTTTGATACAGCATTACCTGCCATCTCTCCCGACTATCTTCGCGACTACGAAAAAGTTGGTGTCTTTCCCCAAAAAATAGGTCAAGACTTGAAAAATGGATTTATTTGGAAAAAAATGACACCTGCGGAACATCAAGAATTACAACGAATCATCAAGGAAGTCTACCCGTAACAGCCTTTTATCCATCGGTATTTGGGCATAAAAAAAACCTCCACACGAGGTGGAGGCAAAAACACAAATGATGAAAAAAATTATTGAGATCCTAAATTAAGAGTTATAAAACTCTAATCCATTGATCTATGTTAAGAAATCAAAACAGATAATTCTCATTCTTAACGGTAGCGAATTTAACGCATTTTTTATTAAAAGCAAACTTTTTTGTTATTTTTTTTAAAACTATGCTACACATAAATACTTTCTCAAAGGAAAAATATATTTCGCAAATATTAGCACAAATCAAAAACAAAACGAAATTAATACCGAAATTTAAATTATTATTAAGTTTTTATTAACTAAATAAATATTTTCATTGCATAAAAATAATCACTTATATAATTTTGACGCATAAATATTAATCAAAACTTCAAAAACGATAAAATTATGTGCGGAATTGTATGTTTGTTTGATGCAAAACAAAAAACGGAAACTCTAAGACCTCAGATTTTAGAAATGTCCAAGAGAATCAGACATCGTGGACCAGATTGGTCGGGAATATTCCAAAACGAAAAAGTAATATTCTCTCACGAAAGATTAGCGATTGTCGATCCAACTTCTGGAAAACAACCATTGTTTTCCACCAACGGAAAACTGGTTTTGGCCGTTAATGGCGAAATCTACAACCACCAAGAACTTAGAAAAGAATTTCCAGAATACGGTTTTCTAACAAAATCTGATTGCGAAGTGATCTTGCCACTTTATCAAAAATATGGGAAAGATTTTTTAGAAAAATTAAATGGAATTTTTGCTTTTGCACTTTATGATATCGAAAAAAATGAATACCTCATCGGTCGCGATCACATGGGAATTGTTCCGCTTTATCAAGCTTGGGACAAACAAGGACATTATTATGTCGCATCAGAACTAAAAGCTTTAGAAGGTTTCTGCAACAGAATCGAAGAGTTTCCTGCTGGACATTTGCTATTCAGTTCAGAGGGTCACGAACCTCAAAAATACTATCATCGCGATTGGGAATCTTTTGACCATGTTAAAGACAATGAAACTGATATTTCAAAAATTAGAAAAAGCTTAGAAGACGCCGTGCATCGACAATTGATGAGCGATGTTCCGTATGGCGTATTGCTTTCTGGTGGTTTGGATTCTAGTATTATTGCAGCAGTGACAGCAAAATTTGCGCGCCAACGCATCGAAAGTGGCGACACGCAAGAAGCTTGGTATCCAAGATTACACAGTTTTGCGGTAGGACTAGAAACTTCTCCAGATTTGGTAGCTGCAAAAAAAGTTGCAGAACATATCGGCTCTGTTCATCATGAAGTTAAATATACTGTACAAGAAGGTTTGGACGCAATTCGCGATGTTATTTATCATTTAGAAACTTATGATGTTACGACGATTCGTGCATCGACGCCGATGTATCTTTTGGCAAGAGCGATTAAATCTATGGGAATAAAAATGGTATTATCTGGTGAAGGCTCCGACGAATTATTTGGTGGCTATCTATATTTCCACAAAGCGCCATCTGCACAAGCTTTCCATGAAGAGAATGTTCGAAAACTAGGAAAACTTCATCTTTATGATTGTCTGCGTGCCAACAAATCTTTGATGGCTTGGGGCATTGAAGGTCGTGTTCCATTTTTGGATAAAGAATTTATGGATGTTGCAATGACCATTAATCCAAAAGATAAAATGATTACTTCTGAGCGCATGGAAAAATGGGTGCTAAGAAAAGCTTTCGAAGACCTTTTACCAGAAAGTGTTGCTTGGCGTCAAAAAGAACAGTTCAGTGATGGTGTTGGATATTCGTGGATCGACACTTTGAAGCAAGTTGCAGAAGAAACGGTAAGTGACGAAATGATGGCCAACACAAAATACCGCTTCCCAATCAACACGCCAATGAGTAAGGAAGAATACCGCTACAGAAGTATTTTCGAGGAACATTTCCCAAGTGACAGTGCAGCATCTTGTGTGCCGTCGGTTCCATCGGTGGCATGTTCTACACCAATCGCATTGGAATGGGATGAAGCTTTCAAAAAAATGAATGATCCAAGCGGTCGTGCGGTTAAAGTCCACGAAACAGCCTACTAATCCAACATTACCGAATATTAAAAAGCGACTTCAAAATTGAGGTCGCTTTCGGTTTTATATCCAATCCATAAATCCTAACTTTGCAAAAAATACAGAATATTGGGACTTTTCAGAGTATATGTAGATTCCTTTAAAGGTTTGTCCAAGGAGGCTTGGATGCTATCGATCGTCATGTTAATCAACAGATCAGGATCGATGGTACTACCTTTTTTAGGTGTTTACATGACAGACAAATTAGGATTCAAATTAAAAGAAGCGGGATTGGTGTTGATGTTTTATGGCATCGGCTCGGTTATCGGTTCTTGGATTGGCGGTTATCTCACAGATAAATTGGGGGAATATCGTGTCCAGAGTTTTAGTTTGTTTTTGAGTGCGCCTTTATTTTTGCTTATTCCATTCTTTCCAACTTTGGAAGGGATGATGACTATTATTTTAATACAAAGCATCATCAGCGAATCCTTTCGTCCTGCCAACTCTGTGGCGATTACCAAATATGCAAAACCTGAAAATATAACGCGTGCTTTTTCATTAAATAGAATGGCGATTAATCTTGGTTTTTCGATTGGTCCTGCGCTTGGTGGCATTCTATCTGCAATTTCCTACAACTTTTTGTTTGGTGTTAATGCTGTTGCAGCATTAATTGCCGGCATTATGTATGTTGTATTTTTTAGAAAAAGAAACATCATTTTTAAAGCTAAACAAAAACTTAGAAAAGAAGAAAATATTGTTAAAACAGATGGCAGATCACCTTATACAGATGTAAAATTTATAATCTTTTCCCTGCTTTGTATGTTGTTTTCAATTTGTTTTTTCCAATTTTTTAATACGATACCGATTTTCTATAAAGAAGTAGCGCATCTTGACCAAACCAGCATTGGTTATATTTTGGGTTATAGTGGATTCATTATCGTTGTATTGGAAATGCTGATTGTCAACTTTGCCGAAAAACATTTTACAATCGCACAATCATTATTTGTTGGTGCTTTAGCTTGTGGGATTTCATATTCTTTGTTAGCGATAGACCATCACATTATTATTTTGTTATTATCCATGACCATCTTGAGCGTTGGTGAAATTTTAGCACTTCCTTTTATGTCAACGGTGACAGCAAAGCGTTCGGAAGGTGGCAACAAAGGCGCTTATATGGGACTTAACGGCATGGCATTTTCGTTTTCATTTATTATCACGCCGATTTTAGGAACTAATGTTGCCAGCGAACTAGGATTTAACACACTATGGATTGGTTCTGGAATCGTCCTAGCGATTGCTGCTGTTGGACTTTGGTGGATCACCAATCTTATGTTACCCAATAAAAAATCCGAGCATTAAACTCGGATTTTATTTTTTAGAAAAATTTCTTACTTCATTGCTCGAACTTCGTTGAGGAAGTCAACAATATCATCACCAGAATAATCTGCCATTCCCTCTGTGATATGGGCAACATTTCCATTTTTATCAAAGATTACCGTCGTCGGAAGACTTCCACGGAAAAAATCTGTTGGGATTGCGCCATTCGGAAAATAAACTGGCAAATCTAGGTTTTTGTTTGCCATAAATTTAACAGCCTTATCCTTGTTAGATTCTGCTTCCAAAATTACAAACGCAACATCTTTTTTATCTTTAAATTTATCATAAAGCTTTTGGATAGATGGCATTTCTGCGATACAAGGACCACACCAAGTCGCCCAAATATTCATAAAAACAACTTTTCCTTCTAGCTCTGCAAGGCTTAAAGTTTTTCCTTTTGAATCAACAAAAGACATTTGGAAATTAGACTCTTTTACAAGTTTTGGTTCCTCGGTATTTCCAGTAATCTCTTTTGGTAATTCTAGTTTTGGTTGGAAGAAACCTAACTTCATCAAACCTTGTTGAACATAAGCTTTAGCTTCAGGAACAAAAATAACGGACATCGCAAGTCCAATTAACATGATATTAAGTGATTTTCTCATTATATTTTTAATTTTCGGATTCATAATACTTTATTTAAAATGATTTCTGATTTGAATATGGATTCAAATTTTAATAGAAAAACGAATAAAAGAATTATGATAAAAGTGCATCACGCTGCTGCTGATAAAGTATATACAGCGGAACCGAGCGCGACAGTGGAAAATCGGTTCTCGAAGTTTTCTGTTGAAGATTTTCTTGGAAAAGATTTTTAGAAAAAACAGCGAAGCTAAAATCCTCCGTTTTCTTTTGTTGAATCGAGACTTTTTCCTGCTTATTTTCTAAAGCTGTAAAAGTACAACTACCAATAGATTTTAGACTTTGCCCACAGTAATTTTCGATGTTGAGACTTTGGGTTAATGCGATTTTGATACCGCAAGAAGCCATCACAATACCAAAGCTTAAACATAACACAGTTAAGCTTTTAACAAATTGGCGTTGTAAATTCCAAGTCTTCATTGTTGCAAAATTAACATCAATAATTATTTAAAACTAATTTTTAACAAAGTTTATAATACAAAAATCTACATCCAAAAAACTACAAGAAACGGATTCACACACAATTAATCGAAATTTAGCTTTTCTGAAAACTCACTAGAATTAGCCATTTAGCTAAAAAAGCTAGCTCAGGAATGGCAATTAATCGCCGCAATAGTTTATTTTTGTTTTTAATTAAATTTTAAGAATGGGTTCTGCAACTTTACTACTAATATTCGTATTCGCCTATTTTATCGGATTACTCGTGATTTCTTATTTTACAAGTCGTAATTCTGACAATCAATCTTTCTTTATCGGGAACAAAAAAAGTAAATGGTGGCTCGTTGCTTTTGGGATGATTGGGACGAGTCTTTCAGGTGTGACTTTCATTTCTGTTCCAGGTACGGTTGGTAAGATGACTGACGGCGCTTATCCTTTTGGAGGCTTCGAATATTATATGATGGTTGTCGGCTTTTTCATTGGCTACTTCATCGTTGCAGCTATTTTGCTTCCGCTTTATTATCGAATGAATTTGACATCAATTTACACATATTTGGGTAAACGATTCAATGTTGAAGCTCACAAAATTGGCTCCGTATTTTTCATTATTTCTAGAGCAATTGGCGCAACTGCAAGATTATATTTGGTAGTAAATGTTTTGCAAATTTTCTTATTAGAACAAATCGGAATTCCATTTTGGGTAACGGCTTTAGTTTTACTTTTAATGGTATTGCTTTACACGTTTGAAGGCGGTGTTAAAACCATTGTCATCACAGATACTTTGCAAACTTCGTTTATGATTATCAGCTTGGCAGCTTGTATTATTTACATTCTTAACCATCTTAGTATTTCGATGGGAGATGCTTATTCACTTTTAGAAAAACAGAACTATACACACCTTATCAATACGGATATTAATTCTAAAACATTTTTCCTAAAAACCATTATTGGTGGTATGTTTATCACGATTGCGATGACAGGACTTGACCAAGAAATGATGCAAAAAAATATTTCTGTTGACAATCTTAAAAATTCTAAAAAGAACATGTTGACTTTTGCAGGAACATTGCTGATAGTCAATTTTGCATTCTTATTTCTTGGTGGACTTTTGTATCTATTTGCGATGCAAAACGGCGCCGAATATGCACAAATCACCAAATTGGTTAACGGTCAAGAAACGATACAAAATATTTTTGGGATGAAAGATGCCGCAGGAAGTGTGACCAACATTATGGGCGACGACCTCTTCCCTGCTCTGTCATTGCAAGGTTATTTTCCAATTTTCATCTCAGTGATTTTTATTATTGGACTTATTTCGGCTTTATTTCCGTCAGCTGATGGCGCTTTAACTGCGGTTACAAGTTCTTATTGTGTGGATATACTTAACATTAACGAAGACCAAACAAAGTCTGAAAAAGAGAAAAAACGTCTTCGCATGAAGGTGCATTTAACTTTCACGATTGTTTTCTTTATTTTAATTATGATTTTTAAAGCAATTAATGATAAATCAATCGTCTATCTCATCATGGAAGTTGCAGGTTACACGTATGGACCTCTTCTTGGATTATTTGCTTTCGGAATCTTTACTAAATATCAAATTTCAAAAAAAGGAAGCATTCTGGCTGTTACTTTAATCGCGCCAGTTTTGACTTACATTATCAATTATCTAGTAACCAATTACACATCTTACCGCATTGGCGTTGAGTTAATTGTGTTAAACGGACTATTAACTTTCATTGGATTATATTTAATTAAAAACAATAGAACTATCGAATATGAAAAAGCTTAGCATCTTTTTACTTTTAGGAATGTGTCAATTTATCTTTGCACAAAATTTTGAACTTTCAACTTTGAGAATTGGTGATTTTAAAGTCTTTATGCCAAAAACTGAAGCGGATAAAATTGCTAAAAAAGCGCTTCAATCTTATGATGACTATGACAAAACCAACAAAGTAAGCCTTAATGGTGAAACTGTGGAAGTATCGCTTATGGACCAATGGGTTGATGACAAAAAGCCTATGCAGAAACAAATCTATTCACTTAAAACGAAAAGTCCAAAATTCAAAACAAAAAGCGGAATGGGCGTTGGTAACACAAGAGATCAATTAATTGACACATACAGAAATTACGCTAATTTCGAAGTTCATCAATATAAAGATGAAAACGGTAAAACTGACAAGCAATCATTTTTTACATTAAATGATTATGATGCTGGCACTTACCTAACTTTCAAAATGGAAAACAATATCGTTGTCGAAATCTTGGTCGGCATGAATGAAGGTTGCTAAAGTCTAAATTAACAAGCAATTAACACCTGTTAAGTTTCTGAAACAAAAACTAAAATCGTAAATTCGCAACACGAAAAAATTTAAAAATGAGTAAAAATATCGAAGAGCTAAAAAGCTTGAGTACACAAATCAGAAGAGACATTGTAAGAATGGTTCACGCAGTTAACAGTGGACATCCAGGCGGATCTTTAGGATGTGTAGAATACTTCACAGCCCTTTATGGAAAAGTAATGAACTACAAACTACCTTTCACAATGGAAGGTAAAAACGAAGATTTATTCTTCTTATCAAACGGACATATTTCTCCGGTATTTTACAGTACATTAGCTAGATTTGATTTCTTCCCGATTCCAGAATTGGCAACATTCAGAAAATTAAATTCTAGATTACAAGGTCACCCAACAACACACGAAGGATTACCAGGCATCCGTATCGCTTCGGGTTCTTTAGGACAAGGACTTTCTGTCGCTTTGGGCGCTGCACAAGCTAAAAAGTTGGATGGTGACAAGTCAATTGTATACACACTTCATGGTGATGGCGAATTGCAAGAAGGTCAAATTTGGGAAGCTTTGATGTATGGCGCAGCTAAAAAAGTTGACAACATCATTGCAACAATCGACTACAACGGAAGACAAATCGACGGTGATACAGATGATGTATTGAGTCTTGGTGATCTTCACGCAAAACTAGAAGCTTTCGGATGGTTGGTTCTTGAAGAAAAAAATGGAAACGACCTAGAAGCGGTTATTGCAATTTTAGAAAAAGCAAAATCCGAAACTGGAAACGGAAAACCTATTGCTATCCTACTTCACACAGAAATGGGACAAGGTATCGATTATATGATGGGTTCTCACGCTTGGCATGGTAAAGCGCCAAACGACGAGCAATTGGCAAGTGCACTTCAACAACTTCAACTTGACGAAATAGCTGACTACTAAAATCTAATAATCGAAACAAAAAAGAATACTACAAACTTATTGGGTTTAACGATTCTTTAAAAAATAGAAATCCTCATGAAATATACATATACAGACAAAAAAGATACAAGATCAGGCTTTGGAGCTGGATTGGCAGAATTAGCAGATACTAATCCTAATGTTGTTGCACTTTGTGCCGACCTTATTGGTTCTCTTAAAATGGAAAAATTCATTGAGAAAGCACCAGAAAGATTCTTCCAAGTTGGTATCGCAGAAGCCAATATGATGGGTATGGCAGCAGGTCTTACTATCAATGGAAAAATTCCTTTTGCTGGGACTTTCGCGAATTTTGCAACATCTCGTGTATACGACCAAATCCGTCAATCTATCGCTTATTCTGGCAAGAATGTAAAAATAGCAGCTTCTCACGCAGGTCTTACTTTGGGTGAAGATGGCGCAACGCACCAAGTTTTGGAAGACATCGGCATGATGAAAATGCTTCCAGGTATGACTGTGATCAATCCTTGTGACTACAACCAAACTAAAGCTGCGACTTTGGCAGCAGCGAAGCACGAAGGTCCAGTTTATCTAAGATTTGGTCGTCCTGTAGTTCCAGTTTTCATTCCAGAAGATATGCCTTTCGAAATCGGAAAAGGTATTCTTTTGCAAGAAGGTACAGATGTGACGATTGTTGCAACAGGTCACTTGGTTTGGGAAAGTCTTTTGGCTGCTGATGCTTTAGAAAAAGAAGGCATCTCTTGCGAAATCATCAACATCCACACCATCAAACCTTTGGACGAAGAAATCATTCTAAAGTCTGTTGAAAAAACTTGTAAAATTGTAACAGCTGAGGAGCACAATTATCTAGGTGGTTTAGGCGAATCTGTTGCAGGAATGTTGGCAAGAAGAAGACCAACGCCTCAAGAATTTGTTGCAGTACACGATACTTTCGGAGAGTCTGGTACGCCAGCTGAGTTGATGAAGAAATACAAAATTGATTCGGACGCAGTGATCGAAGCGGTTAAGACACGGGCACCCGGTGTCGGAAAAGCATGGCTCCTGTCATGCCGATATCGGAGCTAGTTTTGAAGGACTTAGACTCGCCTATAATGGCGGCTGGCATGATGCAGGTGATCTTTCACAACAGAGCCTGCAGACAGGCGATGTCGTATTCTCGCTATTGGAAATGGCCAATAAAGTGAAAGATGATAATCAGGCACTTTATTTACGGCTTATGGAAGAGGCTGAATGGGGCATAGATTTTATATTGAAAACCCGCTTAGGGAAGGGGTATAGGGCCAGTAGTGCCGGCATTGTCATCTGGACAGATGGCCTGATCGGGAATAAGGATGACATGAAGGCGCGTGTACATGACAGTCCTTTTGATAATTTCTTGTTTGCGGCCTACGAGGCCTATGCGGCCATGAGTATAACCCGAGATCCGGCTTTAAGTGAGAAACTTAAAAAAACGGCCATGGAGGATTTTGATTTTGCATTGGCCAAGTGGCGGGAGAAAGGTTATGATCATTTTCCGATATTTTGGGAGCATAGCTATGCGACATCCGAAAGTCAATTTATGGCGACAGCATCCTGGGCTGCGAGTCAACTGTATAAATTGACAGGGCAGGATAGATATGCACAGCATGCAGCCGATTTCATGGACGAGGTATTGTTGGCACAGCGCAAAGAACCTCTAGGGGATGCCGATGGCCTGAAAGGATTTTTCTATCGGGATAAAACGCAAAAGGTGGTTGTCCATGCGAATCATCAATCGCGGGAGCAGGTGTATGCTCAGGCATTGGTCGCGCTAGCAGAAGGGCAACCTCATCATCCGAATCAAGCGCGCTGGCAGCAAGCATTGCATGCCTATGGCGATTATCTACTCCAGATTATGAAGTATACCGCTCCTTATGGCATGGTGCCCGCGGGCGTTTATCGTGTGGATGAGGCTCAAGATTCGCTCAGCTTTCAAAGACAACATCTTTTTGCGGGTAAAAAAGCAAAAGAGGATTTTGTAGACCAGCTTAAGCAGGGTGTTAAATTGGACGAAGCGTATTATTTAAAACGTTTTCCAGTCTGGTTTTCCTTTCGTGGAAATGCGGCAATTCATTTGAGCCAGGGCAAGGCCGCAGCCCTATTGGGCAAATATTTAAAAAATGATAAGCTGTTGCAGATCGGAAGAGAACAGCTCTATTGGACGGTCGGTAAGAACCCTTTTGGACAATCATTGATTTACGGCGAAGGAGCCAATTTTGCGCAACAATACTGTCCGCTTCCGGGGGAGATGGTAGGTGAGATGCCTGTCGGTATCCAAACACGATACAACGAAGACGTTCCTTATTGGCCGCAGGCCAATAATGCGACCTACAAAGAAGTTTGGATGACCACTGCTGGAAAATGGCTTTCACTAACGGCGGAATATTAGTAAGAAAAGATAAATAGATCATAGCATAATGAAAAAAGATGTGAACCGAAGGATTTCGAAGTTCTTATGTCGAAATATGGTAGTCCTGTGGGTATTGGCAATCGCAACAATACCCTATTTAAATGCACAGACCAAACAGGTATTTGATGTATTGGTGCTTACAGAAAGGGGCGGGCAACATGCTTCTTTTACCGATACGGGATTAGCATGGCTGAAGGAAACCGGTGAAAAAGAAGGCTTCCGTGTTACTGAAATCAATACTACAGAAAAGATGACAAAAGACTATCTAGCCAAGTTTAAGGTCATTATACAGCTGGACTATCCACCTTATAGGTGGACGAAAGAGGCCGAAAATTCATTCATAGATTATATAACGCATGGCAAAGGCGGATGGGTAGGATTTCATCATGCCGCACTGCTGG